>JBGPMG010000008.1:0-31671 GCA_041486815.1 Candidatus Eiseniibacteriota bacterium | reverse complement strand
CTCGATCCGGCCTTCGCGCCTCACACGAACGCCGATCGTCGAGGACTCCGCGAAGAGCCGCTCGACCACCGACGATGCGCGCCGCGGATCGCAGAGCGCGGTCACGAGCACGCCGGGACGCCCCTTCTTCATCTGCACCGGGGTCAGGAACACCTCGACCGCGCCGCTTTCAAAGAGCGCTTCGGTCAGGTGGCCGTAGAGCTGCGGGTTCATGTCGTCGATCGTAGTCTCGAGCACCTCGACCGATCCCGCCCCCTCTCCGACGAGGGGCTCCCCCAGCACCGCGCGAAGGATGTTGGGCCGCTCTTTCAGATCCAGGGCGCCGGTCGCGACGCCGGTCTTCCGGGGTCGAATCCCCACCGGTTCCCCGATCGTCTCGCAGAGGGCCCGCAAGAGCGCAGCCCCCGTGGGCGTCGTCAGCTCGGCCTCGATCTCCGTCGCGCGCACGGCGACTCCTTCCAAGATCCGGAGCGTCGCGGGCGCCGGGACCGGCAGCACGCCGTGCGCCGCCTTCACGAAGCCCCGCCCCTGGGGAATCACCGAAGCATGGCAGCGCTCGACGGCGAGGAGCTCCAACGCCCACGCCGTGCCGACGATGTCGACGATCGCGTCGATGGCGCCGACCTCGTGAAAGTGGACCTTCTCGAGCGGGACCTGGTGCGCTTCCGCTTCGGCGCGTCCGAGGATCTCGAACGTTCCGAGCGCGCGCGCGAGGACCCGGTCAGGCAGCTTGGCCCCTTCCAGAAGGCGGCGGATCTCGGTGAAATGTCGGTGGGCTTTCGTCTCGTGCGTCTCGACCTTGAGCTGGAGCGCTTCGAAACCGTGGCGCTGGACCCTCGTCTCGCGGAGCGAGAACCCCTCGAGCGGGAGCGCTTTCAGACGTCGATCGATCTCCGGAAGCGGAGCGCCCAAGGCGACGAGAGAGCCCAGGATCATGTCCCCGGACGCCCCCGAAACGCAGTCGAAGTAGACGATGTTCATCCGCGCCTCCGCGCGCCCGACTGGCGCGCGATGACGCCGGCGGCGTAGCCGGCGCCGAAGCCGTTGTCGATATTCACCACGGTGACCCCCGCCGCGCAGGCGTTGAGCATCGCGAGAAGCGCGGCCAGCCCGCCATAGGAGGCGCCGTAGCCCACGCTCGTCGGGACCGCGATGACCGGGCGGTCGGTGATTCCCCCGACCACGCTCGCGAGTGCCCCCTCCATACCGGCCACGACGACGACCGCGGAGGCGCTCCGGAGGGCCCGGACGTGGGCGAGGAGCCGATGGATCCCCGCCACTCCAGCATCGTACACCCGGCTGACGGGGACGCCCATGAATTCAAGGGTCACGACGGCCTCTTCCGCGATCGGAAGGTCGGAGGTGCCCGCGCTGACCACGAGGACCGAGCCCGACTTGCCCGCTTTCGGCCGGCCCTTCGCAGCAATGGCGCGGCGCACACCCCGCTGTCCCTTGCGGCGAGGACCTTCCTCGATGACCACCGCGCGGGCCTCCTCGTTCCACTTTGCCTTCTCCCCGAAGTCCTTAACCAGCGCCTCCGCCTGGCCCCGGCTCGCGCGCGTGGCGAGGCAGCGCCCGCTCCGCCGCACGATCACGCGGGCGATCGCGACGCACTGGAGCACGGTTTTCCCCTCGCAGAGGATGACTTCGGGGAGGTGCTGGCGAAGGCTTCGGTGGTGATCGACGGTGGCGGGACCGACCGTCTCGAAGGGAAGGCGGGCGAGCGACTCGAGGGCCTCGCGCGTGCTTATCCGACCGCGTCGGACCCCGTCGAGAATCTTACGGAGACGCGCAGGATCCATTCATTTCCGTCGCGGCCCCACACGCCTCGCCCCCGACCGCATCATCCCCCTCGACTCCCGCGCCGGCGGTCGGCGCGTACGGGGTCGGAGAGCTCTCCAGCTTGTCGAGATAGCGCCAGAGAAGCGCCTCGGTCTCCGCGGGGGTTTTGGCGTGATTGATCTCCCGGCAGAGGGCCGAGTTGTCGTAGAGCCCACGGACGTACCAGGCGATGTGCTTTCGCATGAGGGTCGACGCGTAGTCGCCCTTCTTCCGCGCGAGATCGTGGAGATGGGTGACCGCCGTCTCGATTCGTTCCCGAGGCGTCGGCTCGGGCCCGGCGTCCCCGCCGTCCAGGAGCCGCTGCGCGCGACCGAAGAGCCACGGGTTTCCAAACGAGCCTCGCCCCACCATGACGCCGTCACACCCGGTCTCGGCGACCATCCGAAGCGCATCCTCCGGCGTCTTCACGTCGCCGTTTCCGATCACCGGGAGCGTGGTCGCCTCCTTGACCCGGGCGATAACCTCCCAGTGCGCCTGCCCCCCGAACTTCTCGGAGCGTGCGCGCGCGTGGACCGCGATCCAACGAACGCCGGCGCGCTCGAGCACGGTGGCCACCTCGGGGGCATTCGTCGAGTTCTGGTCCCATCCGATTCGAATTTTCGCGGTCACCGGCAGGGAGACGGCCTTCACGACGGCGGAGGTGACCCGCTCCAACCGCTCCATATCCGTGAGCATGGCGGCCCCGGCCTCCCGGGCGATGACTTTCCGAACCGGGCAGCCGTAGTTGAGGTCGATCGTGTCGAAGCCGAGATCGGCGACCATTCGCGCCGCGTCGGCCATGACCGTGGCATCGGAGCCGCAAAGCTGCGCGCCGATCGGGCGCTCTTCCGGGCGATAGTGTAGGAGCTCGAACGTTTTGGGGTTCTTCCGGACAAGCCCGTCCGAGGAGGTCATCTCGCAGAAGACCATTGCCGCGCCGTGCTTGCGCGCGAGCAGGCGAAAAGGGGAGTCGGTCACGCCGCAGAGCGGCGAGAGGAGGACCTTCCCCTCAAGACGGATCGGACCGGCCTGCATGAACTACCGGACGTCGGTTCCCCTGCCCTGAACCGCCATCGCCTTCGCCTTCGTCATCTCCGTCGCGAGGGCGAGGAGCTTCGGAAGCGTGGCCGCCTTGTCGAAGAGCGCGGCGGCCTGCCGCACTTGCTCGTCGTCTTCCAGCGCGACGCGGTACGCCTCTTCGTCCCCCACGAACCTGCGCGCCAGCTCGCGCCGCATCCCGGTATTCACCCAGTGCTGGGCCATGGCGAGCGAATCGGCGCTGTACTCGAACTTCTCGCTTCTCAAGAGTGCGAGGAACTCATCCTTCATCGCGGGGCTGATCGCGTAGTTCGCCGGGGCATCCTTGTGCTTCACGGCGTAATGGACCGCGTACTTGAAGAAGATCTGCTTCGATTCGAGATCCTCGATGACGTGGGGGTACTTCACATCGTCCAGCTCGAGGTCGGGGAAAATGCCGCCGCCGCCGAAGACGGTCCGGCCCATCTCGGTCTTGTACTCCGGAAGCGCCTTCTGCGACTTGAGCGAGTCCGAGAGCGAGGTCTTCGTCTGGTCGGTATCGTCATCCTCGGCCAAGGCGCCGTCCTTGAGCTGCTCTTCCTTCTGAATGCACCGACCGCTCGGCGTGTAGTACTTGGCGGTCGTCAGCTTGAGCTTGGGGCCCCGCACGCTACGCGTCAGCGGGATGACCGTCTGCACGAGTCCCTTGCCGAAGGTGGTGCGTCCTACGACAACGCCCAGATCCAGGTCTTGAATCGCGCCCGACACGATCTCCGAGGCGCTCGCGGTCCACTGGTTGACGAGGATCACAAGCGGATAGGAAGTGTGCGGGTTGCTGGCAGAAGAGAAGAAGTCCCGATTCTGGGTGGCGTCGCGGCCGCGCGTGTAGACGATTTTCTTCCCGCGCGGCGTAAACTCCTCCGAGACCTCGACGGCCTGCGAGAGGAGCCCGCCCGGGTTGTAACGCAAATCGAGGATCAGGCCACGGGGATTCTGCTTCTCGATCTTGGCGATCGCTCCGTCAATTTCCTCGCGGCTCCGCTCCGAGAAGTTCGAGAGCCGGATGTATCCGACCCCGCTCGAGAGCAATCCCGCGTACGGAACGCTCTTGATCTGGATGATGTCGCGGGTGATGGTAAAATCCATTGGCCGATCGCGCCCTTCGCGGAAGATGGACAGCTCCACCTTCGTCCCCCGCTCGCCGCGCATCTTCTTCATCGCGTCATCCAGCGAGAGCCCTTCGCTCGAGACACCGTCGATTTTGATGATCCGGTCGCCGCCCTGGATTCCCGCGCGCCACGCCGGGGTCCCTTCGATCGGAGAGATCACGGTGACCCAGCCGTCCCGAATTCCAATCGAGATGCCGATGCCACCGAAGGAGCCGTGGGTCGTCGTCTCCAGCCGCTCCGCCTCGTCCTTATCCAGGTACTGGGAATAAGGGTCGAGCGTGCGGAGCATTCCGCGGATCGCCGAATCCATCAGTTTGTCCGTTGTGACCGCTTCGACGTAGTGGTCCCGGACCTTCGTTAGGACCTGGATGAACCGCTCGATGTTCGCGTAGGTGTTGTCGGTCGATTCCTGCACTCGGCCGACGGCCCAGGTTCCAGCCACCAGCGCGGAGACGAGTATTACGACCGCGAAGAGTTGCCTTCGGTTCATTTGCGGTTCACCTCGATGAGTTGTGATTCCGGCCGCTCAAAAGCGCGTTGACGTCCTTCTCGATTTGATGCGCGATTGCCTCCTCCGAGTCCGTACCCCTAAGAACGACAAATCGTTCCGATTCTGAACGTGCCATTTCCAAGTACCGCTTCCGGACGGCCTCAAAAAAGGCCGCCCCCTCCGACTCGAAACGGTCGGGCGCCGTCCGCGCCCTCCGGTCCTTTGCTCGCGTAAGCCCCACATCGACCGGGATGTCGATCAGGTAAGTCCTTGTGGGACTGACCCCTCCGGTCGCCCATCGGTTCAACGACCGGAGAAATTCGTCCGGCATCGTCCGCCCGCCGCCCTGATACGCCAACGTGGCGTCCGTGAACCGGTCGCAAACCACGACCTCACCCTTGTCCAGGGCGGGGCCGATGACCCCGCGGACGTGCTGGGCTCGGGCCGCGAGAAAGAGCAGGAGCTCGGCCTCCGGCTGGAGCGGCTCCTCGCCCTCGGTCAAGACCATCTCCCGGATCCGCTCCGCGAGGGGCGATCCTCCCGGCTCCCGCGTCAGGACCGCCGGGATCCGGTGCGAATCGAGGAACACCTTGAGCCGCTGGGCTTGGGTGGTCTTCCCCGATCCCTCGATCCCCTCCAGCGTTAGGAGGAGACGCCGCACGCTCGGCCGTGTCCCCGGCTCAGGCGCTGCGCCGCGCGGCCCGCTTCAGCCCGCTGCGGGGCCCCGCGATCCGCTTCGGTTTCTCCGCCTTCGCGGCGCGCGGGCGCTTCGAGCCGTACTTCTCGATGAAGTCTTCCACCATCTGCCGCGCCACGTCGTCCGGATACTGAATCGGGGGCGACTTCTTGAAGTAGGCCGAGGGTCCGATCAAGGCGCCGGAGAGGCCGTTGTCGAGCCCGAGTTTGGCGCAGCGCACGGCGTCGATGATGACGCCGGCTGAGTTCGGAGAATCCCAAACCTCGAGCTTCAACTCAACGTTGAGCGGGACGTCGCCGAAGGTTCGCCCCTCAAGTCTGATGTACGCCCACTTCCGGTCGTCCAGCCACTCGACGTAATCGCTCGGCCCGATGTGGACGTTCTTCTCGCCGATATCGTAGTCGAGCATCGACGTGACCGCGTTGGTCTTCGAGATCTTCTTCGACTCCAGGCGGGAGCGCTCGAGCATATTGAGGAAGTCGGTGTTCCCGCCGACGTTGAGCTGGCTGGTCCGCTCGAGGCGCACGCCGCGCTCGCGGAAGAGGCGAGTCAGCACGCGGTGGATGATGGTCGCCCCGACCTGCGACTTGATGTCGTCGCCGATCACCGGCAGCTTCTTCTGTTCGAAGCGGCGCTGCCAGTACTTCTCCCTGGCGATAAACACGGGGATGGCGTTCACGAACGCACACCCCGCCTCGAGGATCTGCTCCACGTACCACTTGGTCGCCTCTTCGCTCCCCACGGGGAGGTAGTTGATGACGACGTCGGTCTTCGTCTCCTTCAGGAGCCGTACGATGTCGGCCGTGGAGCCGGGAGCCTTGTGAATGATCTTGGAGAGGTACTGGCCTAGCCCGTCGTGGGTCATTCCCCGCGCGACCGGAACGCCCAGGCGTGGGACGTCGCTGAACTTGTAAGTGTTGTTGGGCCAGGTGTAGATCGCCTCCGCCAAATCGTGGCCGACCTTGTTCTTGTCGATGTCGATGGCCGCGCTGAACTCGATATCTCGGACGTGGTAGCCCCCGAGGTTGACGTGCATCAGCCCCGGGACGAAGTCGGTATCCTTGGCATTCCTGTAATAGTGCACTCCCTGCACGAACGAGGAGGCGCAGTTGCCGACCCCGATGACGCCGACGCGAATCTTGCCCATCTGAATTCGTTCCTCCGTTGACGGGTTGGATCGGGCGGGAAGCGAAGGCTAGGACGCGGAACCTCGTCCCACGATCCCTTGGTTCAGGCAGACTTCGTGTGTGTCAATCGGTGGACATGATACACGCGCTGGAGGACGGTGACGAGCGTTAATAGGAACAGCATTCCCAGGATTCCCGGCATGAATCGGTGCCCCAAAAGCGCTCCGGCAGCGAGGGTTAGCATCCGCTCCGGGCGCTCCATCAAGCCCACCTTGCACTCCAGGCCGAGCCCCTCGGCCCGGGCCCGCGTATAGGAGACGAGGAAGGAGAGGATGAGGGTCGCGAGCGCCAGGACCGCGAGCGAGTTGCCGTCGGCGTCGCCCCATTGCCCCTCCGCCCGGAACTCATTCTGGAGCCAAAGCACGCCCCCGCGTGATCGCGTGTAGTAGTAGTTGGCGAGCCCGGCGTAGAGAGCACCTTCGCCCACGCGGTCGAGCGTGGAGTCGAGGAAGGCGCCGAACGGGGACACCTTGCCGGTCTCGCGGGCCACGTCCCCGTCGAGAATGTCGCAGAGCCCGGCAAGTCCGATCACGAAGGCCGCGCTGAGAAGGTCGCCGCGCCCGAGAAGGAGCGCGGCGAGAAGCGAAAGGGCGAGCCCCAGGTAGGTCAAATGGTCAGGCTGGACGCCCCGCTTCGCCAAGGTCTTTGCGAGCGGAACAAAGAGCGAGCGGGCGCGGTCCTTCCAGCCTTCGGTCATTCCTCCTCCTCTCCATCCTCCGAATCCGGCGCTTCATCGGCTCCGGCTGTCCCCGCGGCGCCGACCCGGCCCGTTCCCGCCACGACGAGCACGAACTCCCCGCGGGGCGGTTTCGATTCGACCCACTCGAGCAGGGACGCGAGCGTCCCCCGGCGCGTCTCTTCGAATTTCTTCGTCAGCTCCCGCGAGATCGACGCGGGTCGATCGCCGAGGACGTCCAGCAAGTCTCGGATCGCCCCCTTCAGCCGGTGCGGGGACTCGAAGAAGATGATGGTCCGGGGCTCGCCGCGCAACTCCTCGATGCGCGCGCGCCGGCGACCGCTCTTCCGCGGGAGGAATCCTTCGAAGGCGAAGCGGTCGGTCGGGAGTCCCGAGACCTCCAGCGCGCAGAGCGCGCTCGAAGGACCCGGGATCGGCACCACCAAGGCCTCCGCCTGGACCGCCGCGCGGACCAGGGTAAACGCCGGGTCCGAGATGCCGGGCGAACCGGCGTCCGAGACGACCGCCACCGAGGCCCCTTCCCGAAGCCGCGAGATCAACTCCGGCGTGCGCGATTCCTTGTTGTGGTCGTGGTAGGACACGAGAGGCCGGTGAATGTCGAAGCGCGTCAGCAAGGCGCGGGTGTGGCGCGTGTCCTCCGCCGCGATCAGATCGACCCCGGCGAGGATCTTTCGCGCGCGGGGGGTGAGGTCCTCGACGTTCCCGATCGGCGTGCCCACCAGGTAGAGCGTGCCCGGGGCCGGCTCGTCGCTCACCGGCTCGCCCGGAGAACGGACGCGGCGGCGCGGCGGATCGCGGCTATGGCGCGCTCGATCCCGGCGTCGTCGACGTCCATGTGGGTAACGGCGCGGAAGCGGCCAGGACCGCCAAATGCAACCAGCCGTACGCCGTCGGTCTCCATCGCCGCCACGAACGCCTGGACGCGGTCGTGCGGCTCCTCGATCTCCGCGATCACGATGTTGGTCTCGATCTCCGCCGGGTTGAGCCTAAGCCCGGGAATCGCGGCGATAGCCTCGGCGAGACGGCGGGCGCGCCGGTGGTCCTCGGGCAGTCGCTCCCGGTGGTGCTTGAGCCCATGGAGCGCTCCGGCCGCGACAATTCCGACCTGACGCATTCCCCCGCCGAACATCTTGCGCGCGGCATGCGCGGCGTCGATGGCCGCCTTGGTTCCCGCGATCGCGGATCCGATCGGCGCGCCGAGCCCCTTCGAGAAACAGACCATGACGGTGTCCGCGACCGCCGCGTAGGTGGCGGGCGGGATCCCGGTCGCCGCGCTCGCGTTCCAGAGGCGCGCTCCGTCGAGATGCACCGGGAGACCGTGCCCGCGGGCCGCCTTCCCTACCGCCTCAAGCTGCGGGAGCGGGTAGATCGCGCCGTTTCCCCAATTGATCGTGTTCTCGACCTCGACCATCGCGATCGTGTCCGAGCCCGCGCCTGCCGCGAGCGCCGAAGCCACGTCCTCGGACCGCATTCGCCCCCGGTCTCCGCCAATCTTGTTGTACTTCCTGCCCAGAAGCTCGGTGACGGCGGCTGCTTCCGTCAGGACGAGGTGGCTGTCTCGATGGAGCAGCACCGCATCTCCGCGCTTCGTCTGGATCGAGACCGCGATCTCATTCCCCATGCAGCCGCTCGGGACGAAGAGCGCCGCCTCCTTCCCGAGCGCGGCGGCCGTCTCCTCTTCCAAGCGACGGACCGTTGGGTCGTCGCGAAAGACATCGTCCCCGACCTCCGCTTCCGCCATCGCTTTGCGCATCGCCGGAGTGGGCCGGGTGACGGTGTCGCTGCGGAGATCTACGTAACTTGGTGTCAGGGCGGCCTCGTTCAATTGAATCCCGAACCACTGGGTGATAGTCTCAAGAGGGAGCGGATCTCGAAACTTTCCCCGGACGGGGCAGTATAGGGGAGAGGCGAGCCGCCCCAAAACGATACGCCCCGAGGAGGTACCATAAATGCCGTTCATGTTCTGGGATCCGACGATGCTGCTTCTGATCCCGGCGATGATATTTGCCTTCTACGCACAGACGAAGGTTCAGTCGACGTACGCCAAGTTCAGCAAGATCCTGGCTTCGAGCCGGCGGAGCGGTCGAGAGGTCGCGGAGACGATTCTGCGCCAGAACGGGATCAGCGACGTTCAGATCGAGCAGGGGCAGGGGCTCCTCTCGGACCACTACGATCCGATCCACAGGACGGTCTCCCTGTCGCCCCACAACTACTCCGAGCCGTCGCTCGCGGCGATCAGCGTCGCGGCCCACGAGGTCGGCCATGTCATCCAGCACGCGCAAGGCTACGCGCCGCTCAGGTTCCGGACGGCCATTTTTCCGGTTGCGAACATCGGCACGATGCTCGCCTGGCCGATTCTGATCCTCGGACTCTTCTTCATCCCGGGCGTTAGGGTCGGCGGCGTGAGCCTGATCGACGTGGGCATCGCGCTCTTCTCCTTCGGCGTCCTCTTTCAACTGGTGACGCTCCCGGTGGAGTTTGACGCCAGTCGCAGGGCCCTGGTTCAGCTGAATCAGCTGGGCATCCTGGCTCCCGACGAGCAGGCAGGAGCGAAGAAGGTGCTCGACGCCGCTGCCCTGACCTACGTCGCGGCCGCCGCGGCCGCGGTGCTGCAGCTCCTGCGACTCTTGATCTTGAGAGACCGCCGGAACTGACGCGGCCGCTCACCGAGAGAAAACTCAAAAGCACGATGGGACGTCCGCAGGGACGTCCCATTTTATTGGTCATCGGGATGGTGCGCGACAGGCGGGACGGCGCCAGGGCGCCGCGCGGAGGGGGCGCGGCGGCCGGGCTCCCGCTAGATCTGTGCGACTATGTCTTTGAGTTCCTTGGAGACCTTGAATACGGGCACGCGCCGGGGAGGGACAGGCACGGACTCGCCGGTGCGCGGATTCCGCGCTAGGCGCGATTTCCGGTCCTTCACCTTGAAGGTCCCAAAGCCACGGATTTCGATGTGCTTGCCCGCCGCGAGGGCCCGGGAAACGGCCTCGAGAAATTGATCGACGGTGTCTGCGACATCCTTCTTCGTCAAGCCGGTCCGCTCGGCGATTTCGTCGACGATATCTGCCTTGGTCATCAGCCCCTCCTGGCGTGCTCCCACTGCCGTCGCTTCCGACGCGCGGGGCAGTAGCCCCGGCGACAAGCGAGGCGTTCGCGCCGCTGGACGCCATAAGCTTGCGCTGTCATTGAACATAAGCATGAAGCGGCGCGCGACTCGGGACTATAGCCCCCCGTTCGAAGCTGTCAAGGCTTTTTCCTGCTGCGGGTTCCAGCCTTCATCGAGGCCTGCAACGCGGAGCTTTGCAGACTGCTATCGGGAAGACTGCGTTCGCGAATTGAGGAAGAACCATGCGCAAGGGATGAAGTAAGTCGTCAATAATTAGCACCTTACGGCTGTGCCTCGAAACGCCCGCCGGAGAAGCGATGACACGACCGTTGCCTGAAGTTCCATCAGATCAGGAACCCGGGAGCCTCGCAGCGCGCCGAAGGGTGCTCCTCTTCTTCATCGACGGCGTGGGCGTCGGGGATAACGACCCCGACCGGAACCCCCTGGCCAGCGGAGAGTTTCCTACTCTCCGGCTTACCCGCACGCTGAGGCCGTACGCGACGATCGGAGACCCTACCCTGGCCCAGGACGGCCTCGACGCATCCATGGGCGTTCCGGGCCTTCCCCAGAGCGCGACGGGGCAGACCTCCATCCTGACCGGGGTCAACGCACCGGCGGCCATGGGCAAGCATATCTCCGGCTTCCCCGGACCCCACCTTCGATCGATCCTCGAGCAGCATTCGGTCTTGAAGCGGATCCGCGAGGCGGGCCGCTCGGCGAGCTTCCTGAACGCGTTCGGCCCTCGATTCTTCGAAGCCCCGGAAACCAAACGTCGCCTCTCAGCAACCTCCCTGGCCACGCTGGCGTCGGGCGCGCCGTTCCGCACGTGGACGGATCTCCTCGAAGGCCGAGCGGTCGTCCACGATCTCACCCATTGGCGGATGCGCGAGTGGGGCTTCGACCTTCCCCTTCGAACGCCCGAGGAAGCCGGCGTCATCATCGCCCAGGAGGCGATGGGGCAAGACTTCTCCCTCTTCGAATATTTCGAGACTGACCGGGCGGGGCACGACCAGGATCGACCGCGCGCGGTGCGATGCCTTGCCGACATCGACCGCGCGCTTCAGGCGGCGCTTGAGCGCCTCGATCTACGGTCGACCACCGTGGTCGTCGTGAGCGACCACGGAAACGTGGAGGATCTGAGCGTGAAGACGCACACGTTGAACCCTGCCTTCTTCACGCTCTGGGGAAGCTGGGTACCCTCGTGGGAGCCGAAGAGCCTGATCGACATCGTACCTCTGATCTGGGGCGCGCTCGGACTCTCCGGTGAGGCGAGTAGGGCTCCTACCGCAGGCGCTTGATGATGTGCCAGCCGAAGGGGCTCGTCGTCGGGTCGTATTCGGCGATATCGATGTTGCCGGGGCTGATCGCGAAGCCGACGTTCCCGAAGGCGGGCACCATCTGGTCCCGGCTGTACTCCCCAAGCTGGGGCGGAACGCCGCTGGCCGACATCTTGTAAACCCCGGGCGGGCTGTCGTCGGTGTACTGGGTCACCAGAGTATCGAAGTTGGCGCCCTTTCGGGCCTTCTCGAGGATCTCGTGGGCGAGCTTGCTCGCCTCTTCCTTCGTGCGCGTGATCCCCTTCCCCGGTACTGAGCCCGCGAAGCCGATCAGGATGTGCTGCACCTCGACGTGCGCGGGCGCGATCGCGGGCTTCACCGGCATGGTCCCAGCGGCGGTCATGGATTTCCCCTTCGATTTGGATTTCGACTTCTTGGGCTTCTCTGTGTCCTTTAACTTCGCCGCGGCAGGGCTCGCGTGCGACCTCTCAGCCGCTCCAGCCGTTGGCTCCACCGGAGTTGAAGTGCTCGTGGAGTCCCCCCTCGCGAGACTCGCCGCGCCCGCCCAGATGACACAGGCGAGAATGGTGCCTACAATTCGCCCGCTCATACCACCGCGCTCTGCAGCATTTCATCGACCTCCCTGTGGGGCCATCTCAGAAGATGAATACGCCGGCGGCGACCACCGTGGTCCAGCCCTTCGCGGAGATCACGGCCGACTGGGTCACGTTGAACGTGCGGACGATATCGCCTGAAATCTTGAAGACCTGTTCCTTCTCGTCCCAGTTCGCGTTCTCGTCGAATTCGACGCCCAGGGTCGAGGCGAGCATCGAGGCCGCCATGTCCTCGGCGAACTCGCCGGCGACCTCGTCGGTCTGACCGTAAGCGTGGTGCTCGCTCAGGTAGCCGTAGGTATTCTTGTCCGCCGGCAGGGCGCAGCCGATGGAGGCGGCGATCAGTCGCCGCATCTCGTTCGAGGCCTGCCGCGCCATCACGCAGAAAGCGATGCTCCCTGGAGCGATGAGCTTGCCGCCCTCTTCCTTGGAAATGATCTTGCACAGGGGCGGGTAGATGCTCGAGACGTGAACGAGGTTGAGCTTCTCGATCCCCGCATCCTTGAGGGCCAGCTCGAACGAGCGAAGCTCGTCGCGGTGGCTGCCCACGCCCTTCGTAAAGAAGATCTTCGTCGGAACCAGAGTGAGCCCCTCCAACACCCGGCGCCGGTCAACGTCCGGAAGGAGCGTCGAAGACTTGGGACCGCCGGGGAGGGTCGGGTCGGTGGTTCGCTTCATTTCGCGTGGGTCTCCTCTCGAATGGAGTGTCGTTTCCGCGAACTCACGGGTGCTGCCCGGACGATTCGGCGGCGGCCCGGGCGAGGCGGATCGTGACCAGAAATCGCCGCGGCTCGACGGCCAAACCGGTCGCCCCGAGATCGAGCGGAACCTGGCGCTGGATTTTCTCGCGTTCTCCCGTGATGTCAACCGGGAGTGTGTAGAGGGTGTCCAGCCCGGCCACGGTCGAGGCAGCCCCCGTGACCCTCGCGGAGTCCGGCTCCACCTCCACCGAACCGGTGATCTCGTAGCCGGCAGTGGGAGATCCGACCACCCGGGGCGCCACGAGAACGGCCTTCGCCCGCTTGGGCTCGATCGTGATGTTGACCGTCCGCGGCTCCATGACCTCGGTGACGTCGAGCGATCGGGAGAGCTCGGCCGGGATCGCCCTCTCGCGCACATCCTCGACCGAGATCGACCTCTGGAAGCGGCCGGGCGACGCCCCGGCGAGGTCGATCGAGATCGAGGTGTTGGTGAGCCCGAGCCGAATCAGGTCCTTCCATTTCCCCCGAACTTTGACGGCGACCTTCGGCGGGGGATTCCCGACGATCGACAGGGTGTCCGCGAGCCCCGTCAACGACACGCCGACCGTGATTCGGGACTCGCGCTGCTGATCGGTGACCACGTGGGCATAAAAGAGGAGCGCCAGGAGAAGCGAAGCGAGCTTGAGCCCCAGATTGCGGAGGAGGTAGTCCCGGATCCGCGCCCACATCGCTCGCTAAAACCCCGATTCTGCTTCGGCGCCCAGCTCGACCCAATACTTCGTGTCCTTCGGGTCGGCCTCGTCGACGGATTGTCCGCTCACGACGGAGAAGCGGAGGTGCCGGTTCTCGTGGACGTCCGGGAAGTAGATCCAACCGAGCCCCTCACCGTCACGTCCCCAGAGGAGCCGGAACGAATTGAACTGCATGCTGTCTCCGTCGGCCACGGTTCGAATTCCCTTCGTGCGGGCGCCGGAGAAGATCCAGAAGAGGGCCGGCTTTTCGACGTAGTAGAAGTATCGGAGCGAGTCGGCGCCTCCCGCGACCCGCTCGATCGGCAGGAGCGCGGCGAACTCACCGCCCTTCCGGAAGACCAGCACGTTGCCGGGGACGAGACGGACGCGGAGGTCGTGCATCGGTTCGCCGTGGGCGTGCATCGAGTCGGGCGTGGAACCGAGGAGCCGGACCAAGCGCACGTCGGCGCTCCCCGTCGCGGATCCGGGCCCGGCGCCGGCAGGGGCCGGTACCGTCAGGAGCGCGGTAGCGAGGAACGCCAGGAGCGCCAAGGCCGCCGTGAGGAGCGCCGCGGCGGGCGGTGCGGGTGCGATCGACGGTCGATTCATAGGACGCCGAGCGATTTTCCCACGCGATCTCGCGGAGCGTCAACGGGAACCGGGCGGCGGCGGGCCGGATCGTGTAGATTTTCACGTTGTGGAACGAGCGCGACACACGCTTCCGGTTCTTGGGCCGCTCGATCTCGAGCTGACGTTCACCTGCGGTCAGGCCTTCCGCTGGGTTCGCGAGAACGGAGCGTGGAGCGGCGTTGTCGGACGCGCCGAGGTCCTCGCCTGGCGCGATGGGGCGGGAGCCATGTCGGTCGCGGTCCGAGGCGAGGACCCCGGCGAGGAGATGCTTCGGAACTACCTGCGGCTCGACGAAGATCCGAACGTGCACCTCGAGCACGCGCAGGAGCTTCGCTCGATCCCCGGATTTCTGCCGCTCCTAGGGCTTCGGCTCTTGCGCCAGGAGCCCTGGGAAGCGCTCGCGTCGTTCATTTGCTCCGCCGCCGCGAACATCCGGAAGATCACGACCTGCGTGGAAGGGCTGGCCCGCGCTTGGGGCGATCCGATCCAGGGGTCGGCGCGGAGCGCCTTTCCTCCGCCCGAGGCGATCGCCCGGGTGCGCGAGGCCGACCTCCGCGAGTTGGGGCTTGGATTTCGGGCGCCGTACCTGCTGGCGACCGCGCGGAAGATCGCGGCGGGGCGCCGGTGGTCGTGGGATCGATTGAGGACCGGTCCCATCGAGGAGGCTCGGGCGCGGCTTGTAGCACTTCCCGGCGTCGGCCCCAAGATCGCGGACTGCGTGCTGCTGTTCGGGCTCGACCGGCTGGATGCCTACCCCGTCGATCGTTGGATCCGGCGCGCGACGATCGAATTGTCTTCGCGGCCGCGGGCGCGGGTTGACGAGCTGAGTGAATGGGCGCGCCGGCTGGGCCCCGGCCGCGGCTACCTGCAGCAGATCCTGTTTCATCTCCGTCGAACGTCGGGGCCTCTCCCGGCGCTAGCGAGGCGCGCGAGGCGGCCGGCGACGTCGCACCGCCCATCGACCTCACGCCGCCCGGCAACGTCGGGCCGCCCGTCGCGCACCCGATGAGCGCGGCGATCGCGATCTTCGCCAAGGCTCCGGTACCCGGGCAGGTAAAGACCCGCCTCGTCCCACCGCTCACACCGGAGGAAGCGGCGACCGTCGCGCGGGCCTGCCTCGAGACCACGCTCCGCCGCTTCGTTCCGGCAGTCGACGCGGTGTTCACGGTGTTCTTGGACGGCGACGCGGACCCCGCCCTTCGAGCCTTGGCCCAGGAGCTGCGCGTCCCCATCTTCCCTCAGGTCGGCGCCGATCTGGGCGCGCGCCTGGCTACGGCCTTCCGGTCGCTGCGCGAGGGCGGGGCCTCCAAGATCTTGGCGCTCGGCTCCGACAGCCCGACGCTCGACCCGGCCTGGATCGCGAGCGCGGTCGCCGCGCTCGACGCCCATGACGTGGTGATCGGCCCGACCGAAGACGGCGGGTACTACCTGATCGGTGTCCGGGGAACCGTCGAGGGAATTTTCGAGAAGATCCCGTGGAGCACGGACGGGGTCGCTCGCGCGACGCTCGAGCGGGCGGCCGCTCTCCGCCTCCGGGTCCGTCAGCTCCCCGTCTGGTACGACGTGGACGACGTCGCGTCGCTGCGACGGGCGATGCGCGACCTTGGACTCACGGCCCCTGCATTTCGGGGATTGAAGCTCCCGGAGGAGGCGCTTCGGCCCTCCGGGGCCGTCCCATGAGAGGGAGCAGGAACAAGCAGACCAGCCCGAAGGCCGCGTCGATGGTGAGCGTCGCCGGGTAACCCCACCGCTGCAGCGAGTGCCCCTGCCACGCCGACGTATAGGAGTAGACCAGGTTGCACATGGCCATGTAGGCGGTGAACTGCGTCGCCGCGACGCTCGGCGTGGTGACGTCCATGTAGATCGCGGTGCCCACCCCGTACATCAGCCCCTGAAAGACCGAGTAGGCCAGCGTCAGGACCCAGAATACGGTGACCAGATCCGCGGGCACGATCGGACGGTCCGCGGCCTGCGGGCTGATCGGCATGATCCAGTGGAACCGCTGCATCATGAGCGCCATCGCGAAGGTCGCGAGCGACATCCCGGTGATGAAGAGGGCCAAGGTGCGCCGCCGCCCGAATCGATCGGAGAGCCAGCCGCCGAGAATGCAGAATCCGGCCGAGAGGGTGGAACTCAAGAGCCCGAGGATGCCGATCTGCCGGTCTTTGAGGCCCAGCTCGACAGCGAGATTCGATTGCA
The DNA here is from genome assembly GCA_041486815.1 of Candidatus Eiseniibacteriota bacterium. Lineage (GTDB taxonomy): Bacteria > Eisenbacteria > RBG-16-71-46 > SZUA-252 > SZUA-252 > WS-9. The sequence continues at coordinate 15,335 of JBGPMG010000008.1, read as the reverse complement.
GCGAGAGCGAGAGGGCGTACCCGCCCATGGGCAGGAGGGCCAGGAAGATGGCTACGAAGGCCGCGCGACTTCCCGCGAAGGCGCGAGCGGTGTCGCGTACGAAACGGCCGAGCTCCTGCCCCACGGCCACGACGCGGGAGCCTTGGCGAGCCGGCCGGGGCGGCCCGGGCGGCTCGCGCATCGGGACGGGCACCAACAGGGTGACGAGCGCGACGGCGCCCGCCACGAGCAGGAACGTCGCGCGGAAGCCGATCAGCGGCGTGAGAAGCAGAACACCGGAGCCGCCCAGCGCGATGCCGACGTAGTTCCCGCCGAACATGAGCCCGTTGGCGAGCCCCCGCTCCTCGGCCCGAAGGACGTTCACGGCAAGCGCATCGATCGCCACGTCCTGGGTCGCGCTGAACACGTTGTGAATCAGGATGATCGCCGTGAAGAGCCCGAGGTGGCTCTGGAAGTTCACCGGCATGGCCACCAGAATCGTCACGACCATCATGGTCTGGGTGAACAGGATCCACATGCGCCTCCTGCCCCAGCGTTCGCTCGACAGCACGTCCACGAACGGACCAAACGCCCACTTGATGGCCCAGGGGACATAGAGAATCCCGATGAACGAGCCGATCGCCGCGGGCCCGAGCCCTTGGCGTCGCATCTGCGTGGCAATCGCGGTGCCGGTAAAGCCGGAGGGGAGACCTTCGGTGAGATAGAGGAGGAAGAAGGCGGCCAACCGCCCGCGCCGGGAGGCCAGGAGATCGGGGAATCGCATGGTTCGCCAAAGTGCGGGCCGGTCGCGGGGAAGTCAATGCCCGAGGGCCGGGGAATCAAGAAGCGGAGGAGGCGGCCGATAACATAAGGGATGGGAGGCAGGAGGCGGCGCGGGTGGCGCGCGGCATCAGGCCGCCGAGGAGCTACGATGAATCCGTTCGTACCTGAATTTGATGGTGAGCTCAAGATTCAGCGGGTTCCCGACGACTTCGTCGCGCGGGTGCGGAAGCGGGTCGAGGTGGGGCTCTTGCAGCCGGGGAACCGGCGCCGGGCGAACTATTCGGTCCGCTCTACGGGCCGGGACGATATCTCATTCGGAGCGGACGATTTCCTGACGGCCTACAACGTGGGGTTGAACGACGTCATCGTGCGCCGGCGAGGCTCCCACGCCGTGCTCTATCACGCCAAGTACTGGCGGTGGACCTGGAGCGCCGTCATCCACGGCGCCATCTTGGGATCGATCTTGATCCTATGCGCGTTCACAATTCCGGACATGCGGCGCCAAATCGATTCCTATCCGTTCGGCTTGTCCCTGTTCCTCGCGATCAGCTTGTTCTTCTCCCTCCTCTGGCCGTGGATCCTGACGGCCATGCATCGGAGATTTGCGGAGAAGGCGCTCCGGCGAATCCTCAGCGAGGTGATCAGCTGATCCCGTCGCTCCGATTCCGAGGCGCTGCTTAGATCCCCAGAAGTTGTCGGGACCACCTCACCAAGATGAATACAAGCAGTGTGAGGAGCGCGGCCACGAGAAGCCCTACAAAGAGAAACACCCCTCGGGAGATCCGACCGAACTGTTCCTGCCGCGCGACGGCACGCTGCTGAAGCTCCAACGAGAGCGACGTTACCCGTCGGTATTCCGCCAGGTGCTCGCGCTCGACTTCCAAGATTTCCTGTAGGACCTTCCGGACCTCGTCTCCGCTCTCCATTTACGACGCCCTCTTGAGCCGCTCGATCTCCGCGCGGACCTCCGCGGCGTGCTCGCCGTTGGGGTCGAGCTCCAGGTATCGCTCCCAAGCGCGTACGGCGCCGGGGTTGTCCCCAAGCGAGGCCGCGACGACGCCGAGATTCAGCCAGGCATTCAGGTGTGTTGGCTGCTCCCGCGTCACGCGCTCCAGCTCCTTTCGCGCAAGATCGTTTTGTCCGAGGCTGTGGATCGCGATCGCCATGTCGACGCGGACGTCCGCGTTTCCGGGCGACTTCCGGAGCGCGCGCTGGTAGTGGTCGACCGCCTTTTGCCACTGTCCCGAATCGAACAAGAGGTTGCCGAACCCAATGTTCGCTTCGAGATCGTCGGGGTCCCGCGCGAGCGCCTGGCGGTACTGCTGGACCATGGCCATCACCTGCGGCGGCATTTGAGGCGGCTGACCGCCTCCCATCGGGGCTCCGCCTGGGCCGCCCGCGCCAGCGTCCCCATCCGCTTGAGGAGCGCCGGCAGCGCCACGCATCACGTCGGCCGGGCCGGTCGGCATCCCCCCGTGATCGCGCGGACCGACCGCGCTGTGCAGCGCGTAGCCGACCGCTCCGCCGCAGGCGAGCCCGATCACGAGAAAGAGCCACGCGTTCCCCGACGATCCGCCCGGGAGCGGCTTCCGACCGCCCGATCGCGCCCCTCCTCGCCCTTGGGCGGGCGGGCTTAAGCGCGATGAGGACAGATCGCCCGCCGGCGCCGAAACCAGATAGGCGCCGCAGGCGTCGCAGCGTGGTGTTCCCGCCGGCAGCGACTCGCCGCAGCGGGGGCAGGGAAAGCTGTCGGTCGTGGAAGGGGTCACGGGTTGCAGTCTAGTCAATACTTGACGCTGCATCCATACGGCTGTGTCACCGCGGTTTCCACCTTCTTCCCCGACATGGCGGCATCCAAGGCTGCGACAAGATAGTTCTTCGCCGTGGCGATGTCGGCCTTATCGGTCGACGGCGTATCATCGATCGCCCCGTTGTAGACCACCGTTCCCTTTGGATCGATCACGAACATGTGGGGCGTGGTCTTGGCTCCGTACGCCTTTCCCACACTACCCGCGGAGTCGAGCAGAAAGCGGCTCGGCGCCGCGTCCTTTTCCTTAAGGAGCTCGTTGGCTTCCCGGCCATTCACGTGCCCTTGCTTGCCCTGCGCCGAGGAGCAGATCGAGAGCCAAACGACGCCCTTCTTTGTGTAGGCCTTCTGCAGCTTTTGCATGTTCCCGCTGCCGTAGTGCTTGCCGACGAAGGGGCACTGGAAATTCACCCATTCCAAGACCACGAACTTGCCTTTGAACTCATCGAGTCGAACGGCTTTGCCGTTGGAATCCCGCAATTCGATCGACGGCGCCTGCTTTCCGACGATCGCGGCGGCGCTCCCCGTAGAGATCGAGCCGAGAAGCAGAAGACACACGAGTGCAGCGATTCGAACCATGGACTCTCCCCTATCGCATTGAGGTGGAATTGGAACCCTCCGTGGCACCCATATACCCCCGAGTCGTCCCCACGGGTTCCTGCCCGGCCGGGTCACTCGCGATGGAATCGCCTGACGAAGCGCATAACCATTACCGGCCCGAGGCCCAGAAACGCAAACAGGGCGACGTACACGACCCTCGGCAGCGCCCTGCGCTCCGATGGTGCCGGTGCCGGTGCTGGGTCACCGGGGCTGACCGGAACGTCGACGCGAAGCGCGGTCCGCGGTTTCATCCCCGCACGCTCGTCAAAGACCAGGACGCCGGTCAGCCGTTCGGGCGGCCGCGGCGCGTTCGGTGCGGGCGCCATGGTGAGTCGGTAGCCGCCTTGGGCTCGTTCGAAGCCCTGAGGCGCCCCAAAATCCGCGACGAGCGGCTGGTCAAGGAATAGGTACGCCCGGCGGGCCGAGAACCCCGCGGGCACCCGAATCGCGAGCGAGATCGCGCGAGGCCCGGCCTCCGCGGAGAACGACCACCCCGTCGGCGTCCGAGGCATTCGAGATCGGGCCTCAGCGAACAGGGATGCCGCGGGACCGGGCGCGGACGGCTCCGGCCGCACCGGAAGCGTGACGTCGAGCGCCGCCGAGCCTGGGAGGCAAACCTCACTGCATTCGAGCCAGTCGAAGGTGCCGGCGATGGTAATCGAGTCCGCGGCGATCCGGCCTGGCGGCGTAATCTCGACCGGGAGCAGCACCTCTCGCGTGTAGCCGTAGCTCATGACGGGCCCCGCTGGGATCCGCTCGGGCGCGGGCCACTCGATCGGCCCCGCCACGAATCCCCCGGGCAGGCTCCACTTGATTCGAAGGGGCAGGCCGGCGTCGCCGGGATTTTTCCAGTAGGTGTGCCAACCCGCTCGCATTTTCATGTGAATGCCTACATGGAACGGCCGTCCGGGCTGAACCGCAGCCTGCTCGGAGACGAGCTCCACTCTGACGTTCCGACTCGCGCCGGTCGAACTTCCCCGCCCAGGAACCGCGATCGCCGCTACGAGGAGCCCCGCCACGAGGGCGCCTGCCGACAAGGGTTGTGCTCTCAAAGTCGAAATTCTCCCCCAGATCGCCGCACGCCAGAAGAGGCGGGGCCGTTTGGCTGAAGGGTCCCATGTTCGGGACCTGCCAAGGGAGCGAAATCCTGAACCGACTTGCCGCGTCGCATTGGCTTCGACTAAACTGGGGGCATCGTCGATCAAGCGCAAACATCGCCGCCGAGTTGGATTGTCGCCCAGGTATATGGGGCGAACGTGGTTCTCTGGGACGGTCAGGGGCTCCATGAGGCGATTCTAGCCCGGCACCTCAAGTCGGACGGGGAGAGCCGCCACTCCAATCCGCTCGCGGTCGGCGATGAGGTCGAGGTCGAGCGGAGCGACTCGGGGCCTCTGCGCGTGGTCTCCGTAGCCCCGCGTCGCACCTACCTCGAGCGGGCGACGGGCGATCCGCGCGGGCGCACGCAGATCATCGCCGCCAACGCGACGCAGGCGGTAATCATCTCCTCGCTCGCCGAGCCGCCGTTTCGTCCGGGTCTGGTGGACCGCTGGGGGCTCCTCGCGCGCAGCGGCGGCATTTTGCCGGTCCTTTGCCTGAACAAGGTCGACCTTGGCACCCACGAGGAGGCCGAGCGGGCAATCAGCGAGGCGGCGATCCCGCTCGAGGCGGTGACGGTGAGTGCCGAGAGCGGCTCGGGGATCGATCGGCTGCGCGAGCTCGTGACGGGGCGCGCGTCGGTGTTCGTTGGCCACTCGGGAGTCGGAAAATCGTCGCTCTTGCGACGCCTGGTGCCGAACGCCGACGCCTTGACCGCCGCCGTCAGCGCGAAGAATTTGAAGGGGCGGCACACGACCACGAGCTCGCGCCTCTATCCGCTCCCCGGAGGAGGGATTGTGATTGATACGCCTGGCGTGCGCACCGTGCTCCTCGGGCAGACCGACGTCGGCGAGGTGGCCGCGGTCTTCGCCGAGATCGCGGATGCGCCTTCGTGCCGCTTCCGGACCTGCACGCATCGCGCGGAGCCCGGGTGCTCGGTCCTCGCGGGCCTCGAGTCGGGCACGGTTCCGAGCGGGGTCTACGCGCGCTATCGAAAGCTGCTTGAGGAGGTCGAGGTCAAGTGACAGAAACCCCTGACGTCGAATCCCAGCTTGGCCAGCTGCTGATCGTCGGCCTGCCGGGCACCGAGCTCACGGCGGAGCTGGCGGCCGACCTCCGGCGGATCGAGCCATCGGGGGTGATCTTCTTCGCGTCCAACTTCCCCGACGCTGGCACCGCGGCGCGCTTCACGCGGGCGGTCCACGCGCGGGTCGGCTCGTCCGATCTCCCAGCGCTCGTGTGCGCCGATGAAGAGGGCGGCATGGTCTCCCAGATCTCGGGCTTCTGGGAAGTCCCGCCCAGCGCTCGAGCGGTCGCCGCCTCGGGTGGACCTCCGCTCGTCAAAGACCTCGCGCAGCGCACCGCCCGCCGGCTCCTCGCGCTGGGCGTTAATTTGAATTTCGCACCGGTGATCGACATCCACTCCAACCCAGCGAACCCGATCATCGGAATTCGAGCGTTCGGCGTGACCGCGTCGCAGGTGACCGCGTGCGGCAGGGCCGCCGTCGAGGGAATTCAGGCGGCCGGCGTCATTCCGGTCGTCAAGCACTTCCCTGGCCACGGCGACACCTCGATCGACTCCCACGTCGACTTGCCGCGCGTCGATTCGCCTGTGGCGACGCTCACCCTCCGCGAGCTCCGCCCCTTCGAGGCCGCGATCCAAGCCGGCGTGCCGGTCGTGATGACCTGCCACGTTGTCGTGCCGGCGCTCGACCCCGACCCGGACCGCCCCGCTACTCTCTCGCGCCCCATCGTGACCGGGCTCCTCCGGGAGCGGATGGGATTTTCGGGCGTCGTGGTGACCGACGCGCTCGAAATGGCCGCGGTCACTTCTCGCGGATCGTTCGGCGAGGTCGCGGTGCAGGCGATCGAGGCCGGGTGCGATCTCCTCCTCTACTCCAAGCTCACGCCGGGACCGGACGAAGCGCTCCAGGCAATCCGGGAGGCGCTCCGCTCGGGACGGCTCACGCCGGCGCGGATCAGTGCTTCGATCGCGCGCATCCGACGCCTCCGCGGAGGAAGCGCGGCCCTGCCGCGCGAATGGAACACTACCGTCGAACGTGAGGCGCGGAACCTGATCCCGGGTGAAGAGCTCGAACGGATCGCGGAGGGGGCGATCCGCGTGCTACGCCAGGGGGCGGGCGGCGTCCCGCTTCGCCCGCCGATCGACGTGCTTGAGGTGAACCGGCCCGAGTCGCGGGCGCCGATCGCCGACCTGATTCGAGCCCACGGCGTCACGGCTCGGGAATGGGGACCCGACCCGGCGACCTGGCCACGGCGTATCGACGGAAGCTCGCTCCTCACGGTCGCGGCCCGAGGCTCCTTGAGCCCGGAGCATGAGGAGCTGGCGCGGAAATGGCTCCAGCGCTACCCCGAGACGGTGACGGTCGCTTCGCTGAACCCGCACGCGACGGACGGGTGGACGGAGGCGCGCACGCTCCTCGTCACCTTCGACAACACGCTGGCGAGCCGCCGCGCGCTCGCGAAGCGCCTCTCGCTTTCCGGCGTACCCGCGCGAAAATGAATCGGGCCCCCCGGTTCCCCGGGAGGCCCTTCCTGCTCTCACCGCCGACGCCGCGAGAAGCGACGCGCGGAAATTTCGATTAGACCTTGTCCTTCGCCTTGGCGCAGCAGGCGACGCCCTTATCGTGGGACGCGATCGCCTTCGCGAATTCGGCCTGCACCTTGGTGCCCTCGCCCGTGTAGCGATTCTTGTAGCCCGCCGCCGCGATCAGCTTGGCGACGTCCTTCTGGCTGACGTTCTTGTCGGCGATGATGTAAGCCGTGTGGGTCGACAGGTCGACGTGGGCGCAAGCGACCCCGGGCTTGGCCATCGCGGCCTTCTGGATCGCCTCGACGCACTTGTCGCACTCCACCGACGGTACGGCGAAGCTGTACATCACCTGGTTCGCCTTTACGCCGCATTCCTTCGCGGCCATGGCGTTCGCACCCTTCGCGCCGCTGCAGTGCGAGCCCGCGGAGGCGGATTTGGCGCCCTCCGAGGAGCAGCTCGATCCGGCCCACGAAGTGGCCGCCATGCAGAGGGCGAGGAGCGATAGGGCGCTGATCTTCGCAAGAGTCTTCATGTCGTCATCTCTCCTTAGTGCTTAGGTCGCGGTGCGGAACAGTCCGGCTGCTTCAAGAATACCCCTGCTTGGCTCATTCGTGTCCATTCAATTTGAGTTCGCGCGAAGGTGCGAGTTCTTGTAAGTCTCAATCCCATCAGCGAGTAACTCCGCGAACTTGGCCTGGAACTGCGCGTCCTTGAGAATCGCGGCCTCGCGGGGGTTCGTGACGAAGGCGGTCTCAACCAGCACCGATGGAATCTCAGGAGCCTTCAGAACCACAAACCCGGCCTGCTTCACCCCGCGCGTCACGAGCCGCGAATCGGCGCCGACCGCGTCGATCAAGACCTCCGCGAGCTCGCTGCTCCGCCGAATGGTGTCGTTCTGCCTCAGGTCGAATAGGATGCTGAGCAGGTCGTCTCCGGTATCGGGGGAGACGCCGCCTACAAGGTCGGCCGCGTTCTCCTGCTCTGCCACGCTCCGCGCCGCCTCGTCCGTGGCGCCGGTCAGCGACAGAAAATAGATCTCGGTCCCCGTCGCATCCCGGTCCCTGCTCGCGTTGCAGTGAATGCTGATCAAGAGATCGGCCTGATAGCGCCGCGCGATGTCGACCCGATTGCGGAGGGGAATGAAGTAGTCGCCCGAGCGGGTGAGAAAGGCGCTCACACCGGGCATGAGGTCGAGCTGTGCCTTCAGCTTCTTGGCGATGGCGAGGGTGACATCCGCCTCCTGAAGCCGGCGATGGCCGATCGCGCCGGGATCTTCACCTCCGTGCCCCGCATCGATCGCGACGATCAATTTCTTCGACCGCTTGAGCTCCGTCACGCGCTGGGCCAGCGCCTGCTCCGCCGCCGGATCGACCGGCGCCGGGATGTCGATCACCAGCCGGTCGGGATTCCCATCGGCGGCGGCGAGAACGAAGCCCAGCGGGGTCGTGGGCCGCTGGAGGCGGATCCGGATGGCGCAGCCCGAGTCCGAAACGGCGGGAAAGATGTCGGCGACGAGGCTGTCCCCCACGAACTCGGTCGTGACGGCCGCCGACTTCCGAGTGAACGGGAGATAGACCTCGAACGTCAACGAGTCGGCGAGGCGATAGCGCGGCTCCCCAGCTGGCGGTCCGGTCAGGTCAAAGACAAGTCGCGTATGGTCGGGAGCGGTCCAGTAGCGGATCCGCGCCAACTCGGGCGTTGGCCGGGGCGGCCTCGTTGGTGCGCCGGTGCGCCGGGCGGGCGGGCCCGCCGCCAACACCGCGACGGCGAGGACACCCCAAATGATGAAGCCCGTCCGGGCCCCCGCTCTGCGGGAATCCGGCCCGGGCCTCTTGGAATCATGCTCACGCATGCCGCTCAACGGCGAGCGCTCATTCCTCGGGCTGCACCGCGATGAATTGGGTGCTGTCACCCCTCTTGATGAGCAGCACGACCGGCTTCTTTGGATTCTTTGACCGGGCCTGCTCGAGCGAGTCGTTGTACTCGAAGACGTCCTTGATGGCCCTGTCGTTCACTTCCTTGATCACGTCGCCGCGCTGGAGCCCAGCGTCGTCCGCGCCGCTTCCCGGCGCGACCTCGACGACCACGACGCCCTCCTTCTCCTGGAGGTTGTTCTCCTTCGCGAAATCACCGGTCACCGACTCGACCGCCATTCCGAGCCACGTCGCCGGGGTCACCTCCTGTTTGCGCAATACGTCGTCACCGGGGCGCTCGGCAAGCGTGACATAGAGCTCGCGTGGCTGCCCGGCGCGCAGGATGTCCACCTTCACCTTCTTCTTCACGGGCGTGTCCGCGACGAGGAAGCGGAACCGCTGTACGTCGTCCACCTGCTTTCCGTCGAAGGCGGTGATGACGTCCTTCACCTTGAAGCCCGCTTGCGAAGCAGGCGTGTCGTTCGAGACGCTCCCGACAAGGATGCCCTTTGTGTTCTTGATGCCCCACGTTTCCGCAAGGTCGGGGGTCAGCTCCTGCGGCATGATGCCGAGGTAGCCGCGAGTGACCTTGCCGCTCGCGATCAGCTGCTTGGCGATGTTCTTCGCCAAATTGATCGGGATCGCGAATCCAATCCCCTCGCCCGACGGATTGATCGCCGTGTTGATCCCGATCGCCTCGCCGCGGATGTTGAGGAGCGGGCCACCGCTGTTGCCGAAGTTGATCGAGGCGTCGGTCTGAATGAAGTACTGGTACGCGGGCGAACCACCGACGATCGAGAGATTGCTTCGGCCCTTGGCGCTGATCACGCCCACCGTGAGCGTGCCGTCCAGCTCGCCCAGAGCGTTTCCGATCGCGATGGCCCAGTCGCCGATCCGGATCTCATCGGAGTCGCCGAGCGGGACCGAGGGGAGCGCTCCGGCGGCATCGATCTTGATGATCGCGACATCGGTGCTCGGGTCGGCGCCGACGACCTGGGCCTTGAATTTCCGATGGTCGCTCAGCGTCACGGTGATGTCCGACGCGTCGCGAACAACGTGATTGTTCGTGAGGATGTGTCCATCCTTGTCGATGATGAAGCCCGAGCCGCTGCTCGGGACCTTCATCTGCTGCTGCGGCGGCTGCTGCTGACCGTGCGGATTCTGGGGCGTCTCCGGGAAGAGGCGGCGGAAGAAGTCGCCGTACGGCCCTTCGAACTGGTACGGCTGGCCGGTTCCGGCGTCGACCTTTCTCTTGCTCTCGATGCTGACGACGCCCGGAAGCGTCCGGTCCGCGATCTGGGTGAACGGGCTCTCGAGCGCAGTGACCGCCTGCGTGCCGCTCTCCTTCGCGATCGACTGCGGAGAGAGATTCAGCTGCCCGGCGAGAATGAACCCGACGACGATGCCAACGACCAACAAGCTGCCTGCTACGAGCAGCACCTTTGCCGCGCGTATGGTTTCTTTTGATTCCATCCTTCCCTCCACGAAAAACGCCTGTCGCCCCGACGCTACGGGGCCTACGATTCCATTGAGGCTGGTGTCGGCTGATCCGGGCCCGGGGATTTCGCCTTCGCCCCCTGGCGCAGGCGCTCGAGTTCGGTTCGCTTCGCCTCGATCGCGCCCTCGACCTCCGCGACGCGCGAGCGGAGTCGCAGCGCCTCGTCGTCGAACTCGATCTTCTCCGGCGCTCCCCCGTTCCAGAGCGCCAGCGCGCGCGCGCCGAGATCGGCGAGCGCCTGAGACCGGTCGCGGCGAAGCGATATCAGATCGACGCGAATGACGCCGATCTGGACCGCGCGCCTGGCTCCCCGTCGCGTGCGATCGGAGACGGTGCGAACCTCATCGGTGACCCTGGCCCAAAACCCGCTAGCTCCAGCCATAAACCCTCGTCTGACAGGCACTTGTTGCAACCACTCTAGGAACCGCTCTTCAAGCCTGTCAAGCGGGTATTACCCAAACAATCGATGCGTGGTTCCGCGCGCCGCGGACGGCGCGATCGGCCACGCCGCCATTGCGGCCCGGCGCCCGTCACCTTGCAGCGGGGCCGGTCCTCTCTATACTGACGCGCGATGCCACACCCCGGATGCGCCTATTTCATAGCCGACGCCCATCTTGGCCAAGGATCCGTCGACTCCAATCGAGAGCGAGAGCGCGACCTCCTGGCGTTTTTCGATCGCGTCGCGTCGGAGAAAGCCGCCCTCTACGTGAACGGCGACCTCTTCGATTTCTGGTTCGAGTACCGCCACGCCATACCGAAACGGTTCGTGCGGGTGCTGCAGGCGTTGGGGGAGCTTAGGCGTCGCGGGATCCCCGTTACATATGTCGGCGGAAATCACGACTTCTGGATCGGGAACTACCTGGTGCGCGAACTCGATGTCGCCTTCACGGACGCGGCGCTCACGCTGGAGCTTCAAGGGCGGAAGATCTTCCTCGCCCACGGGGACGGCCTGGGCCCCGGCGATCAGGGGTACAAGGTCTTGAAGCGCGTGCTTCGAAATCGCTTCGCCCGGGGCCTCTTTCGCTGGGTCCATCCGGACGTGGGCATTCCGCTCGCGACCGCCGTGTCGCACACAAGCCGCCACCACGCGCCGCGCTCGCCGCAGACCGAAGAGGCTTTGGTGGATCGGCTGGCCCGGCCGTGGCTCCGCCAGGGATACGACGCCGTCGTCATCGGACACCTGCACCGGCCGCTCCACCACCGCGGGGCGGATGGTGAGTTTCTGATCCTGGGCGATTGGATCGAGCGAAGGAGCTACGCCCGCCTCCAAGACGGCCGCTTTTCCCTCTTGGAATTCGGCGGAGAGGCCGGAGGCGCCGGCTAGAACACGCCCGTGAGCGAGAAGAAGTGGGTGGTGCCGAGGTTGGACGAGAGCGGCACCAGGGCGTAGTCGAAATGAATCCACTTTTTCGCCAGCCCGAGACCGAAGCTCACCTTCTCGTCGTCGTAGCCGAATTTCCCGCCGACGCGAAGAGCGATGAGGTCTCGGTATAGGTACTCCGCCCCGGCGTGGAAGTGGGCGTTATCCGCCCTGGCCTTCCGGACCTCGACGGTCAGGGTGCCGCGCCCATTCAGGCTGGGGAGCGGGCGACTCGCGGCCGCGCCGGCGCGCCACGTGAGCGGAATCTTGAACGATTCCGAGATGAATTTCGGATCCCCACCCAGGTTCTGGACCGCGGCGCCGAACGTGACACCGGTATCGCGCAGCCGATACCGCGCGCCGAGGTCCCCGGTGAACGCGGTCGCGTCCCATTGGTCGATCATCTCCCGGATGTACCGGACCGCAATCCCGGCGTCGAGTCCTTGGACGAGCTGGGCGCCGTAGGCGCCGGTGAGCGAGACGTCGTTAAATCCAAAGTGGCCCGTCAGGACGCCGGTCTCATCGCGCTGCTCGAACTCGCTGGAGTAGAACCCGGAGAAACCCACGCCCAGGGTCCCTGGACCCATGTGAGCCCCAACCGCCGCGAATTCCTGGCGGAAGTCCTGGATCCACTCATTGTGCATCGCGGTGACCTGGGTACCCGAAATCGCGGCGAGGCCGGCGGGATTCCAGTAGATCGCGGTCGGGTCGTCAGCGATCGCGACGTAGGCGCTGCCAAGGCCCATGGCGCGGGCCCCTACCCCAAGCTTGAGGAACGCGAATCCGGTCTCGCCCGGCGCCGCAAACGCCCCTCCCGGCAGCAGGGCAGGGAGGAGTAGCGCGAAAGCGATCGCGGGCTGAAGACGGCATCGGCGCATGAATCTCTCCTTGGGGCCGCTCATCGGACGACGGCCAGGCTCGCGAATTGGACTTCGGTTCCCTTGCTCGACCGGACTTCCACGCGGCAGAGGTAGACGCCGCTCGCGACCGACCGCGTATCCCAGGGTACCGCGTGTTCGGCCGATCCGGCGAGATTTCCGGCGCCCACCGGCACCTCGGCCACCGTCGCGCCCGTGGGGTCGAGGATGCGGACCGAAACCGACGTCGCCGCCTCGGCGAGCCGGTAGTGGATGGTGGTGGTTCCGGTGTGCGAAGGGTTCGGATAAGCGTACACCGCCGTTAGGTTTTGGGTCCCGCCACCGGGGCCCGCCGGCCCCGTCAGGAACACGGCGTTTCGGGTCGGTGAGTTCCGGTACTGGCCCCAAACCACCGCGGAAGCGGGAACCGCCGTCGGGGGGTCACGCAGGGTGACGGAGGCTTGGGTCGGAGCTGAGTCGTACGCCTCGATCCATTCCGCAGCCCCGTCCCCATCGAGATCGAGGAGCATCGGGGGCGCGTTGGCGCCGGTGCTTCCCAACTCCACGAAATCCCGAATGGGCGAGCCGTCCGCGCGGTAGGCGGGTCGGCGCCCGTCGGGGAGGATCGCGATCACGTCCCGGATGCCGTCGCCGTCCACGTCCGCGACCAGGGGAGGCCAGAAGCCGGCCGTATCCGCCGCGGCGTACGGCGCGGCCGCGCGCACCGGATACCCGGATCGAGGGGCGCCGTTGTAGTGGATCGCCGCGATCCGCACGTCGTTTCCCGTGTGGAACAGCTCCGGGTAGCCATCTTTTTCGAGGTCGCCGAGCGAAACCTCCGAGGTCCGTCCCGGGCCCTCGGAGGGCGTGGGCCATCCCGCGATCTCGGCGACATGCACGTATCCGCCCGGCAGCGTCTCGTTCGGCGGATTCCCGTCGCCGGGTGTATGCGCTCCGAAGCTGAGCTGGAACGCGTGGAAGGCGCCGGACCGGTCCGCCGTCATCACCTCAAACTTCCCGTCACGGTTCACGTCGGCGAGCACCGGGGCCGAGAACGGACCGCCCAGGTGGATCGCGTAGAGATTGAAATCGCCGGGGGACTTCGGGAGGGCGCCGTCGTTCAGGATGTCCCAATTCGCGATGGAGAGCCCGTTCAAGGCGTTGTCATCTGCGATCGTGGTGACGTTGGAGATGATCACCTCCGGCAGGCCGTCGCCGTTCAGATCGACCGCCGCGGGCGGACCCTCGGTCGATCCGCCCATCGGGAGCGTGAAGAACCGCTTCAAACCTCCCGAGATGCTCACGACCCGGAGCGTGGATCCGCCGAGCTGACCGGCCGTGGCGGCCGATCCGGTCACGATGTCCAGAGCGCCGTCGCCGTCCAGATCGACCAAAATCGGCTGTGCGCTTGTCCCGCCGCCGAGGGGGAGCGGCACCTGGAGGATGCCGGTCGTGCTCGGATCTCCGTCGCCGTCCAGCACCTCGGTGCCGTTCGCGTGGTAGGCGTAGATCGCCCCGTTCAACGTTTGGAACACGACCTCCATCCCGGCGACCCCGTCGATGTTCCCGACGCAGGGACTCGATGTAGGCGCCGACCCGGTCGTGGCGAACGCGGTCGGTGTCGCACCTCCGCCCAGGAAATTGGTTCCGTCCGGTTCCAGAACGTAGATCGCCCCGGTGTTGTTGAGCCGCTGCACGGGGACGATCAGCTCGAGCACTCCGTTTCCATCGAGATCGGCCGCGACGCTGGGAAGGTTTCGAATCCGGGCGTTGCTCAGCACCTTGGGCCATCCCGCCCGGGCGCGGTCGAAGGAGACGTTCATCGACATCACACTGTCGGCGGGGCTGATGGCGGTGATCGAGATTCCGGTCCGCACATTGTCGTACGCCGCGGTCGATGGCGTGGTATCGGGCGTGAAGTGGTCCCGCCAGCCGCCGCGGAAGACGTCGTCCGGGCTCCCCCCGATCAAGCCCGTCGGCGGGCCGTCGAGGTCTTCGATACCGTCCGCCTCCACGACGTCGATCCCCTTGCGAAGCACATCGCCTTCCACGGTGTTGGTCGCGAGGTTGGCCTCGATCTTGGAGTCGTCGACGTGGTAGATCACGAGGCCGTTGCCGCTCACGTACGACCCCGCGTCGCAACCGACGCCGCTCGGCTCCGTCATGTTCGAAGGCAGGAAGAAGTCGAATTCCGCGCCTGCGTAGCTGTCGGTGTAGAAATCGAAGCAACCGTCCTGGTTCACGTCATCGAACGAGAACTTCCCGTTCCTGTCCAGGTCGCGCCTGCGATTCTCAATCAGGAAATACTCGGACTGGGTAATCGGGATCTTCAGCACCCGCGGATCGGACGTCGTTTGGCGCTCCAGCATGCAAATGGTCTGGGCGCCGCTCACCGTGACGGTGGTTGGCGTGAGGAAGCCGAGCCAGAGACGGGTCCACGCGCTGGGGGCCGCCGGCACGAACCCGTTCGCGTTCCAAACCCCGCCGCCCATGATGTCCCACGATCCGATCCCCTGCGAATAGCCGCCTTCGTCGGGGGTCGTGTCGTAGAGGTCCGGCAGCGAGGGCTGCCCGACCAGCCGGCCGAGCTGGTGGCCGAACTCATGACAAAGAACGCCGGTGGTCCCGAACGTGTAGCCGTCCTGGCTCTCCGCCTCGGGCACTTCCACCGCTTCTTTCACTCGATAGAAGACCCCAGGGCTGACCTGGTCGTTCGTCTTGATTCCGATCGCGCCGGTCGAATCGGGGAGGATCTGCTCGAAGTCGTCCGGCGTCACGAACGCCGACCAGATCTGATCCCGGCTGTTATCGAGAACGTCCGCCTCCTGCCCCCTGCCGGCATGGAAGATCACGATGCTCTGGTAGGGGCGGAGGTCGATGATCGGATCG
>JBGPMG010000007.1:0-34243 GCA_041486815.1 Candidatus Eiseniibacteriota bacterium | reverse complement strand
CGCGCGATCCGCGCAAGCGCCTCTATCTTATTCCGATCGGGTCCCGGTTTCCATGGATGTGGAGGGGGAAGGATTCGAACCTTCGAAGGCTAAGCCGGCAGATTTACAGTCTGCTCCCTTTGACCGCTCGGGAACCCCTCCGGCAATCGTCTCGGTGGATGTTGGCTTTGGAGCTGGCGAAGGGACTCGAACCCCCAACCGCCTCATTACAAATGAGATGCTCTACCATTGAGCTACGCCAGCTACGGGCGAAGATCCACGCGAGGCGGCTGCCACCCATTCGCGGTTCCGCAGTGTACGGGCGCGGTGGGTCGGCGTCAATCTTACGAGCGTGTGGGGCTGGAGTTCTCGGGGCGGAGCGCGGAGAGGAGCGACGACACGGAGATCTGTCCGTCCTTCTGATCGCCGATCGGGGTGTCGAGGGCGCGGGCGAGGGTGAAGTGGAATCGACTGCCTGCTCCCAGCTGGCTCTCCGCCCAGATTCTTCCTCGGTGCGCCTCGATGATTCCTTTGCAGATCGCGAGGCCGAGCCCGGTGCCGCCCTGCTCCCGCGTCGCGGATTCCTCGACCTGGTAGAACTTGCCGAAGATCCGCTCGAGATCGTCCGGGCCGATTCCCTTGCCCTGGTCGCTCACGATCACCTCGTACTCCCGCTCGTGCTCGCGGAGCTCGATCGTCACCCTCCCACCCTGCTTCGAGAACTTGAGAGCGTTCGAGACCAGGTTGTCGAGCACCTGCGTGATCCGGTTGGGGTCCCCGACCACCATCGCCGGCATCCTGGGAAGGCGGGCCTCCACTTGGATTCCCTGACCGCCGGGAAGTTGGGGCACCCAGTAAAGGCACTTCTCGATCAGCTCATTGAGCGAGGTCGGCGCCACCTGCATCGAGAGAACACCGGCCTCGATCTTCGAGACGTCGAGGATGTCGCGGACCAAGCCGATGAGCCGCTCGACCGATTCCTGGCAGAAGGCGATGAGCTGGCGCTGATCGTTCGAATAGGTGAATTGCGAGCTCGTCACGAGCAGGTCGAGCGAGCTCTTCATGACCGTGAGGGGCGTGCGCACCTCATGCGAGGCGATCGAAAGGAACTCGCTCTTCGACCGGTCGAGCGCCTTCACCTGCTCGAAGTGGCGCGCGTTGCTGACGGCGGCGGAGACCTGAGCGGCAAAGAGCGAGGCCACGGAGATCGCGTCGTCGTGGAACTGGCCGCGGTCTCCCAGCGCGACGAGGATCCCCAGCGCCTCGTCGCTCACGCGAAGGGGTGCGGCGAGCGCGTATTCCCCGGGGCGCGATTCAAGACATCCGAGTCCGGCGACCTGGAACTCCGCCCGCGTGAGGAATCGCGTCTCGGACCCCAGCACGCGCGAGATGCTCTCGAGCGAAGCCTCCCAGGACGATAGATCGACCTCGCCCGGGCCCGAGCGCGCCCAGAGCTGGATCGTCACGTCCCGGCCGGAGCCTGCGCCCACGACCGCCTCGGCGCCGCCGCAGATCTCGCGGAGTCCGCTGGCCGCGATCTCGAGCATCCGGCGCAGATCCAGCGTTGATGCCGCGTCGGAGCCCAGGCGATGAAGCTCGTGGAGGCGGGCCCGCTGCGCGTCGTTCTTCGCCTGGGACGTTTCGAGGCTCTGCGCCATGTGGTTGAAGGCCGCCGCGAGCGACCCAAGCTCGTTCTTTCGCCTGTCGGTCGTGACGCGGGTGGTCAAGTTACCCTTCGCGATCCCCTCGACCGCGCGCAGCAGGTCCTCGATCGGGCGCGTCACCCACCGGGAGACGAAGGTGCTCGCCAGCACGCTCGCGACGAGCCCCAAGAGGAAGATGCCGACCGAGACGTACCAAAGGAGCCTGGCCTCCGAGATGAGCGAAGCCGCGCTCAATTCCACCACGACCAGGCCGACCGACCTCCCTCCGACAGTGCGAATCGGAGAGACCGCGACGACGCGCGCCCGGTCCGGCTTCGCGATGTCGAGGATCTCCGCGTTCGTCCCCGACATCCCGCGCCCGATCAGCAGGGGCGGCACGCTCGACGGAGGCGGAGAGCCGATCGGAATGCGACCGCGGCGGAGCTCGACGCCCTCGTCGCTGACCGGCGCGGAGCCCCCCATGTCGACGACCACGCCCCACGTGCCGAGCTGGCCCAGCGGCGCCAGCGTGAAGAGGTGGTAGATCGAAGGATTCGCCCGGCGCAGCGCCCCGAGATTGGTCACGATCGTCCGGAATCCGGGCCTGTTCATGTCCGCGGGGGTGCGGATCAGCTCGTGATCTTCGACCGCGATGAGCGAGGCGGCGGTCTCGGCCGCAGTGGTGGCGGTGCCGAGTATCTGGCGGCGAAGCGCGGCCTGCCCGTTCTGGAACAGTAGGATCGTGGCGAGGACGAGAAAGGCGCTGCCTACGGCGAGGAAGAGTATCTGGAGCTCGCCCTTGAGCGAGCGAGGACCCTGAATGAATGCCATGGGTCGGAGGTATGAACCCCATTACGGTTCAGTTCTTACGCCGCGCGCGC
The DNA here is from genome assembly GCA_041486815.1 of Candidatus Eiseniibacteriota bacterium. Taxonomy (GTDB): domain Bacteria; phylum Eisenbacteria; class RBG-16-71-46; order SZUA-252; family SZUA-252; genus WS-9. Next base: position 31,740 of record JBGPMG010000007.1, on the reverse strand, counting down.
GTCCCCCCCTTCGAGTCCTCGAGGACGTAGCCCAGCGCCAATATTTCGTCCCTCAACTCATCGGCCCGTTTCCACCTCTTCTGCATCCTAGATTCATCTCGTTCCCGCACAAGAGCTTGCACGTCGCCGGGGACCTCCTCTTCGGGGGCGGCTCCGCCCCGGAAAAGGCCGATGACCTCACCGAGACGCCGAAGGCTCCCTCCGGCCGCGGGAAGAGCGGCGCGCTCCGCGGCCGGCGCGTCGGGAGAATCGGCGACCCGGTTGATCGCCTTCGCCATCTCGAAGAGATGCCCTTGGGCCCTTGCCGTGTTGAAGTCGTCCTCGATCGCCTCGTCGAACTGCCCCGCAAGCTCCGCGATCTCGGCGGCGAGTGTCGACGCCGTAGCCGGGGTTGCCGCCGGAATGGCGGCGGGCCCTTCCGCCATCTCGGTCTTCGCCAACGCCTCTCGGAGGCGCGCGTACGCGACCCCGGCTTCCTTGAGGCGCGTTTCGTTCCACTCGATCGGGCTTCGATAGTGCGTGGACTGGAGGTAAAAGCGGATGATTTCGGGATCGACGCGCTCCGCGACATCCTCGATCGAGAAGAAGTGCCGAGTCGACTTCGACATCTTTTCTCCGTCGAGGTTTACCAAGCCGTTTTCGACCCAATGCCGCGCGAACGGCATTCCCGTCGCGGCCTCCGACTGCGCGATCTCATTCTCGTGATGCGGAAAGAGGAGATCCTGCCCGCCGCCGTGGAAGTCGAAGGTCTCGCCTAAGTACTTCATCGCCATCGCCGAGCACTCGATGTGCCACCCCGGCCTCCCCGGTCCCCAAGGGCTGGGCCAGGAGGGCTCGCCCGGCTTCGCGCCTTTCCAGAGCGTGAAGTCGAGGGGATCACGCTTGGACTCGCCCACGTCGATCCGCACGCCGGTGCGCATCTCATCGACGTTCCGGCCGGAGAGCTCACCGTAGCGCGGATATTTGCGGACTTCGAAATAGACGTCGCCGCCGGAGGCGTACGCGTAGCCCTTCTCGATCAGGATCTGGATCAGCTGGATGATTTCGGGGACGTGCTCGGTCGCGCGCGGATAGTGGGTCGCCCGCTTGATGTTGAGGAGGTCCGAGTAGCGAAGGAAGGCGTCCATGTTCCGCTGGGCGACCTGCTGGAAGGGTATCCCCTCTTCATTCCCACGCGCGATGATCCGATCATCGATGTCGGTGAAGTTCGTGACATAGGTGACCTCGAAACCCTTCGATTCGAGCACGCGCCGGATCACGTCACCGGAGACCGCGTAGCGCATGTGGCCCACGTGCGGCTTGTCCTGCACCGTCATCCCGCAGACGTACATCCCGGCGTGGCCGGGCCGGACCGGCTCGAACGGCACCTTGGCGCGGCGGCGCATGTCATAGGCGCGGAGACTCATGGTGTTCCGTCCGTTCCGCCTTCCAGGGAGGAGGCCGCGGAAGGGGCCGGAAGCGCGCCCTCCGTGCCCACCGCGGTGTGCAAGGAGATCCCTTCAGCGAGCAGCCGCTCCAAGATGGCCAGCCGGAGCGCGCGCGCCACGGCGAGACGCTGCTCCGGCACGGTCTTCGCCTGAAGGAGGAGGGAGAACTGCCCCGTGCTGACGTCATCGATTCCCAGGATTCGCGGACCCTCCAGGAGGTGCGCCTTCACCCGGGGATCCTCTCGGAATTCGTGGAGCATCGCCTCGATCACGGCGATCACGCGATCGGGATCCTCGGTCAGGCTGACGGGGATCCGCACGAGCGGCGTGGACCAGCTCTTCGTGAGATTCGTCACCAACTTGATCTCGCCGTTGGGGATGAAATGAATGAAGCCCTCGGAATCTCGAAGCTCGGTGTGGCGCAGGGAGAGCAACTCGACGGTGCCGGAGACGCCCGCGACGCGGATGACGTCTCCGACACCGAACTGGTTGTCGTGAATGAAGAAGAACCCCGCGATCCAGTCCCGAATCAACGATTGGGCTCCCAGTCCGGCCGCGACTCCGAATCCACCGGCCGCGGCGAGGGCGGGCGTGATGTCGAGCCCCAGCTCCCGCGCTCCCATCAGGAACCCGATCAGGATGATGAGGCCGCGGCTGACGCTGCGGAGCACGCTCCCGATCGTCTTGGAGCGTTTCTCGCGCGCGGTCTCGGTGCCGAGCTTCTCGTCGCGGATCGCGCGCTCGATCCGCCCGATCAGCAGGTAGGTGATTCGGATGGAGACGATGGTCGCGAGCGCGACGAGGCTGAGCCGCACGACCAGCGTGGCGACGCTGAAGGCCTGATCCGTCGTGGGCAGGATTGGATTCATCGTCTCAGCGGCCGACTCGGACCGGAGCCGCGTCGACGACGGCGCGGATCAGCTCCTCGTAGCTCATGCCGGCCGCGGCCGCGGCCTTCGGGACCAGGCTCAGCTCGGTGAAGCCCGGGACCGTGTTGACCTCGAGGCAGTGCGGCACCCCGTCCCCGCCGAGCCTAAAATCGACGCGGGCCGCGCCGCGGCAGCGGAGCGCCCGGCACGCCTTGAGGCTGAGCGCGAAAAGCCGCTCGCTCATCTCGGGCGGGATCGAGGCGGGAACCTCGTAGCGGCTGGCCCCCGCGGTGTACTTGTGCTCGTAGTCGTACCACCCCGCTTCGGGGATTATCTCTACGACCGGAAGCGCGCGGCTGTCGATGACGCCGACCGTCAGCTCGCGCCCCTCGATGAACGATTCGATCAGGACGAGCCGCCCGTAGCGCCTGGCCTCCTCGATCGCGGCGGGTAGCTGCGAGGCGCTCTCGACCACCGTGATCCCGACGCTCGAGCCTTCCTCGTTCGGCTTGACGATCAGCGGAAAGCCGCCGAGCCGCTTCAGTTCCTCTTTGGTGAGCTCGGGGTTCCATTTCGCGGCCGGATCCTCCGGCGCCCAACGCTCGACCCATTCCGGCGTGGGAATCCCCTCGAACCGGAAGATCCGCTTCGACATTGCCTTGTCCATCGCGAGCGCCGAGGCGAGCACGCCGGAGCCGGTATAGGGGATTCCCGCAAGGTCGAGGAGCGCTTGGAGCGTGCCGTTCTCGCCGTCCCCGCCGTGGAGAGCGATGAAGACCAGATCGGCCCCGCGAGGAATCGAGCGGAGGCACGACTCGATGCCCTCCTGGGCGCGCACCGTGGGGAGGCCGGCCCCGGACTGACGCGGCGCGTGCGCCTGCGTCCCGAGCGCCATCGCGTGATTCGCGTCCTTGAGGACCTTCCCGGTGCCCGTGTCGAGGAGGATCGCGTCGTGGCCGATCGCCCCGAGCGCGCGCGCAATCCCCGCCCCGCTCCGCAGTGAGACTTCCCGCTCGGAACTCGTCCCGCCCATCACGACGACGATCTTCACAGGTCGCTGACCTCCATGAGAGCGACGGCCATGGCCGCGATCCCCTCCTCGCTGCCGATGGCCCCTAACCGTTCGTTGGTCGTCGCCTTGACCGAGATCCGATCGGGCGCGACGCCGAGGGCGCGCCCAAGATTCTCCCGCATCGCGGCAACGTGCGGGGCGACGCGCGGCGCCTCGGCGATCAGCGTCGCGTCGACGTTCACGACCCGCGCCCCCTGGCCCTTAAGCATGGCGCGGATCGCCTCGAGGATCGAAAGGCTCGAGGCGCCCCGCCAGCGCGCGTCGCTGTCGGGGAAATGCGCGCCGAGATCCCCCAGACCGAGGCCGCCGAGAAGCGCGTCCCCGATGGCGTGGGCCAGCACGTCCCCGTCCGAGTGGGCATCGGGGCCGCGATCGTGCGCCAGGGTGACGCCTCCCAAGACAAGCGGGAGGCCGCGCTTCAATCGATGGATGTCGTAGCCGATGCCGACGCGAAGCTCCCGTTCGCGGCGTTCCGTCACGGATTTCCCACGGCGCGAAGATGCGATTCAATCGCGATCACGTCGGACGGCTCGGTCAATTTCAGATTGGAGGGATCGCCCGGCACGACGGCGACTGGGACGCCCGCCGCCTCGACGAGCCACGCATCGTCGGTCGCGCCCGCATCCGTTTCCGCGGGGCGCGCGTGCGCGCGCGCGAGTATATCACGCGCGAAAATTTGGGGCGTCTGGGCCCCCTGGAGCCGATCCCGCGGAATCGTGCGGACGATCCGCCCGCGATCGACCTCTTTCACGGTGTCGCGGAGCGGAAGCGCGGGAATCGCAGCACCCGTCGACCGCGCCGCCTCGAGCACACGCGAGATCAGGGTCGCGTCGACCAAAGCCCGGGCCACGTCGTGAACCGCGATGTAGGCAAGGGATCGCTTTAGGGCGCCGATGCCGAGGCGCACCGACTCTTGGCGCGTCGCGCCTCCCGCGATCGCGCTGACCCGCGCTCCGCGCGGGTTGGGAAGGGCGTCGAGCCGCGATTGGGCTTCGGATACGAGACGTTCGGGGACGGCCGCCACGACCTCCCCCACTGCCGAATGCGCCAGGAACGTCGAGGCCACCCTTTCGAGGAGCGTGGTGCCGCCGACCTCAAGGAGTGCCTTCGGGCCCCGATCTCCCATGCGCCGTCCTTCGCCCGCCCCGGCAAGGATGACCGCGAGGTCCGGGGCTTTCGCGGCGTTGTCGCTCACGCGCCGCCAGAGCCGAGCGCTCGCTCGATCGCCTCGGCGAGCGTCGCGGCGGAAAGGACTCCCTTCTCCCCCGCTGGCGCGGAGCGCCGCGGCACGATCGCGGAGCGGAATCCGAGCCGTCGCGATTCGGCGAGCCGACGCTCGATCTGCGGCACGGGACGGAGCTCGCCGCCGAGACCGACCTCTCCGATGGCCACGAGATCGGGCGGGAGGGGTCGGTCGCGGAAGCTCGATGCGAGGGCCAGGGCGATGCCGAGATCGGCCGCGGGCTCCTCGAGGCGAATCCCTCCAGCGACGTTCACGAAGACGTCCGCGCCCGCAAGGGAGGTCCCGGCGCGCTTGTCCAGAACCGCGATCACGACGGAGAGGCGGCGCGGATCGATCCCCTGCGCGACGCGCTGCGGATTCGCGTAATGGGTGGGCGCGACCAGCGCCTGAACCTCCGAGAGGAGGGGGCGGGATCCTTCGATGGAAGCGACGACCGCGGAGCCAGGCACCGACTCACCGCGGTCCCGCAGAAGCCGCTCTGAGGGATTCTCCACCTCGGCGAGCCCATCGCCTCGCATCTCGAAGACCCCGATCTCGTGCGTGGAGCCGAATCGATTCTTGGCCGCGCTCAGGATCCGGTACTCATGATGGCGATCGCCCTCAAGGTAGATCACCGCGTCGACCATGTGCTCGAGCGTGCGTGGGCCCGCCACCGCGCCGTCCTTGGTGACGTGCCCGATCAAGAGGACCGGGATCCCGCGCTCTTTCGCGAGGCGGAGAAGGCGGAGGCCGCACTCGCGCACCTGGGAAACGCTACCGGGAGCCGCGTCGAGCGAGGAGACGTAGAGGGTCTGGATCGAATCGATGACGAGGAGCGCAGGGTGGAGCCGCTCCACCTCCGCCCCGATCGCGTCGAGATCGATCTCCGCCTGGATCCAGAGCTCGGCCTCGCCTTTCTGGAGGGAGAGCCGCTCGGCGCGCATTTTCGTCTGACGCGGCGACTCCTCGCCCGAAACGTAGAGGACCGACCTCCCCGCGCGGCCGAGCGCGCCGGCGAGCTGAAGCGCGAGGGTCGACTTCCCGATGCCGGGATCGCCGCCGATCAGGACGAGGGAGCCCGGCACGAGCCCGCCTCCCAGGACCCGGTCGAGCTCGCCGATGCCGGAGCGCCAGCGATCCTCCGCGCTGCCCTCGATCTCCTCGAAGCGGAGCGGCGTCGCATGCGCGGCGCCGTACCCCGCGCGTGGCGCGGTGGCCTCGCGGCGGCCGGGACCTTCGCGGGCGCTGTTCCAGGCGTTGCAGTGCGGGCAGCGGCCGAACCACTTGGCGCTTTCGTTCCCGCACTCGGCGCACAGGAAGACAGTCCTCGCCTCGCGGGCCGCGCCCTGGGATGCCTGCTTTCGACTCATGGGACTAGAATACGCTGAGCTTGAGGTATCGCTTCGGGTTTTTCTGAATGTCCTTCACGAGCTGATTCGTGTTCTTGAGGGTTTGACGCAGGTCGTCGTAGAGCGTCGAGTCGGCCATCGCCTTCCCCAGGGAGCCTTCGCCGCGGTCGAGGCGCCCGACCACCCGGTCGAGCGCCGTCGAGGTCGTGGTGAGCTGGTCCGACAGCGCTACCAGCTTCTTCGACGCCGTCCCGAAATCCTGGATCGTGGTCGAGACCTGCCCGGAGTTCGAGGAGGCCATCTGGTGGAGCTCCCGCGCGGCGTCCCGGAAATCGACGACCGCCTGGCGCAGGTCCGCCCGGTTCTGCTCGAGGGTCGTCGTCAAGCTCGAGGTGGCCCGCTCGATGTTCTTCGACGCGCGCTCCACCGTCGCCGGGTCGAGCGCGTCCAGCATGACGTTCAGCCGCGAGGAGAGCTCGGTGGCCTCGATGATGAGGTCGCCGGCCCCGGAGATCACCTCCGGGACCCCCGACTGGAATCGGCCAGGGATCGGCTTGGTCCGGTCGAATCTCCCCGGCGCCGATCCCGGATCGAGCGCGAGAAACTTCTCTCCCATGAACCCGATGTTCGCGACGCGAAGCTCGACGTCCGGGTGGAGGACGACGCTCTTGTCGACCTCGAACTCCACGCGCACACCCAGGTCCTCGAGGGTGATCTTGGACACCATCCCCTTCCTCACGCCGCGGACGGTGACCGGATCTCCGACGGACAGGTTCCCCACCTCTTCGAACTGCGCGGTGAAGTAGGACTTCTTCTTCCCGAGACGGTACTCCTTGATCCAGGCGACTCCGGCAAAGAGAAGCACGATGGCAAGGAGCCCGGCGAACCCTACCTGGATCGCGGCGCGACGCGATGTGCGGTTCATCCTGATTCCTCTAAGTGGGAAGGAGGGGCCCTTCCGAGCTCCCCGTGATGAACTGGCGCACAACCGGATCCTGGGTCGCCTGAATCTCCGCCGGCGTCCCGACCGCGTGAATGCGGCCTTCGTGCAGCATCGCGATGCGGTCCGCGACGTGGTACGCGCTCCGCATGTCGTGGGTCACGACGATCGACGTGATGCCGAGCCTCTCCTGGAGCCGGCGGATCAGACGGTTGATGACGTCGGCGGTGATCGGGTCGAGACCGGTCGTCGGCTCGTCGTAGAGCATCGTCTTGGGGTTCATCGCGAGCGCCCGCGCGAGCGCGGCGCGCTTCTTCATCCCCCCGCTCAGGCTGGACGGCCGGTGGAGCTCGGTTCCCGTCAGGCCGACCAGGGCGAGCTTCTCCGAGACGATCATCTCGATCTGCGGCTCCCCGAGCGGCGTGTGCTCCCGGAGGGCGAGGCCCACGTTCTCCCCCACCGTCATCGAGTCGAAGAGCGCACCGGACTGGAACAACATCCCCATTCCCTCCCGTACCTCCAGAAGCTGCTCGTCGTCGAGCGAAGCGATGTCTACCCCGTTCACGAGAACGGTCCCCCGGTCCGGGAGGAGGAGCCCGATTACGTGCTTTAGGAGCACGGACTTACCGCTGCCGCTCCTCCCAATGACGACCAGGCACTCACCCCTCGGTACGGAAAGATCGACACCTTGGAGCACATCTTTCGCCCCGAGGCGCTTCCGGACGCCCTCGAATCGGATCGCCGTTTCAGGCAAAGAGCACCCGGAAGAGGAAGGAGGCCAGCAGGTAATCCACGATCAGGATCAGGAGGCAGGAGGCGACGACCGCGCGCGTGGTCGCCTCACCCACGCCCTCGGCGCCTCCTTCGCTGCGCAGCCCGTAGTGGCACCCCATGGTGGCGATGATCATCCCGAAGAAGAACGCTTTGATCAGTCCCGAGAAGACGTCCTGCACCTTGAAGTAGAGCCTGAGACCGCTCGTGAAGGTGTGGCTGCTGACGTCGAGGGTGAGCACCGCGACCAGGTACCCTCCCAGAATCGCCACCATGTCCGCGAAAATCGTGAGGATCGGGAGCATGATGATCGTCGCGAGAAATCGAGGCACGACGAGGTAGCGGATCGGACTGATCCCGAGCGTCTCCATGGCATCCACCTGCTCGGTCACGCGCATCGTGCCGAGCTCCGCGGCGATCGCCGCGCTCACTCGCCCGCCGACCACGAGCGCGGTGAGGACCGGTCCCAGCTCGATCACGACCGACTTCCCGATCACGGTGCCCAGATAGATCATGGGAACGTAATCGCGGAATTGGTACGACGCCTGGACGGCGGCGACCGCGCCGGTGAAGAGGGCGACGATCACGGTGAGGGGCATCGAGCCGAGACCGACGGCCTCCATCTGGGTGACGACGAGGCCGACCTTGCGCGCGCCCGATGGGATCTCGCGGAGGGTGCTTCCGAGGAGGATGAAGACCTCGCCCACATTCTGCAGCCACGCGAGGAGGGCTCGCTGGGGCCAGGCGGCGGTTGCCTCGGCTTCGGTCTCGCTCACCGGTTCCTAGAGCCGGGGCTCCGGGACGTCCCGCAGCGACTCGAAGCGCGTGCACTCGCGGATGAAAGCGAGATCGACGCTTCCCGTGGGGCCGTTTCGCTGCTTGGAGATGATGATCTCCGCCTTGCCGTCCATCTTCGCCGGGTCGCTCTCATAGACTTCGGGGCGGTAGACGAACAGCACGACGTCGGCGTCCTGCTCGATCGCGCCCGATTCGCGAAGATCCGATAGCATCGGGCGCTTGCTCCCGCCGCGCGTTTCGACCGCGCGGGATAGCTGGGAGAGCGCGATAACGGGGACTTGGAGCTCCTTGGCGAGCGCCTTGAGAGAGCGGGAGATGCTGGAGATTTCCTGCTGGCGGTTCTCCGAGTCCTGAGGCCCGCGGATCAGCTGGAGGTAGTCGACGATGATGAGCCCAAGCGGCACCTCGGAAACCAGCCGCCGGGCCTTCGCCCTCATCTCGAGGATGCCGATCGCCGCCGTATCGTCGATGTAGATCGACGCCTCGTGGAGCTGCGCGGCCGCGTTCTGGAGCCGCTTGTATTCCTCCGCGCTCGCGTAGCCGCGACGGATCTTGTGAATGTCCACTTTCGCGAGGGAGCAGAGCATTCTCTGGACGAGCGCTTCGCGAGACATTTCCAAGCTGAAGACCGCGATCGTCCTTCGATCCTTCGGCTTCAAGTGGACGGCCACGTTCTCGGCGATGTTCATCGCCAAAGCGGTCTTCCCCATGGAGGGCCGCCCGGCGATCACGACGAAGTCGGATTTCTGAAACCCGGCGGTCATCTCGTCGAGATCGTAGAATCCCGAGGGAACGCCGGTGACGTGCACCTTCCGCTGCCGGTATTCCTCGATGGCCGAATAGCCCTGCAGCACGAGCTGGCGCATCGGTTGAAAGCCGGTACGAAGCCGCTCGTCCGCGATGGCGAAGATCGATTGCTCCGCCCGGTCGAGGAGATTGGAGGGGTCTTCTCGTCCCTCGTACGCCTCGCCCACGATCCCCGTGCCCACTTCGATCAAGCGGCGGAGAATCGACTTCTCGCGGACGATCTTGCAGTAATGATCGACGTTTCCGGCGGTCGCCACGAACTGGTCCAGCGTCGTCAGATAGGAGATGCCTCCGACAGCCTCCAGCTCCTTCCGCCGCTTCAGCTCTTCCACCAGCGTCACCATGTCAACCGCTTCGCTGCGATCGAAGAGATCGAGAATGGCCTTCCAAATCTTGCGGTGGGCCTCGCGGTAGAAGGCCTGCTCTTCCAGATTCTGAATCGCCGACGCGATCGCGTCGCGCGAGAGGAGCATCGATCCGAGAACGGAGCGTTCCGCGTCGAGCGCCTGGGGCGGAAGACGCGACGCGTCCAGCTCGCCCGCCGCTTCCGCGGTCATCGGGCGCATGTCGCGCGCGTCACGGTTCCGCGCCGAGCTCACGCGGTCCCTCCGGCGCGCAGCGCGTCCCGGACCCGCTGAAGATCGATCCATGCTTCCCGCTTGAGGCCAGGGTTTCGAAGCAGCGCGGCAGGGTGGTAGGTCGGAATCAGCGGTACGCCTCGGAACTCAAAGAGACGGCCGCGCATGGAGGTCATGGAGGCCTTCGTGCGCAGAAGCGCCTGCGCCGCGGAAAGGCCGAGCGCGCAGATCAGGGAGGGCCGGATGAGCGCGATCTGCTGCTCGAGGTAGGGAAGACAACGCTCCACTTCCTCGGGCACAGGCGTTCGGTTCTCGGGCGGCCGGCACTTGAGCACGTTGCAGATGTACACCTCTTCGCGCTTCAAGTCGATCGCGGCCAGCATCTTGTTGAGGAGCTGTCCGGCGCGGCCGACGAAGGGGATCCCTTGCGCGTCCTCATCCCGACCGGGCGCCTCTCCGACGAGGAGAAGCCGGGCCGTGGCGGGGCCGTCCGCGAATACGGTTTGCGTGCGGGTCTCGCAGAGGCTGCATTTCCTACAAGTGGAGACAACCTTCGCGAGGGCCAAGAGGTCTTGGGGCAACGCGGCACTTGGGGCGAGGGGTTGCGCGACGGGAATCGGAGTCGCGCGCGGGGCCGCAGCACTCTCGAACCCAGGGAGGGCCAGTACTTCCGAGGTTGCGGGTTCCGGGACATCAGAGCTAGCAGCGGCGTCCCCGGCCGCGATAGCGGCGTCCCCGAGTACGAACCGAGACCTGCCCCGAGCGCGCTCCCTCTCGAGCAGCACCCGCGCCTCCCGGGCGATCCCCGCCAGCTCTCCCCGCCCCTCATCCACCGGCGTTCCCTCAGTTCTTGTCGAGTGCCTTCGCCACGCGGAGCAGGATCACGCGGGCGATCTCGCTCTTGGGGCGCAGCCCCAGCGATTCCACGCGCCCGGCCGCGTCCACTAGGGTCACGTCGTTCTGATCGGATCCGAAGGCGGAACCGGGCCGGAGCGGGTTGTTCACCGCGATCAGGTCGAGCCCCTTCCGCTTCCGTTTTTCCTTTCCGCCGCGCAGCTCATCCTCGGTCTCGAGGGCGAATCCGACGAGATGTTTCTTGGGATAACGCTCTCGAACTCGCATCAAAATATCCGGCGTGGGCTTCAACTCCAGCGTCATGCCGGAGTCCGTGCGCGGCATTTTCTTCCCGCTCGACTTCGCGGGCGTGAAATCGCTCACCGCCGCCGCCATGATCAACACGTCGGCGTCCTTCATGGCCTTGATCACGGCCTCGGACATGTCCGCTGCCGTCGCCGCCTCCGCGCGTTCGACGCCTGCCGGCGCCGGCACGGAGGTGCGGGCCGTGATGAGCCTCACGGTGGCGCCGAGGTCGCGGGCCTGCTCGGCGATGGCGAATCCCATCTTCCCGCTCGAGCGATTGGTAATCACCCGCACCGGATCGATCGGCTCTTCCGTCCCACCTGCTGTGATCACGATGGTACGCCCACGGAGGGGAAGCCCGTTCGTCGAGGGCGGCGAAGCCGAGCCGGAGGGAGCGTTACGCGCGAGCGCGGAGCGCGGGCTCGGATCCGTCTCCCGGAGGCTCGTCTTCGCCGTCCCCCGCGGGGAGCCTTTCGCCCCCAGCGCGGAGGCACAAGCCGCAACGATCGCTTCGAGCGTCGCCATACGTCCCATGCCGACCTCGCCGTCGGCCAGCTCGCCCTCTTCCGGCCCGACGAAATGGACGCCCCTCGCCCGCAGCGTGGCCACATTTTCCTTCACCGCCGGGTGCTCCCACATCGCCACGTTCATGGCGGGAGCCAGGAGCACCGGCGATCGCGTGGCGAGGAGGGCCGTCGAGAGGAGGTCGTCCGCCAGCCCTCGGGCGAGCTTTCCGATCGCGTTCGCGGTCGCCGGAGCCACCACGAAGACATCGGCCTCACGCGCCATCCCGATGTGCGCCATGCCGAGAGGGGAAGGTGCGGCGCCCTCGAACCAGGGGCCGCTCCCGAGCGCGTCCCGCTCGAACAGATCGGTGAGGACGGGACCGTGGGTCACGGAGCGGAGCGCGTCCTTCGTCACAAATCGTCGCGCGCTCCGGGTCAGGATCACGGAAACGTGCGCCCCCTCCCGCCCGAGCGACCGGACCAGGTCCGGGGTCTTGTACGCGGCGATGCCACCGGTGATCCCGAGCAGGATGCGGGCCCCGTATAGGGATCGCCGTTTCGCCATTGTTCCTTACTCCTCTGCCTCCGCCGCGGGCTCGACCTGATCGTCAAGGCCTTCCTGGTAGCGGTAGAGGACGTTGCCCTTCAGAGCCTCCTCGAGGGCGATGTTGGTGACCTTCCCGCCCAGATTGAGGCCCGTCACACGGGAGAGCTCGTTCAAGCGCCGGGCTTCCTTGGCCGCGACGATGATCAGCTCGTACTTGCTGGGAATGTTGCTCGATCGAAGCACTCCAGGCTTTTCGTCCACGAACGTTCCCCCTTACTGGTCTCAGTTCACTCGTCGCGACGCCCGGCACGCTTCCGCCTCAATGATGGCGGCCACCTTGCGGGTCGCGGCTTCCAGATCATCGTTCACGACCGCGTAGTCGTACTCCCGTAGGAGAGCCACTTCGCGACGCGCGTTTTCCAATCTCAGACGAATCCGCTCCTCGCTGTCGGTCCCTCTGGCCCGCAGCCGCTCCTCCAAGTCCGCGAGCGACGGCGGCAGGACGAAGATGAAGACCCCGTTCGGATAGATCTTCCGGACGGAACGTCCGCCCTGCACGTCGATATCGAGGAGCACGTTCCTCCCCGACTGGAGAATCCGCTCGGTCTGGCTTCGGAGGGTGCCGTACCACTCCCCGTGGACTTCGGCCCACTCCACAAACTCGTTCGCCTCGACCCGGCGCTGAAACTCGTCCCGCGACAGATAGAAGTAGTCGCGGCCTTCTTCCTCGTGGGGCCGGCGCGCCCGCGTGGTCGCAGACACCGAGTAGACGAGGTCCGACGGATAGCGCCGGAGCAGCTCCTTCACGAAGGAGCTCTTCCCCGCGCCCGACGGGCCCGAGATCACGACGACGAAGCGCCGGTACTCGTTGCCGATCAGACCGGAATCACTCGATGTTCTGGACTTGCTCGCGGATCCGCTCAAGTTCCTCTTTGACTTCGACTACCTGTTCCACGATGGACACGTCGTTGGACTTGGATCCGATCGTGTTGATCTCGCGATTCATCTCTTGCAGGAGAAAGTTGAGCTTCCTCCCGGGCGTCGATTCCTCATCGAGAAACTTACGAAAATGGTCGCAGTGGGCCTCGAGGCGCACGCATTCTTCCGTCGAATCGAGCCGGTCGGAGAGGAGCGCCACTTCCTGCGCGATCCGCTCCTCCGGAAGCTCTCCTTCGTCGAGAAGCACCCGGACCCGTTCGCGGAGCTTTTCCGCGGTCTCGCGCACCTTCTGCGGCGCGCGCTCCCGAATTTTCGAGACGCGATTCCGGATTCCCTCGACCCGCGTCTCGAGGTCGCGCTTGAGGGCGGACCCTTCCGTCTCCTTCATCCGGATCAGATCGTCGGTCGCCGCCGAGACCACCTGGCGGAGAAGGCCGAGGTAGATTTCCGGATCCCGTCCTTCTCCCTCCCAGACGAACACGCTGGGCAGCGACGCGAACGTCCCGAGGTCGATCTCGCCGCTCAACTTGTACTTCCGTTTCACCGCTTGGAGCAGCTCGAAATACCGGTCCGCGGTCTGCTCGTCGAGCCGAAGCGTTCCGAGCGGCTCCCGCCCCTCGTCCCCGTCGCTCCCCCAGGACACGATGAGGCTGATCTTGCCCCGGTTTGTCCGGTCCTGAATGATCTTCCGAGCGTCGGCCTCATACGCCGCGAGCTCGCGCGGCAGCCGGGCCGAAAGCTCGCAAAATCTATGGTTTACGGATCGGACCTCGGCCGCGAGGCGGAGGCCGTCAATCATGGCCTCTCCCCGGCCGTAACCCGTCATGCTTCGGACCATGATTGGCTTCGAACTCCTTGGGGGTGAATAGCTACTTTACCCCGCCTGGAGCCGGGCGTCAACGGACCGGGGCGAGAAAGGGGGGCCCGTGCGCTCTGCCCCTAACCCTCTAGGATTGCGGCAGAAAGGATCTTGCGTCGGCCCATCATGGCGCGGAATCCCCAAAGAGCGAGGAGGAGCAGCAAGGCCGCGATCACCGCCGTCCGCCACGCGTACCAGCGGGAGAGGTCGAGCGTCAGGGGAGCGCAGGAGAGCCAGTTCAGCGTCAGCTTGGCCAGTACAGCCGCGACGACCCCCGCTCGCGCGGCGAATACCAAGATCACGGCGCCGACCACGATGCCGGTCCACTGGGCCACCGTGATGGTTCCCGATGGGAGGCTCACCAGCAGGTAGAACACACCGAGGCCCACCCATGCGGCCGCGTCGCGACGAAAGATGATTCGCAGGAGAAGGAGCATCGCGAACGTGCCGAACCCGAAGAGCAGGGGCTCCCCAAGGGAGAGTGAGATCGTGCCCCAGAAGTCGGCGGCGCGTCCGAGAGGCAGCGTCGAAAGCAGCAGTTCCACGTCGCGGCGTCGCTCGAGGACGGCCGGGATGCAACCGGAGAGTACCACCCCGGCGCCAGCGAGGAATCCATAGAGGACTTCCCGTCCCACGCGGGGGTCGATAAACCGTCCCTCGAGGAGCCGGGTCCAGGCGATGAGGCGATGGGGCCAACGGCGGCGGAGAAACGGCTCGACCCCGAGATAGGCGAGCCAGGCGACCAGTCCCTGGAAGTAGGGCTGTCGAAGCATCCAGCGCCACACGTGGACCGGGTCGACGGCCCAGCGTTGGTAGAGAGAGAACCCGAGCGCAAAGCAAAGGAAAGCGGCCACCCCCACCCGGACCGCGCCCCGCGTGTCGCCGCGTCCGAGACGAAGGTTGTGCCGGGCCAGCACCCCAAGAATGACGGATATCGCCAGGACAAACCCGACGAAGAATGCCAGCCCCGTGTCCCCGCGGAGCGGAACCGGAGCATCGCGTTCCGCTTGGTTCCACGGGGCGATGGTACGGAGCCAGACGGGCTTCCCTTTCCACGCGGCGGCCTCGAGCCGAACCTGCTGCTTTCCGTCGCTCGAGATCCACGCCGCCCTCGTATCGCACGGGACTTCGGGAGTCCAGAGGGGCTCTACCGCGCGGAGTCCGCGGACATCGAAACTCGTGAGGGCAAGGAGCGCGTTCCAATCGATCGGACCCGCTCGACCCGAATCCGGCGGCGCGAGTTGTCGATCGATACGGGAGTACTCCAAGAGCCGGCCCTGGGGATCCATCGAGACGTACGCGTCTCCGCTCCAGAAGAGAGGCGGATCGCGATGGGTCACCGGGCCTCCGGAATTTGGGACCATAGACCTGGGGCTTTGGCGGTAGTTGAAACGGAGCGCGGCGGGCCGCGCGTCGGCCACTGAGGGCGCGGGGCGTCGATTCAGGGACCAGAGTGCGAACCCATCATCGAGGTTGACCCACCACTCGCTCGAGTGCGGCGGCACATCGTCGCCAAGCCGGCCTACGATCTCGCGCGCGCTCTCACGCAGAGCGTCCGGGCTGCGCGTCATCGGCACCTGATTCAGACCGCTCAGGCCGGCCATGAAGTAGATCGCCGTAGCCGCGGCGAGCAATGCGAGGCCGAAGAACCCCCACGCCTTCGCCGGCGACGGCAGTTCCTCCTCCACGGCAGCGGCGACCATCTCGGGGGAGGGCGTTTCGCCGGCGCGGAGCGCCGCGGCCAATGGGTCGCCCCCTGGTAGCGCCGCCAGCAGCTCCACCGCCGAAGATGGGCGTCTCGCGGGATCCCTTTCGAGGCATTTGAGAATCGCAGCGTCGACCGCTGGGTCGAGCCCAGGGACGAAACTCGATGGTCGCGCGGGGACTTCCTCGGCGTGCGCACCGGAACCAAGTTTGGCGGGTCCCTCGGACGCCCGTTTCCCGGTGAACAACTCGTAGAGCACCAGGCCCAGCGCGTAGACGTCGGTCCGGGGTGTGACTTCTTTGCCCGCCAGTTGCTCCGGAGCCATGTAGGCGGGCGTGCCCCACTGCGCGTCCTTTCCGCGAAGGGTCTCCGCGACGGCCGCGAGCCCGAAGTCCGTGATCCGGGCTCGACCCCTGCCGTCGAGCATGATGTTGGCGGGCTTCAGATCTCGGTGAACGATTCCTTGAACATGTGCGGCCGCGAGTCCAGCGGCGATCTGCCGCGCCAGATCGAGCGCTTTCTCTTGTGGCAGGCGACCGATTCGCCGCAGCAGCGCGGCGAGGTCTTCCCCGTCCACGTATTCCATCGTGATGAAGTGGTGCCCCTCGAACTCACCGACGTCGTAGACGCGGCAGACATTGGGGTGGGAGACCTGACGCGCGATCCGAACTTCTCCCAAGAGGCGCTGAAGTCGGTCAGGGTCGCGCTCAAGATCCGCAGGGAGAAATTTCAGCGCGACCGCCTGGCCGATCTTGAGATCGTCGGCCCGGTAGACTTCTCCCATCCCGCCGCGACCCGCGAGGGCGACGATTCGATATCGATTCGCGAGCACGGCTCCCGGCAGGAAGCGCCCGTGCTCGTGGGATAGCGCGCTCGAGGGCGTCGCCTCGGTGGGCCCTGCGTCGTCGCGATCAGGGGACATGGGATCTCCAGCCCGTCTTGGGTGAGGCCGGGCATAGAATGGCCGAAACGCCGCTCCGCGGCCAGTCTCGGTATTGCTCCCGGGCGAGAATGAGATTGACCGGCCCGGCGCACGATCCCTAACGTCCGCGCATGCCTGGGCGTCCACAAGCCAAGAAAGCACAAGCAGGTCCGACCCGGGGCGAGACCCGGGCGAAAGCACGTCTCTGGCTCACGCTTCTGCTCGGGATCGCCGTGCTGGCGGCCGCCCTCGTGCCCAACTGGAAATCGCTCGGCTACGACTTCGTCTGGGACGATGCCTACGTGATCGGCCCACACCTGGACGTGAAGGGGTGGCAGGACCTCGGGAAGATATGGAACACGCCGTTCGACCTCCTTCTCAAGGACGAGGGATTTCAGCGAACCTATTTCCGGCCCGCGACGCTCTACAGCCTGGCGATCGACCGCGCGACCTCCAAGGAGAGCCCGCGGGGCTTTCATGCGCAGAACCTCTTCTGGTACGCGGTCGCGTGTCTCTTCCTCTGGCTTCTGGCCTTTGAGATTTCCGGAAAGCCGATCGCGGCGACGGCTGGAACGGTTCTCTTCGCGCTGCATCCGACGCACCCAGAGAGCGTCTGTTTCATCTCGGGGCGCACCGACCTGCTCGCCGGTGCGTCCCTCTTCGCATCGCTCTGGGCCGCCGCGCGCTTCGGGCCGCGCATACGCACTCCGTGGCTGAAGCTTCTGCCAGCCTCCCTCCTCCTCCTCCCGGGCCTCTTCGCGAAGGAGGTCGCGCTTTTCGGCGCGCCGCTCGTCCCCCTCGCGCTCTGGCTCCGCGATCGGGAGATACGGGCAGGCGCCGTCATGAAGGCCAGCGCCTCAGTCGCGGCGGCGGCGCTTCTCTATTTGATCTCGCGCACCGCGGCGTTGGGACCGCCCTCCCTCCCCGGCGTGGCCCCCGTTGAAGGGACGGTGCCCCAGCTCCTGACCAGCGTGGCCGTGGTCGCGCGCTATGTTGGGCTCCTCATCGCGCCGGTCGCACTCACGGCGCGCCATGAGATCGCGGAGACCCACTCCCCCGACGCCTTGTTCTTTGCCGGCTTTCTCGTCCTTCTCGCGATCGGAGCGGGCGCTTGGGTCCTGGCGCGAAAGCGCTCGATCTGGCTCCTCCCTCTCGCCCTCTTCGGGGCCACGCTCCTTCCGATCTGCTACGTGCGCATTCTCTCCGGAGCGCTCGTGGCCGAGCGCTTCCTCTTCGTTCCGAGCGCCGCGATCGCGCTCGCGGTCGCCCTCGCGCCGCGGAAATCGGACGCAGGGGCGTTCTTCCTGCTCGCTTCGGCGGCAGTCGCGATCTGGTTTCTCACGCTCCTTCCGCCGCGGGTCGCGATCTGGAGAGACGAGGGAACGCTCTTCAACGCCATGCTTCGGGAGTCGCCCGAGTCGCCGCACGTCCACGGCATCGTGGGGAGCTACTACTACAAGAATCGAGATCTCGAGCGCGCCGCCTACCACTACCGGCGCGCGTACGAGCTCTACCCCCGGTCGGGCGAGATGCTTCTGAATTTGGTCGCCGCCGAAGACGAACTGGGAAAGACGGACTCCGCGTTCATCTACGCCCGGAAATTGAACGCGCTCCACCCCGAGTACGGGGCGGGCTGGTACGCCCTCGGAAATCTCTATGTCCGGATCGATCGACCCGATTCGGCGCGAATGGCCTACGAGCGGGCGCTCCGGCTAATGCCCGACATGGCGCAAGCGGAGAACAACCTGGGCGCGGTGCTCGAGCGGTTGGACCGATTCGATGAAGCGCTCAAGCACTACCGGCGCGCCGGCGAAATTCTTCCGGGATACCCCGAGGCCGCGCGAAATTGGAACCGGCTGACCTCGGAGCTCAAGGCCAGGGCCGACAGCGCGGCCGCGGGCCGCGGCGCGGCGACGCCTCGACGCCGCGCCGGAACCGGCTCGACGGGCCGATGAGCGGCATCGCCGCCTCGCTCGCGGGGCTTCGGGTGAGCGGCGTGATCGGGCTCTCGCCTCGATCGCTGGCGGTCGCGGTCGGTATCAGGCCGCGCTCCTACCTCTGGATCCATCTCGAGCGAAAACAGGCCGCCTACACGCTCTCGGCCGAGCTTCCGATTCCGCCCGATCCCCGCGGCTCGCGCTACGGCGGGCTCGAGGAGGGAATGCGCGGCCTCTTGATCCTGCGCGCTGAGGTGGACGCCGACGAATCGCTCGCGCTCGCGCTCGGGCCGGAGGAAGGCGGCGGCGCGACACACGCGCTCGCGCTCACCACAGCGGGACCCAGGAGCAATCTCGTTCTGCGCGCTCTGCCGGAAGGTCCCGTGCTCTGGGCGTTCCATCGCGAGGCCGAGGGAGAGCCGGAGAGGGCGGATCCGGCGGCGGCGGCTCCCCCGCTATCGTTTCATCGGCCCCACGCGCGCGCCGCCGAGGCGGCCGAGGAGCGAGAGGAGCTCCGCGCCGCGATCGAGCGCGCCTTCTTGGAGGATTTCGAGCGGGACATGGCGCATGAATTGAACGCCGCGGAGCGATCACTCACGCGGCGTCTGGAAGCGCAAGGGGGGGACCTGGAACGAACGCGCGCCCAGGTGGCCGCGCGCCGTTGGGGGGAAATCTTGCTTTCACACTACCGCGACATTCCAAGGGGGGCGAGCCGCGTGCGTCTCCCCGACACGTTCGCGGACTCGCCTGGAGCGACCGTCGAGATCACTCTCGATCCGGCGCTCACTCCCCAAGACAACGCGGCGCGTCTCTTCCAGAGGGCGAAGAAAGGCGAGCGGGGCGCGAGGCTTGTTGAGAAGCGCCTCGCTCAAACCAGGAAGAGCCTAGCGGGGCTCGCTGGGTTGCGCCGCGATATCGAAACCCGCTCGCCGAGGGAAGCTCTCCGGCTTCTCGACGACTTCCTCCGCGAGGCGGGATTGCGTTTGAAGGCGCGGGGCGACACGCGAAAGATCCATCTGGGTCGACGGACCCCCGGTGCGCCCCGCCCTGTGCGTCCCGGGCGCCGATCTCCAGGGGCGCGCGAGTCGATCAGGCCAAGGACGCATTTCACGAGCGACGGGTGGGAGGTTTGGGTCGGCCGGAACAACTCCGACAACGACCGCATCACCCACCAGCTATCGAACCCCCACGATCTATGGTTCCACGTCGTGGGGGTCCCGGGCTCCCACGTCATCCTCCGCCGTCCGACCCGAAACGCGACACCCAAGCCGCGTACGCTCGAGGAGGCGGCCGCGATCGCCGCCTACTACAGCAAGGCGAGGAAGCTCTCGCGGGTCCCGGTAATTTTCACAGAGCGAAAGTTCGTCTCGAAGCCGCGCCGCGGCAAACCCGGACAGGCGATCGCTACGCGAGAGCGGGAGCTTCTCGTCCGTCCTGGCATACCCAAGACAGACGCCGGCAACTAGAGAGCGAACGCGAGGTGTCGGGCGAGGTGCGGTGGCAATTCGCGGAGGGGGGGACCCGTCCTTGGAACACTGCCTTTCAAACTAGGGGTCGCGGACTAGTGGGGCACCCAGGGAGAGTCAGTCTAGGAGCCTTTATGTCCAAACGGACTCGAGAGGAGGAAGGTTTAGCCCTGGCCTTGGCGTCTCCAGAGTGCTTCCCATCGTCCGCGGCCCTGAATTTCTGTCGTTGTTATCTCTAGGAAGCCATCCCGTTCCGGCGGGCTGACGCGAAACGTAAAGAGCATCGCGCGTGCCGTGATTGGCTGAAGCGAGCCAGTAATTCAGGGGTCGTTGAATGTGTTGCGGTGGAGCAGGTTGGGGGGTGCGGTTGGGGCGGGACTGCCCTGGCTCAGGCCGGGTGAATCGGGGCGGTGGGACACGGATGTCACACTTTGACACTGATGTTCGCGGTTAAACGTCTACACGGCATTCATTTGCAGCAATGTCACGCCAACCCCTTCTCTGGGACTTCGATGTCACACTAAGTCTGGGTGGGTTACCGCGCGAGGACCATTCGGCGACTGTAGCTGTGGCCAGCCGTCTCGAGCTCGCAGAAGTAGATTCCTGACGCGACCCTCCTCCCCTGCGCATCGTTCCCAGACCAGAAAACTTCGTTCGGTCCTGCGGGGAGGTTCGTGTCGAGAGGCTCCGCAACCAGCCTTCCCTGCACGTCGTAGATCGCGATCCTCGCATGACCGGCGTAGTTCAGGTCGAACCTGATCGTTGTCCCAGGATTGAAAGGGTTGGGCGCGTTTTGGTGGAGCGTGCCGCCAGGAGGCGGAGGCGGGACGATGAAGGTCTCGATGTAGAACCGAGCCTCCGCAAACACGTCGGGATTCCTCGCATAGTAGACGCGGGGGTTTGCCTGCGACGCCGGATTGGAGGAATCAATCCGAAGAATGTTCCGAGCGTAGTTGTCGAGGCAGTTGAATCCCCCGTAGCCAGGAGTGCAAACCCCGATCGGATTCGTGGTGTCTGGATCGAAGGGGTGAAGATCGGGGAAGAAGAGCAGCCCCCTTTCGTAGTCAATAAACTGATCGTCAATCCTGCCATCTGGAGCGAGTGAATCCGGCGAACCGGGCCGGCCCGCCTGATCGAGCCCGAGGACTTGCACGAGCGGCTTACCGTCGACGTAGTCGGGGTCCGCGGCCCCGCCAAGATCGATCCGGCGAATGGCGAGCCAGAAGCGATCCTTGGGAATGTTTGTTTGGTGCAGATTGTAGAGATTGCGGAGCTCGTAGAAGAGTGTCGGGTACCAGGGCAAGGTGGGGTCGAAATTCCCGTTCCAGTCACTCGGGAATTGGTCGAGCCGTTGTTTGATCATCTTGACGAGGATCGTATTAGCCGGCTTGCCGAGCGCGGAATCGGCCTCCTCGTAATCCGCCGCCGTCACAGTTCCGACTCGGATCGGAGTGCCGGTGGATTCGTCGACGTAGGAAGCGGCGAGCATTTCGTACGGTCCTAGCGCGACCGTCAGTTGAATGATCGGGATCCCGAAGCCTGGCGGTAGCCCTTCGGCCAGCCAAAGGTAGATTATTTGGAAATCCGGGCCATCCTCCAATGCTGCGAAGGTCCACCTGAACTCGGGGTTACTAAGGATATCCATTGGCGCCTCGGGATCAAGGCGTGCGCCCCCCAGCACTCCCGATGGGTTGACGGGAGCCACATCCTTCCAGATGTGAATCGACCCGGGTTGGATGCGCAGGGGGTGATCGGCGAGCAGGAAGTAGGTCCTCTTGATGTACTCGAGATCGTATATGCGGATCGGATCCGGGGACGGGGTCGCGCCGCTCGCGCTCCCAACGAGGACTGCGAAACTCAGCGCGTAGCAGGTCGCGCACAATAGACCGATCCAAACGTACGAAGTTGGGCGCTTCATGTATTCCCGCGGAGGAGAGGCTAGTAGATCTGCTTCAGCAGGCGGATCAGGTGCCGCCGCGTGATACCGAGCTCGAGGGCGGCGCGGCTCCGATTGCCGGCGTTACGCGATAGCGCGGCGAGAATCTCTTCGCGCTTCAACAGATCGACCTTTCCGCGGAGGCCGCGGGTCGGAAGGGCGTCGGCGGCCGGGATGCCGCCGGGGTAGAGCAAGCGGATTAGCGTCGCGCGGTCGACCAGCTCCTGGCGCGCGGCGCAAAGGAAGACCGACTCGACCTTGTGCTTGAGCTCGCGGACGTTCCCCATCCAAGGAAGCGAAACCCAATATTCGAGGGCATCCTCGGCGAGCACGACCTGCCGTCCCTCGCGGACCGACAGCTCGTCGAGGAAATTCCGGATCAGGAGTGGAATATCTTCCCGGCGCTCGCGAAGCGGCGCGAGGGCGAGGAGGACCTGCCCGAGGCGATAGAAGAGATCCGCGCGGAACCAACCCGCCTTCACCGCGGCGTCGAGATCCTTGTTCGTCGCCGAGATGATACGGACATTCAGGCGGCGGGAGCGCACCTCGCCGAGGCGCCGATAGGTCCCGTCGTCCAATACCTGTAAGAGCTTCACCTGCGTCCGCTCGCTCAGCTCGCCGATCTCGTTCAGGAAGATCGTCCCGCCGTCAGCTTCCTCGAAGATCCCCCGCTTCGTAACGGCGGCGCCGGTAAAGGCGCCGCGCACGTAGCCGAAGAGCTCGCTTTCGACAAGGTCGCCGGGGAGGCTCGTGCAGTTCACCTCGACGAACGGGCGTCCGCGCTCGACCTCGAACGACCGGAACATGTAGGCGAGGAGATTCTTCCCGGTCCCCGTCTCCCCTTGGATCAGCACGCGCGCCGGGGTCGTGACGAGCTCCGAGGCCTTCCTCACCAACTCGAGCGTTCTCGGATTCTGGCTGATGATCCCGTGGGCGCGGGCGATATCCTGCGATTGGGAAGAAGAGGCGAGAACGCCGCGTGGGCCGCGCGGCGCCGTGATCCAGGACGGCGCGTTCAGATCGCGGAGCACCGCCTCGCAGGTCCGCATGGAATCCTCCATGCCGAGCTGCTCGAAGAGGTACATCGACTTGAAGGCGAGATTCTGGGCCTCACGGGTCCGCTCGGGATCGCCGCCGCCCGGCATCCGGCGCGCCTGCTCTACGTAGGCCCGGGCGAGCTCGAAGCGCTCGTGGATCGATTCCAGAATTCGGACCGATTCGCGGGCCTGCTCGCTCGCGTTGGTCATCTTCCCTTCGAGCGTGTGGATCAGGGCGAGAACGCGCCGCGTGGCGGCCTCCTCGAGCTGATCCTTGAGCCGAAGCGCGCGGGCGAGCGCGTCTTCCGCGGCCTTCAAGGCGAGTGGAAGGTCGCCGCGGACGGCGAAGGCCTCGGCGCGACGGCGCTGAAGCTCATGCACCATGTCCCCTTCGGGCGCGATTTGGCGCGCCATCTCGAGCGCATCGCCGTAGAGAGCCAGCGCCTCATCGATCCGCTTCATTTCCTGTTGAAGCTCG
Source organism: Candidatus Eiseniibacteriota bacterium (assembly GCA_041486815.1). Taxonomy (GTDB): domain Bacteria; phylum Eisenbacteria; class RBG-16-71-46; order SZUA-252; family SZUA-252; genus WS-9. The sequence continues at coordinate 8,435 of JBGPMG010000007.1, read as the reverse complement.
CCGCGGCTGAAGAGGCAGAGAACTTGCTCGCGCGAGGAGCCGAGGCGCGAGGTGATCTGCGACGCGGCGGTCAGGTGCGCTTCCGCGGTCGCGAAATCGTGCCGGAAGGTGGCGATCGTCGCGAGGCCAATCCGCATGCGCGCCACGCCCGCTTCCCGTCCTATCTGGACGTATGAATTCAGAGCCCGGTCGAAGTGCTCCGCGGCTTCGTCCCACGAGCCGGCCTTCAGGTGGACGATGCCGAGGTTCGCGCAGGACACGGCGATGAAGGCGAAATTCCCGAGCCGGGTCGCGATCTCCATGGAGCGCAGGAGGTGCCACGTGGCCTGCCGCCAGTCGGAGAGGTGGCGGTAGAGCACGCCGAGATTGTTGTGAGCGCGAATCACGCCCTCTTCGTCGTTCAGATCCCAACGGAAGAGGTGCAGCGCGGCCTCGTAAAATTCCTTCGCCTTGTCCAGGTCGCCCAGGCGGAAATGGATCCGGCCGAAGCAATTGTAGGCGTGCGCGAGCGGCGCCATCAGATGGTGGTCTTTGAAGTAGGCGTGCGCGCGTTCGCACGTCCCGAGGGCTTCCTCATACTGGGAGAGCTCGATCAACGCGCGCGCGCTCTGGAGTTGGAGCCTCGCGATCAGCTCGGGACTGGTTTCGGCGACGGCGCGCGCCCGAGCGCGGGCCAGATGCTTGAGCGCTCCCGGTGCGTCTCCTCGCTCGATCAGAACCTGGGCCGCCTTCAATTCCAGCGTCGCGATCCGGGATGGATTGAGTCCGAGGCGCTCCGCGGAGTGGATGCACTCCTCAAGATTCTGAAGCGCGGGCAGATAGCCGTCGGCTCGGAGAAAGATCTCGGCGAGATCTTCGAGGGATTGGAGGTGTCGTTCGGGGTCCTGGGTGAGGCGTGCGGTGCATACCGCTTCCTCACGCTCCCGAATTAAATCCGTCGTGGTCTTGTCCACGTCTCGTCTTCCGATATTCTCCGAGGCCGATGCGGGCCGACGGTCAGAATCGCAATACGGACGCCAGGGAGATTCTCCACACGAGCAGGGAATGCCCGAACCACGTGCGGAGCGTGACCACCTGCGTGCGCGGGCCGGTCACCGATATCTCTCTGCCTAGGGCGGACGTCTGCACAGGCAGGTTCGTTTGCATCGACCTGCTCCCCTTTGGCTTCAGCGTCTCATCGGGGGAACCGGCCCAAGCGGGCGGCACCGAGAGCCAGCTGCCTGTCGAGTGGGGGGACCAAGTTCCAGGGATTGTCGTCAGCGCGAGGAGGACTAAGAGCGGGAGCGCGAGCTTGGAGAACCGGGAGAGGAGGCCCATGTCCGCATCACCTTCTTTTGTTGGCGCTGACGAAGGCCGCACCTACCCGCAGCCTCGTTGTCGAGCCGGCCGAGAGGGTGGCCGACCATCCCTCGAACAACCAAAATCATACTCCTCGGGGCGTCTGAAATCAATGAGAATGGTGGGACACGGAAGTCTCACCCCGGTCCGACGCTCTCTGACAGGGCTGAACTTCGCCTGCGGGCTGAAAGTCGGGGGCGAGCCGCGGCCGGGCTGCCGTCTACTGCCGAATTCGGGGCCCCGGGGACCGCAAATCTCCCTCCCGGCGGGTCAGACCGCTCCGGTCCAGGTGCTCGAGGATCGGCACCGCGTACTTGCGCGACACCTGTAAGAGCTCCTTGAACTCTGCCATCGTAAGTGCCGGCCTGCGGGCGAAATGGGCCCGAACGCGGGCCTCGATCTCCGCCCAGAGTTGTGTCGGATAAAGGAGATCCGAGGTCACCTTGACGACGCGGCCCGCCTCCTGGAGGTGGCGTACGACTTCCCCCGGCTTGACCCCCGGAGGTAGTTCGTTCAGGAGTTCCGAGAGATCCGGCACCTGGAATCCCGAGGAGGCCAACCTCCGCTCGACTTGCTCGAGCGCGCGCGACTCCACCTCCGTCAGGGAGGGGGCGGCCTGAGGGAGGTTCACTCGGTCGCCCGTAGCCTGGAGCCGCCCCTCTTGGATCGCGGTCTCGAGCGCCTCATCGAAAACGGCCCCCTCGATCTCCCTCTGGAGTTGGCTCTTCAGCTCACCCTTCGGGATTCCATGACGAAGCTTGTGCTCGGCACCGTAATCGCGGACGGCGCCGATGACCCGGTCGATGGCCTTTTCCCATTCCCGAGGCGCCAGAAGCCGCCCGTCCCGTGCACGCACGAAGCCGGTTGCTTGAGCGGCCGCCGCCGCGACCGCCTCTGGACCCACGCCGAGCCGGAGCGCGGCCGCGTCCGGGCGGAGACCGTGAAATCCCGACTCGCCGAGGAGGAGCGTGAGCCGAGCTGCCAGGGTGCCGGACTCGAGCGATTCGAGCCGAGCTCTGCCTTGGGCGTCGAGCCGGGAGCGTCGCGCGGGGCTCGAGTCGACGATCGTGGCTCCGCCGATCGTAATCGAGGGGGAATAGGAGCGAATGACCAGGCGATCGCCCGGCGCCGCCACGACGGGACCTTCCAGGCGAAGCTGGGCGAACGCGGACGCACCCGGCGCCAGCGTGTGGGACTCGAGGAGGACGACCCGCGCGAGGGTCTCGCTCGCCCCGAGATGGACCCGCACGCGGGTCCGGTTCGCGAGCGGCGCCTCAGCCCCGCTGATCAGATTCAGCCGCGCGTCCAACATCTCGGTCGCGCGGAAGCGCCCGGGTGTCACGAGCCAATCGCCGCGGGCAACCTCGTCTCGGGAGACGCCATGAATCGCGACCGCGGTCCGGTTCCCCGCGACCGCGGCCCCCACCGCTTGATCGTGCACTTCGACCTGGCGCGCTCGGACGGCTCGCTCGGCAGGCAGAACGACGAGGGCGTCCCCAGGACGGATCGAGCCGCTCCAGAGCGTCCCGGTCACGACCGTTCCGATCCCTTCGATTGAGAAGACGCGGTCGATGGGCAGTCGCGCGGGGCCTTCCGCCTCGCGGCCTTCCGCCCCGGCGGCCGCGCGGTCGAGCGCCTCGAGCAGCTCTGGGATTCCGGCCCCGGTCACCGACGACACCGGGATGACCGGCGAGCCGTTGAGCGCCGTCCCGCGGAGGAGCTCGAGAACCTCCGCTCCCGTTGATTGAATCCGCTCGGGCGAAGCCAGGTCCGACTTGGTGAGCGCGACCACGCCGCGTTTGATGCGCAAGAGGTCGACGATGGCCAGGTGCTCTCGCGTCTGCGGCATGACCCCCTCGTCCGCCGCGACGACGAGGAGGACGAGATCGACGCCGGTGGCGCCGACGAGCATGTTCTTCACGAAGCGCTCGTGACCGGGAACGTCCACGATCGCGATCCGGCGGCCGGAGGGGAGGGCCACGTGCGCGAAGCCGAGATCGATCGAGATCCCGCGCTCCTTCTCTTCTTTGAGGCGATCGGTGTCGATGCCGGTGATTCGGCGGACGAGCGCGGTCTTGCCGTGGTCGATGTGCCCCGCGGTGCCGATCACGACGGGGCGCATGAGGGATTGGATGGAGGCGGTCAGGCCCTGACGCGGCGGATCGTCGCCCCGAGCGCCTTGAGCTTCTCCTCCAGCCGCTCGTAGCCGCGGTCGAGGTGGTAGACGCGCGAGACGCGGGTTTCTCCGCCCGCGACCAGGCCGGCCAGGATGAGCGCCGCCGAGGCGCGGAGATCGGTTGCCATGACCGGCGCACCGCTCATGCCTTCGACCCCGCGGACGTGGGCGGTGTTCCCCTCGACGCGGATGTCGGCGCCCAGGCGTTGGAGCTCGGCGACGTGCGTGAAGCGGTCGAGGTAGATCGTGTCGACGATCGTGCTCGAACCGTTGCCGACCGAGAGGAGGGCCATGAACTGAGCCTGCATGTCGGTCGGAAATCCAGGATAGGGCTGCGTGGTCACCGAGAGAGGCTCCGGTCGTGCTGGCGCGCGGAGGCGGACCGAGCGGTCGGAGACTTCGACGGAGGCTCCCGCGGCCTCGAATTTGGAAATCACCGCCCCCAGGTGCGCCGGCTCGACGGAGGTGGTCTCGACGTCTCCCCCCGTGATCGCCGCGGCGGCGAGGATCGTGCCCGCCTCGATCCGGTCGGCGATCATCTCCGCGTCCGCCGGGTGCAGCTCCGCCACCCCGTTCACCACAATTCGGGGGCTGCCGATGCCCTCGATCTGGGCCCCCATCGCGGAGAGGAACGCGCCCAGCGCGGCGATCTCAGGCTCGCACGCGGCGTTCTCGATCACGGTCCTCCCGGAGGCGGTCACGGCAGCCATCAGGATGTTCCCGGTCGCACCCACGCTGGATACGTCGAAGGCCATCGTGTTTCCGCGAAGCCCGCTCGACCGGGCGACGATGTAGCCGTGATCGATCTCGACCTCCGCGCCGAGTTGCTCCATTCCGCGGATGTGCAGGTCGACCGGACGCGGTCCCCACGCGCAGCCGCCGGGCAGCGAAACACGGGCATCGCCGTACCGCGCGAGGAGTGGGCCGAGGACGTAGATCGACGCCCGCATCGTCTTGACCAGCTCATAAGGCGCTTCGGCGTTCGTGGAGTTCCGCGAGTCGACCGTGATCTCGTGCGGAGCGACCCGCCGGCTCACGATCCCGAACCGCGAGAGCATCTCGAGCATCGTCGCGATGTCCTTGAGGTCCGGCACGTTGGTGAATCGGTAGAGCCCCGGGGCGAGGAGCGTCGCCGCCAGGATCGGGAGTGTCGCGTTCTTCGATCCTCCGACCGCGACCGAGCCTTGGAGCCGTCGACCACCCTGAACCCAGATTTCGTCCATGCCCGTCGTCGTCTTCTCGGTGGAAGCGTCGCGCTCCGGTCTCGTCTTCATGGTCCCTCGCCTCGCATCGTCCCGATAACGATTCGCGGCATCCCGGCCCGGTCGGGCAGGACCCGCGCATCCCTGAGTGAGGCCCCGTAGAGCCCCAGGACATCATCGGCCTGGGTGGCCCCGATCTCGAGCGCGAGGAGACCGCCGGCAGCGAGCCAAGACCCAAGCCCGCGCGCCAGGTGGCGGTGAGCATCAAGACCGTCCTCGCCGCCGTCAAGCGCTTCCGGCGGATCGTGGTCGCGGACCTCGGGCATCAACCCGGGGAGGTCCCCACGGCGGACGTACGGCGGGTTGGAAATGACCAAATCGAACGGCCCGCCCGGAATCAGGGGCGTCGCGGGCGCGGCGAAGTCGGCCTCGATCGTGCGGAGCCGGTCGGACACCCCGTTTCGAGCCGCGTTCCGGAGCGCCAAGTGGAGCGCGGGTCGAGAGCGGTCTGCCGCGACCGCCGTCCATCCGGGGAGCGCTTTCAGCAGCGCAATCGGAATGGCGCCGGTTCCGGTTCCCCAGTCGAGCAGGGCGCCGCCCGGCGACCGGCGGCCGTGCGCGGACTTCGACCGAGAGGAATCGCGGGAACCGAGCTCGGCGAGCACCGCCTCCACCAGGAGCTCCGTCTCCGGGCGAGGGAGGAACACGCCGGGCTCCACCGTGAGCATCGCATCGTGGAACGGCACTTCACCGAGAAGGTATTGGAGCGGCTCGCGGCGCTCTCTCCGGGCCGCGAGGGCCTCGAGGATGGACGCCTCCTCGGGGCGAAGCGGCTCACGGGGCGCCGACCAGTAGGCCGCGCGGCGAATGCCGAGCGCGTGGAGGACCAGCCACTCGGCCTCCGCCTCCGGCGAGGCAATGCCCGCCCGCTCGAGGCGCGCGCGAAGGGCGGCGAGCGCCTGCGCGCGCGTGGCCGGCGCGGATAGAGAGTTCGACCCGTCAGCGAGCGTGACGCCGGCGCGCACGGCTAGGATGCCGCGCCGGAGGTCGGGGCGGACGCGGAGGCGAGACGCTCGGCCTGCTCCGCGTTGAAGAGCCCGTCAATCAGCTCGTCCAGGTCCCCCTCGAGCACGTGCGTCAAGCGATAGAGCGTGAGGCCGATCCGATGGTCCGTCACCCGCCCCTGCGGGTAGTTGTAGGTGCGGATTTTCGCGCTCCGGTCCCCCGTCGAGACCATTGATTTTCGCGTCGCGGCCATCTTCCGCTCCCGTTCCTGAATCTCCATGTCGAGGAGCCGGGCGCGGAGCACCTTGAGCGCCTTCGCCTTGTTCTTGAGCTGGGAGCGCTCGTCCTGGCATTGGACCACGATCCCGGTCGGAAGATGCCGGATCCGGACCGCGGAATCGGCGGTGTTGACGCTCTGCCCACCCGGACCGGAGGAGCGAAACACGTCGACCTGGAGGTCCGACGGTTTGATCTCCACGTCGACCTCCTCCGCCTCGGGAAGAACCGCCACCGTGATCGCAGAGGTATGGATCCGTCCGCTCGCCTCGGTTTCGGGAACGCGCTGGACGCGATGGACGCCGCTCTCGTACTTGAAGCGGCTGTAGGCGCCGTCGCCGTTGATCGCGACGATCGCCTCCTTCACTCCCCCGATCCCGCTGGCGCTGCTCGTGCTCAGGACCTCCGCGCGCCAACCGTGGCGCTCGGCGTATTTCATGTACATACGCAGGATCTCGGCCGCGAAGAGGGCGGCTTCATCGCCGCCGGTCCCGGCGCGGATCTCCACGATGACGCTTTTCTGATCGAGGGGGTCGGGAGGGAGAAGCAGCCGGGGGAGCTCCCGTTCGAGGTCCGCGCGCACGCGCTCCAGCTCCTCGATCTCAGCCTTCGCCATGGCCACGAGCTCGGAATCCTTCTCGCTCCGGACGAGGGCCGTGTCCTCGGCGATCCGCTGCATCACGTCGTCGTAGCGGCGCGCCGCCGTGACGAGCGCCTCGAGCGAGCTTCGCTCCTTGCTTACGCGCTTCAGCTCCGTCGGAACGCTCACCACGGCGGGATCGGAAAGCTGCGAGGTGAGCTCGTCGAAGCGGGCTTTCGCCTTCTCGAGGGCCTCACGCATGGGAGGAGGCGGTTAGAGGACGGCGCGGAGCGCCGCGATCGCGACTTCCAGCATGTCGCGCGAGGGCTCGCGGGTCGTCAATCGCTGGAGCTGGAGCCCAGGCTCGCTGAGCCACCGGACGAACGGCCGCTCGTAGTGGGCGCCCGCGAAGCGAATGATCTCGAAGGAGATTCCCGCGATGACCGGGATCAGCGCGAAGCGAAGCGCGCGCGCCCCGAGCGTATCGGGGCGGCCCAGGAAGGCGAAGACGATGAAGCTCACGATGACGACCAGGAACAGGAAGCTCGTCCCGCAGCGCGGATGAAAGCGGCTCATCGAGCCCGCCGCATCGGGTGTCAAGTCCTGCCCCGATTCCAGATTGTGGATCGTCTTGTGCTCGGCGCCGTGGTACTGAAAGACGCGCCGCATCTCGCCCCAGAGACTTATGGCGAGGATGTAGATCATGAAAAAGACGAGGCGTATCCCGCCGTCGATGAGGTTGTAGGCGAGGGGACTGCGCACGCCCGTGAGGTCGGTCAGCTTGAGCGGCAGGTAGAAAAAGATGAGGAATGCGGCCGCGAATGAGAAGAGGACCGTGAAGCCCATCCCCATCCCCAGCGTGCCGAATCGCCGCTCCTGTTTGGGCTTCTCCTTCTCGACGTCCACGGCCACCTCGGCCGAGAACGCGAGCGCCTCGACGCCGATCCGGAGCGACTCCACCAGGACCACGGCGCCGCGAAGGATCGGAAGGCTGAGGATCGGAAATCGCCGCGACAGGGAGACGTACTCGCGCGATTTCACCTGAATGGAGCCGTCGGGGAGGCGTACGGCGGTGGCCACCCGCTTGGGGGAGCGCATCATGACGCCCTCGATGACGGCCTGGCCCCCGATGGGGGCGTATCGCGTGGACACGGTATGAGGGCGGGGTCGCGGAAGAGAGGGCCGACGCTAGGCCGAAGGAGCTTCCGCTGGCTTCTGCTCCTTGATCCCGTACTTCCGGCGGAAGCGCTCGATCCGGCCCGCGGTATCGACCAGCTTCTGCTTCCCGGTAAAGAATGGGTGGCAGTTCGAGCAGATTTCAACGTGAACCGTCTCTTTGACCGTGGCGCGGGTATCGATGACGTTCCCGCAGGCACAGACGATCTTCGTGTTGTAGTAACCGGGGTGGATGCCCTTCTTCATCGCATTTCTCCGTTGTTGATTGAGATCACGTGTTCATCATCGCGAGGAACTTCTTGTTCGTCTTGGTCTGGCTCATCTTACCTATTAGAAACTCCATAGCCTCCAGAGGATTCAGCTCATTCAGGAACTTGCGGAGGATCCAGACCTTATTCAGCTCCTCGGCCGTCATGAGCAGCTCTTCCTTGCGTGTGCCCGAGCGGTTGATGTCGATCGCCGGGAATACGCGTTTATCCGCGAGCTTACGGTCGAGCACCACCTCCATGTTCCCGGTGCCCTTGAACTCTTCGAAGATCACGTCGTCCATGCGGCTCCCCGTCTCGAACAGCGCGGTCGCGACGATCGTGAGGCTGCCGCCGTTCTCGAAGTTTCGAGCGGCTCCGAAGAACCGCTTCGGCTTCTGAAGAGCGTTCGCGTCGACGCCGCCCGAGAGGATCTT
>JBGPMG010000006.1:0-34268 GCA_041486815.1 Candidatus Eiseniibacteriota bacterium | reverse complement strand
CGCTCGCACGCAAGCAGTCGAACCGCACGCCGCGACGGCCGCCGGTTCCGCCGCGCCCGCCGCAGCGCAAGCCGACCCCGTTCGGGCCGGCGAAGCCGCTCCGGACGGCCTTGCTCTGGGTCATCCTCGTCCTCGCGGTGCTGGTCTTCGTCCAGGTCTACGGCGAGATGCGAGCGAAGACGCACGAGATCCCCTATTCCGAATTCCTTCAGCAGATCGACCAAACGAACCTCAAGGCCGTCTCGATCGTGGAGCGCGAGGTGGCCGGCGAGCTGAAGCAGGGCGCGTTGACCCACGTCGATGGCCGCCCCGTCTCGTACGTATTCTTCAAGGCGTACCTCCCCGCGGAGGACAAGGACATTGGACGGGCGATCCTCGCGAAGGACCCCAACGTGGTCGTCAGCTCGAAGCCCCCGGGCATGAATTGGTGGGGGCTCGCCCTCTCGTACATTCCGTTCATCGCGCTGCTCGTGCTTTGGATGGTGATGATCCGGCAGCTTCAGTCGGGCGGCGCGAGCGCCATGAAGTTCGGTAAGAGCCGCCCCAAGGTCGCGCTCGAGACGGGCCCGAAGGTGACGTTCAAGGACGTGGCCGGCGCGGACGAGGCGAAGCAGGAGCTCGAAGAGATCATCGAGTTCCTCCGCGACCCCAAGAAATTCCAGCGCCTCGGCGGACGGATTCCGAAGGGAGCGCTTCTCCTCGGACCTCCCGGGACCGGGAAGACGCTGCTCGCGAAGGCGGTCGCCGGCGAGGCGGGCGTTCCGTTCTTCTCGCTTTCCGGATCCGACTTCGTGGAGATGTTCGTCGGCGTCGGCGCCTCGCGCGTGCGCGACCTCTTCGATCAAGGAAAGCGGAACGCGCCTTGCATCATCTTCATCGACGAAATCGACGCCGTCGGCCGCCACCGTGGGGCCGGTCTGGGAGGCGGGCACGACGAGCGCGAGCAGACCTTGAACCAGCTCCTCGTCGAGATGGACGGGTTCGAGTCGAACGACGGCGTGATCCTCATCGCCGCCACGAACCGGCCCGACGTTCTGGATCCGGCGCTCCTTAGGCCCGGGCGCTTCGACCGCCAGATCGTGGTCGACGTGCCGGACGTGCGGGGTCGCGAGGGGATCCTTCGCGTCCACACGCGGAACATCCCCGTCGCCGAGGACGTTAATCTGAACATCATCGCCCGCGGCACGCCCGGCATGGTCGGCGCCGATTTGGCGAATTTGGTGAACGAAGCCGCGCTCTTGGCGGCGCGCAGGAATCACAAGCGCGTCAACGACCAGGATTTCGAGGACGCGAAGGACAAAGTGATGATGGGCACGGAGCGGCGAAGCCTCGTGATCTCCGACACCGAAAAGAAGAGCACGTCCTATCACGAGGCGGGCCACGCGCTCGTGGCGTGGCTCCAGCCGGGCAGCGATAAAGTCCACAAGGTGACGATCATCCCGCGCGGGCGCGCCCTCGGGCTCACGGCGTACCTGCCGCAGGACGAGCGGCACTCCTTCTCGCGCGATTACTGGCTCCAGATCTTGACCCACTTGATGGGCGGCCGGGCCGCGGAGCAGATCGTGTTGAACCAGCTGACGACCGGCGCCATGGACGACATCCGGCGCGCGACGAACATCGCCCGTCGCATGGTCTGCGAGTGGGGGATGAGCGAGCGTTTGGGCCCGCTCACCTTCGGCAGCAAGGAGGAGTTCGTCTTCCTGGGCCGGGAGATCTCCCAGAGCCGCGACTACAGCGAGAAGACCGCGATCATGATCGACGAGGAGGTGCGGGGGCTCGCGGAAGGCGCGTACAACCGGGCTCGGCAGCTCTTGAGCGACAACCTCGACAAGCTGCACATCCTGTCCGCGGCGCTCCTGGAGCGCGAGATCCTGGACGGCGAGGAGGTCGAGAAGCTCCTTCGCGGGGAGACACTCGAACCGATCACGCGAGATCGCGGCGACGGCCAGGCTCCCGCGGCCGCGACCGCAACGGAAGAGGAGGCCGGCGGGCCCCGTGAGAAGGCGCCGGTCCCACGCGTCGCTCCCACGGAGAGCCCCGGCTTGGCTTGATCCAGTGATCTTCGCCCACCGGCTCGGCTCCTGGGATCTTTCCCGACGGGGGCGCGTGGTAGGGATCTTGAACGTGACCCCCGATTCCTTCTCGGACGGGGGTCTTTTCTTGACCCCGGAGAGCGCGATCCGGCGAGCCGAGCAGATGGCCGAGGAGGGAGCGGACGCTGTCGACGTCGGGGGACAGAGCACGCGTCCCGGGGCCTCCGAGCCGGTAGGACCGGAAGAGGAATGGGCCCGGGTCGGGCCGGTGATCGACGCCCTCGCGAAACGGCTCTCGATTCCCCTCTCCATCGACACCTACTGGGGTGAAGTCGCGCGGCGGGCGCTCGACGCCGGGGCCGCGATGGTGAACGACGTCAGCGGGCTGGGCGTCGATTCTTCGATCGCCGACCACGCCGCGCGCGCCCGGGCGGGGCTCGTGCTGATGCACTCGGTCGGCGCCCCCTCGCGGCTTCATGAGCCGCGCGAATACGGGGACGTGGCGGCCGAGGTCCGGGATTTTCTCGAGACAAGGCTCCGGCTGGCGGAATCGCGGGGCGTGGAACGGGAGAAGATCGCGCTCGATCCTGGAATCGGCTTTTCCAAGCGAGCCGAGCAGAGCCTTGAAGCGCTCCGAGGGCTTCCGCTCTTGACGTCGCTGGGGCGGCCCCTGTACATCGGAGTATCGCGGAAGTCGTTCCTTGGCGCCTCGACCGGCACGGCGGTCGAGCGCAGGCTCGCGGCCGGCCTCGGCGCGAGCGTGGCCGCATACGGGCTGGGGGCCCGGATCTTTCGGACCCACGACGTCCCCGAAACCCTGGACGCCCTCCGGGCCGCTGAAGCGCTTCGGGATCCCGCATCCGAGGCCTCGCCCCCTCTGGAGATCCGAGCGTGATCGAGCTGAAACCCCAGATCCTGGTCGACGTGATCGACATCCTGATCGTGGCATTCCTGTTCTATCGCCTCTTCGCCATGATCAAGGGGACCCGGGCCGCGCAGATGTTCGTGGGGCTCGTCTTCATCGTCATCGCTTCGATCGTCGCCCAGTGGTTCCGGCTGAACGCGCTCAACTGGATCATCGGAAGCCTGAAGACCGTCTGGGTCATCCTCTTCGTGATCCTGTTCCAGCCGGAGCTCCGCGCCCTTCTCACCCACGTCGGGCAAAACCGATTGCTGCGCGCCCTCATCCGGGTCGGCGACGGCGGCGTGTTGAAGGAGATCCTGAGCGCGGTCGAGGACATGAGCAAGGAGCGCCGCGGCGCCCTGATCGTCGTCGAGCGCGACATGGGGCTCCGCGACTACATCGAGACCGGGACGAAGCTCGACGCCGCGGTCACCAAGGAGCTGCTGGAAACGGTCTTCACACCGCATTCGCCGCTCCACGACGGGGCGGTGGTCATCCGCGGCGATCAGATCGCCGCCGCCGGCTGCATCCTCCCGCTGAGCGAGACCCCGGGGCTCTCGCCGATCCTCGGCACGCGACATCGCGCCGCCCTGGGTCTGGCGGAAGAGACCGATGCGTGCGTCTTCGTCGTGTCCGAGGAAACGGGCGCGATCTCGATCGCGCACAAGGGCGAGCTGAAGTGGAATCTCGACGAGGGTCAACTGCGGAGCGAGCTCGCGGCGATCTTCAATCCACGGCCAGAGGAAACGGCTGAGGTCGACAAAGAGGCCGCGCAGGGGGCGTAGGGGTCCCTCGCGACTACCGGTGGGGTCGGGCGGGATTGACCGAAGGGAGCCTCCGCAGCCCGCGAGGGAAGACCTCCCCTATTTCGGAATTCGGCCAGAGCGGGCGAGGACAAGCTCCCGTAGGTCAATCCCGCCCGGCCCCCGGAACTCGACGATCAGCTACGCCCCCCTGCGCGGACCCAATCTCCCCCGGACGTATCCCCACAGGTACGCGAGGTCGTACGCGACCTTGAGCGGCGGGACGAGGAAGATCGCTTCGGGCGCCGGGATCCGGCCGATGCCGCGACGCGCCTGGGTCGCCACGAAGATCGCCGCGCCGGCCCCGAGCAGCCACCAAGCGGGCCGAAACCAGAAGCCGGCCGCAAGGAGCGCAAGGCCCGCCGCGTATTTCGAGGCGAGCGTCGCGTAGAACCAACCCTGCACGCGCGATTCCCCGTCTCCGGTTCCGAATCTCCGATGCTGATGCATGAACGCCCGCAAATTCCCCCGCGGATGCCAGCGCACGATCGCCTCGGGGGCGAACGCGAACCTGCGTCCCGCGCGCTTTAGCGCAAGCGCGAACGGCGTGTCCTCGTTGTGGGATAGCGATTCGTCGAACCCGCCCACCAAGTCGAACGCGGAGCGACGGAACGCGACCGAGCGCGTGGAGGGGAGGAAGCGAGCGAGGTCGATCTCGCTCAGGCTGGGAGCGGAGACGACGCCGGCCGCTCGCTCGAACGGCGTGGAGCCCTGTGGACGGTAGAAGCCGGCGACAACGTCCACGTCCGGATCATCCTCGAAGGGGCGGGTCAACCGCTCGAGCCACTCCGGATCGACCTCGACGCCGGCATCGGTGCAGGCGATCACCACATGGCGGGCCGCGCGAACCGCCGCGTTCCGTCCGATCGAGCGGTTTCCCGGCGCGAGGAGCGTGCGCACGCGGGGATCCGCGGCGGCGCGCGCCCGGAGCCGCTCGTAGGTGGCGTCGGTCGAGCCACCGTCCGCGATCACGATCTCATCGGGGATCCGCGACCCGCGGAGAATCGAGTCGAGGAGCGCGTCGATTTCTCCGGCTTCGTTCCGGACCGTCGCGATGACGGTGACGGGTTCCGGGGGCACGCGTCGGGTGAGGCCGCGCCTCGGCCGGCTACCAGCCGCCGGGGCGGGTTTCGGAGATGGCGTACGGCCGTCTGTTGAATTCGTCCTTCTCGAAGTACTTGAGCCCGACACGCAGGAGATCGTCCGCCGTCACGGCGTCGATCTTCGCCGGCAAGACCACCGGGTACTCGACGCTGAGCCCGAACAGCTCGCCTCGCCCCGCCTGGAATGCCCGCGAGGTGTTCGAATTCAGCAGGCTGAGGTAGGAGCCGGCGGCATGCGTCTTGGCGAATCTCAACGTGTCGGCCAATTCGGCGTTGAATTCCAAGAACGCCACCTTCTTGAACTGCCGGAAGAGGAGCCTCACCGCGCTCTCTTCTTGAACCGGTCCGGTCACCGTAACGGACGCGATGATGGGAGACTCATCCACGGCTTGTGACACGATCGAATTCGCGTCCTTCACGAACGGATTCGACATCAAATACGTCTGGAACCACCCCTTGGGCCCGCTCAGAATCGAGTTGATCACGTACATGACCGGCATGTCCGGGCTCGTCGCAGGCGGCCCGTCGAACGCGAGCGTCACGGTGCAGTCGGGGCCCGCTCCCAATTCCCACTTCTCCCGGAATCCCTCGTATTCGCCTTCCTTGGCGATCGTCCCTGGCTCGAACGCCTTTGCCGGGAGGTCGCGAAACGCTTCGTCCACCGCCGGTCCGACTTCCCCCGGCCGCACGTCCCCGAAGACGCTCACCACCACGTTTCCCCGGACCACGAACCTTCGATACCACGCCTGCACGTCGGCGATGGGGATCGTAACCACGTTTTTCCGATTTCCGAGGCCGGGCAACCGGTACCCGGAAACCTGATACTTGGTCGGGAAAATGAGTCGCGCGCGCTGCGCGCCGTCGTCATCGAGCCACTTGTCGAGCGCGGTCAAGACGAGGAGGCGCGCCGCATCGATGCTTACGGTGTCGATCTCGGGATGAGTGAACATCGCCCCCAGACGCCCGAGCGCGTCGCGCCACGAGTCGGCGGGTACGGATAGCGAGACACCCCACATGTCCCGATCCTGGTATGGAACCAAACGGCCGAGATCCGCGAACGATTGCCGGTATTGCAATCCGCCAGCCTTGGAATCGGCCGAACTCAGGAGCACCTCCCGCACGATCGCGGAGATGCCGTTGTTCTTGTCGCTCTCATAGCGCACGCCGCCCGCCAGGTAGACGCCGATCGTCACGAGCGGAATGCTTCGATCCTCGCTCGCGAGAACTCGAAGGCCGCCGGGGAGCGCCGCGCGATCGATGCGGGAGCGACCCGCGTCGAAGGGCGCGGTCGGGATTTGCGCGAGAGGGGCGTCGATCCGAAGCCGCCGCTCCTGCTCCGCGCTCTGAGTCACCTTCGGCCCTTGGTTGTAGGCGGCCTCGTTCATTCCGATTTTCTCGCGAATGCGCTTCTCGAACCCGTCGCGAATTCGCAGACTGTCGGCGGTGTCGGAAGGCATCATCTCGATGACGGCCGCCCGCCTCATGTCGAGGTATTGATTCGCCACCGCGACCAGATCCGCGGGACGGACGGCCTTGATCCTCTGGAAATAGACCTCGTCCGCGCCCGGGCTACCTTGGAGGACCGCGAACGCCGTGGCCCGCCCCAGGCCCAACGGCTCAGCTTCGAAGAAGAGATCCCGGGAGAGGACGGAATTGACGGCGGCATTCAGCTCTTCCTGCGTGACCGGCGTGGAGCGCGACTGCTCGATCAACGAGAGGAGCGCGCTCTCCGCGTCCCTCATTCGCTCCGGCTGGGCGCGCACCGAGATGGCCACGGTGCCGCCGTCCGCCTCGAACGCCCGATGCGCGGCGGCTAGGATGAATTCTCCGCCCTTCTCGGCCATCCGCTTCTGCGCTCGAGACGTCGGGCTGTCCACGAGCATCGCCATCAAGACGTCGAGCGCGATCGCGTCGGCCGTGCCCCACGCGGGCGCACGAAATCCGACCGTCAGCGCGGCGCCCTGCGTGTCGCCGGGGTTCGATTGGACCTGGATGACCGGCGCCGTCAATGCCTTCTCGGTGAATCGCGCGCGCGCGGGCGCCTTCGCCTTCGGCGCCTCCTGGAAAGCCACCTCGACCTTTCGGGCGACATCGTCCGGGTCGACGTCGCCGACCACGACAACCATCATGTTCTCGGCAACGTAGTAGTTCTTATAGAACCGCTGCGCGATCGGCATGGTTACCGACGCGAGCTCCAGCTCCGACACGGCGAGCGGCCAGGAGAGCGGCGTTCCGGGATGGAGCGCTTCGCGCGCGGGGTCGATCGAAGCGCGTTCCGCGCCCTGGAGCACGGCCCGCGATTCCGTCCGCGCCTTCGCGATCCCTTGCTCCAAATCCTTGGCCGCCATGCGTGGGCGCAAGATGACTTCTCTCAGGACGTCGAGGCCGACGCCGAACGATCGCGCCGGGAGGGTCACCTCATAGAGCGTGTACGCATAGCCGGCCTCGCTGCCGAACGATCCGCCATGGAGAGTCAGCTCTTCGTCGATCTTTCCGGGCGGGCGACTCTGGGTCGCTTCGAAGAGGGCCCGGGCAAGGACCGCCGAGACGCCGCGGTCCCGGAGCTGCTCGTCCCGCGTTCCGGCCTTGACCCACATCTGGATCGAAACCAGCGGCCGCGTACGATTCTCGCGGACCACGAGGGTCATCTTGTTGGGAAGGGTCCGCACCAACTGGGGCGCGGCCGATACCGAGGCGGGGAGCTGAAGCGCGAACGCGGATACCAGCGCGATGATGGGCGAAAAACGCATGCGAAGCGGGCCCTCCCCTGGCGGATGAATGCCTTGAAACCAGCGGAATACTTTACTCCATTCGAACGCAAAAGCGAACCCCGACGGGGAACTCCCCGCCGGGGTCCAGGCAGGCTCGACGCTGCGGCGATCGGCGCGCGTCAGGCGTCGATCTTCACGACGTTCGCTGCCTGCTTCCCCTTCTGTCCGTCCATCGGTTCGAACTCGACGAGCTGCCCCTCACTGAGCGTCCGGAATCCGTCCGCTTGGATCGCCGAGTGATGCACGAAAAACTCCTCACCCGATTCTTCTCGAATGAATCCGTATCCCTTGGCCTCGCTGAACCACTTGACCGCTCCGCGGTGCTTCAAGTGCGGGCGCCCTCCTTCCGGTCCGAGATGGTCGGTTGGCAATTCATGGGATCGACGGTCGATTACGTACTCACTCCTCTCGGGGTTCTGACCGACTGGAAACAGTCGCGACAGTAGACCGGCTTTCCGGGTGTGGGGCGGAACGGTACCTGCGTCGTCACGCCGCACGAGGAGCAGACGGCCTCGTGAAACTCTCGACCGGACGATACTCCCGTCACCTGCGGCGCGCCAGTTCCAACACCGGCGCCCGCGTGACGCTTCTTCTCGTCTCTACACCGCCGGCATCGCGTCGGTTCGTGCTGGAATCCGCGCTCCTTGTAGAATGTTTGTTCCCCCGCGGTAAAGACGAATTCTTCGCCGCAGTCGCGACATTTCAGTACTCTGTCTTCTTCAGCCATGAAACCTCCGTTACGCCCTCACCGGTGGGAACGTAGAATCCCCCGGTGGGCGAGGCGCGCCGGAGGCAGTTCTGGAGAAACCGAGGGGACCGGGGGTAGGCCAAGGAAGGGATAAGTACGTGGAGACTGGGTCACTGCATTCCGCTCGTTGCTGCCGTATCTCCGCGAGTACCGAGTACGGGAATCGAAACCCTGACTTCCATAAGTATATAGTTCGCCATGACTTGTGTCAAGACATTTGAATTTCCGCTGACCCTTGTCGGAGGGTTTGAACTGAATTCGATGATCTGCTTCAGCCCAGCCAACTTCGTCCAAGACTCGTGCTCGCGGTGAGTTCCCGCCTCCGGGGTACTGTCCTCGCCGGCATCTTGGGCGGGATCTTCCTGCCGGCGTTTCTCGGGCCGCCGACCCCCCAGTTCGCAAGTTACAAACATGGAACGACGGCCGAAGCCGCCGAACGAAGCTCGCGGCTCGATTCCCTCGTTCTTCTTCATTCCAATGATATCCACGCGAGGTTGATGCCGTTTCCAGCGGACGACGGGGAGAGAGTCGGGGGAGCCGCGGCGCGGGCGGCGTTGATCGAGAGGCAGCGCAGCCGTCCGGGGCGAACGCTCTTGCTTGACGCCGGCGACGTATTCCAAGGCACTCCCTACTACAATTTCTTCCGAGGCGTCCCGGACTACCGCACGATGTCCCTCATGGCCTACGACGCGGGCGCCCTCGGAAATCACGACCTCGACGATGGCCCCGCCGCCTGGCTGCGTGCGAGCGCCAATGCGCGGTTTGAAATCCTGAGCGCCAACGTCTTTGCTGCCGCCGAGAGCTCTTGGGCCAAGGCTGGCGGTGAGGTCCCCGCCTCAGACCGGCGCGGGTCGCACTGGATCGGAGGCCAGCGTGTTCCGGATGGGGCGGCGCTCCGATACCTCACCCCCCCGTTCGTGATCCGCGACCTGGGGGCGGGCCGGACCGTCGCTCTCTTCGGGCTGACGACCGCGGATCTAGTGCACATCGTTGCGGTCGGTCCGAACGGGGGAGTCGCGATCGCCGATCCCGTGGCGGTCGCGGAGCGGCTCGTGCCCGAGCTGCGGCGGAAGGCGGACGTGGTGATCTGCCTCTCCCATATCGGGCTCGATTCCGACCGCGAGCTGGCGAGGCGCGTGGCCGGGATCGACGTCATCATCGGCGGCCACTCGCATACGCGGCTCGACCGCCCGGTTCTCGTGCCGAACGCGACCCCCAACGGCTACCACGGCACCGCCATCGTGCAAACCGGGTATCGCGGGGAATTCCTCGGGCGGGTCGCGCTCTACTTCGAAGGCGATCGACTCACCCGATACTCGGGGCAGCTCCTCCGCGTCCGCCCCGCGGAGGGCGAAGATTCGCGCGTGGTGGCGCTCCTGCGTCCCTACGCCGACTCGATCGAGGGCGCGATGTCGCAGGCGATTTTCCACTCACCGGCCCGGATCCCATCGAGTGGCCTCAGAGAAGCCGAGACCCCCCTGGGCAACTTCGTCGCCGACGTGCTCCGCGACGCTTCCGGTGCGGACATCGCGGTCATCAACTCGGGCGGGATCCGCGCGGCGCTCCCCGCCGGAGACGTAACCGTCGGCGATGTCTACTCGACGCTACCGTTCGACAACCGCATCGTCGTCGTCCCGATGCCGGGATGGCGGGTGCGCGAGCTCCTCGACTTCGCCGCGCGTCGGATCGGCAAGGGGGGCTTCGCGCAGGTCTCCGGGGTGGCATTCGTGATCCGAAGCGACCGCGCGAGCTACATTCGGGTGAACGGAAAGTCGCTGGAGTCCGATCGCGTCTACCGCGTCGCCACGGTCGATTACCTATACGAGGGCGGCGACGGCTACACCGCCTTCGCCAAGGCCGGGCCTGCCGAGAAGTCGGGGGTTCTGCTTCGGGACGCCGCGATCCGATTTCTGAAGCGAAATCCCAAGTATCGCTTCCGGAAGGAGGGGCGCATCGTATGGGAAGGCTCGTCCGAGGGGCTCCGCGATCTCAGGATGAAGTAGCGGGGGGATGACGCAACGGCGCGGCCCATGACGGCCGCGCGACCTCACGGAGTCATTTCCCCCGAAACCGGAGCGCGATGTTTACGTCCCCGAGGCTCGGCGGGACCTCGAGAGGCTCCGACGCCGTTTCGGAGTATCCGGGCGCCTCGACCCGGAGGCGATAGACCCCAGGCGGAAGGTTCGGCGCCACGTAGGCGCCGGTTGAATCGGTTTCCACGAGCCCGCGCGGCGGAGAGTCGCTGGGGGCGGCGCGCGTCGAATCGACCCGCCCCGCAGGCTCCCACCGGACCCGCGCCCCCGCGATCGGCTCGCGTGTCGTGGCATCGGTGACCTTCCCTTCCAGGAAGGGATAGAGGATCGCGTCCCGCACGTTCGGAACGCCCCAGCCGTACTGATTGTCGGGACGGCTCGCCCGATCGCCGCTCATCACCAGCGCCTCGCGGACCGCTTCGGGCCCCCAATCGGGGTGGGCCGAGAGGACGAGCGCCGCGCAGCCCGCGACGAGCGGAGAGGAGAACGATGTGCCGCTCCCTCGCCCGTATCGATCGCGCGAGCGCGCCGTCACGAGCGCGACCCCGGATCCCATGGCGACCAGGTCGGGCTTCACGCGCCCGTCCCAGGTTGGCCCCACGGAGCTGAAGCCGGCGAGACGTCCGTTCCAGTCGACCGCGCCGACCGAGATCACGCCCGGCGCGTCCGCGGGCGGGTTCAAGCTCCTCTCGAGCGGCCCCGTGTTCCCCATCGAGTTGACGATGAGGAGGCCATGTTCGAATGCGATGTTCGCGAACCGGCTGACGAGCGCGGTGCGTCCGTCGCGATCTTGGGGCGCATACCACAAGAAATAGGAGAGGGAGCTCGCCGCGATGTCCGCCCCCATCGCCTCCGCCCACTCGATCGCCTCGCACCAGGCGTCCTCCTCGACTCTCGTCTCCGACCCGATCCGCTCAGTTTTCGCGAGGAGAAAATCCGCCCGGTAGGCCGGGCCAAGGATCTTCCCGGGCGCGTAGCCGGCGAGGACCGAGAGGACCGTGGTTCCGTGGTTCGATTGCCCGATGACGTCCTGCCTCGGCGTGAAGGAGACGTCTTCGTCGTGAAAGACGAAGTCCCGGGTCGCGCGCACGCTGAGCTGATCGAAAGCCTCATGCCCCAGCTCGAAACCCGAATCGAGGACGCAGATCAGCACGCCCTCGCCGCGGTATCCCATCGCGTGCGCCTCCGGAATCCCGAGCATCTCGAGCTGATGGGCCGAGGGACCGTAGCTGAATTCGTCGGCCGCCTCGACGTCGTCCCACGCGAGCGCGCGGACAGGGCGAACGCCGTCGACGAAGGGGAGGCTCTCGATCGCCGCGATCACGTCCCCATCGGCCTCGATGCTCACCGCGTTCAGCCAACGGGAGACCGATCGGATGTTCGCGCCGGTCTTTCGCACGGCCGAGACGTAGGCGGCGGAGGGTTCCAGGTCACGCTCATCGACAACCCGCCGGGCCGGCGCTTCCCCTCCCCTCTCGCGGATCGCCTTGGCGCGCCGATCGAGCGCCCGGACAGAGAGAGACCGCTCGGCCGCGGCGAGGGCGGAATCGAGCGAGGCGCCAGCGCCGTGGTCGCGGAAGAACACCCACTGGAGCGAGCGCTCCTCGGCTGGGCCGGACGCCGGGAATGGCGCGGGGGGCTGGGCGAATGGCGGGCGCGGCGCGGGGGGCTGCGCGAATCCCGGCCGCGGCGCATGGGGCTGCGCGAATCCCGGCCGCGGCGCGAAGATGAAGAACGCCGCGAGCGCCGCCCGGACCACGAATGTCGCGAGCGGGGCGGAGCGCATCAGAAGGTATAGCGCACGGTGTACGTCAGAACAGATTCCTTCCCCGCCGGGACCGGAACGTCGAATTCCGCGGTATCGGCATCCTTCTTCCGGAAGTCGTGCGACTTCTGCGTGATTTCCCAGTTGCCATAGAGGGCTTCGACGACAGTCACAGTGGCGGGCTTCGAGCCGTGATTCCGGATCCTGATGCGGAACTCGTCCTCGGTCACGTTGCGCGAGACGCGCGTGTGGGATGAGCGGGTCCTCTCCCCCACGAGGTCGAACGCGATCCCGCTCAAGATCCGGATCCGCTCCCCGGCCGCCGTGTGCGGGAGCCGGTCCTCGCCGACGAGCGTCGAAGCGCCTCCGGCGTCGGCGGCGTAGACCCGGATGCGCCCCTCGGGAAGGGGCAGTCCCAGGCCCGAACCTTTCTCGTTTCCGAACTCGACCTGGACCCGGATCTTGGATCCGTCGCGCGCGCCGTCGTAGCGATAGGTCCGGGCCGCCGTCACGCGCGTCGGCGAGATGATCACTGCCTGCACGGTAGCGAGCTGATCCAGGTCCATCGTGCCGGCGAGCGGGTACATGTGGTAGGCGAAGAGCTCGGCGGGACGCGCCGCGGGCGCCGCGGGAGCTTCCTCGATCGCGGCGCCCCGATCTGGAGTTTCGCTGTCGCGGTGGATCTCCCCCGCAACGAGCGAGACCCTGGCGTCCGCGAAGGAGCTTCCCGACCGGTTCACGATGGTCGCCCATCCGCTCAGCTCGACGGCCCGCTCCTCGGCGTCGAGAACGGCCGAATACTCCGCGCTCCACTCGATCCCCGCGGTCAGGAAGGAGAGCGTCGCCCTTTGCTCTCCGCCCTTGCTGGACTCGATCTCCCAGAGGAGCGAGGGGCGGGTGCGGAACTTGAGGCGCGAAGGGAATTCGACCTCGGTGATCTGGCGCCGACTGAGGATCGTGAGCACTTCCGTGGAGTCGCGGCGCTGAATGAAGAGGTCGTCGCCCTCGATCCCCGCGAGCACGCCGTGGTAGGCCTTGCCCCCGTAGCGGTAGGTGATCGAGTCGCCCAGGAACCGCCGGAACACCCGGTCGCCGTTCCAGAGGTCGAAGCGAAATGTCTGCCGTAAGACGCGAAACCCCGCGCCCTCCAGCCGGGCGGACGTGGAATCGAGCCGCTGCGGCACTCCTTCCAGCGCCAGCCGGCTCACGCCCTTGGGAAGCGTCAGGGTCTTCGGCTCCCGCACGAGCGCCACGTCGTCGTTGTAGATCACGACCTCCGTGCGTCCATTGGGGCGGATCGAGCCTTCCTCCGCGCGCGCGGCGGGCGGGACCGTCACCGAAAGAAGCGCGGACAGGGCAAGCGCGGCGCGGACCGAGCGCGGCATGGAGCCTCCGTGGATTTCGGGAAGGGACTCAGCCTTCAATCAGCGCCCACGTTACGGTCGCGCCCAGCCGGGGTCAAGGCACACAGGGAGGCTCTTCCGGCACGACATTCCTCGGTCAAGATTCGCTTCCCGATGCCGAATTTCCCTTTGACAGGCAGCAGGAAGGGGTCTACCGTGATTTTGTATTCGGACCGGCTTCGGTCGGTCAGCTTTGGTTCGCTTTGGAAACCTGCAATGGTGTTGCCTCGCAGTCGTTGTCTTGGCTTCAGCGCTGGCACGCGGCAAGGTTCAAAGCATTAAACGGTGTCGGAACGCTGAAGCAACTTCCAACAACAAAGACGAAACAGAATCCCAGGGTCGCAGGAGTGCGTCCGCACGGGGTGGACCACGTCCATCCCCGCGTCGGCTCCCGCGCGCCTGGGAAGCACGGCGTGGAAATGGGATCCATGAACACGCTTCACGAGGGGAGGTGATGGCTCCATGCGTAAACGCGGAACGGTAAAGTGGTTCAACGAGGCCAAGGGATTCGGCTTCATCCAGCAGGCCGGCGGGGAGGATGTATTCGTGCATTACTCCGCCATCCAGGGTGATGGCTTCAAGACTCTGGCCGAGGGCCAGGCGGTCGAATTCGAGATCGTCGAGGGTCCGAAGGGAAAGCAGGCCGCAAACGTCACGGCCGTCTAAGGCCGGTCTCAGTCGATACGCCGCCCCGGTGGGTTCTCCCGCCGGGGCGGTCCCATTTGCGGAGGGTGTGCCCGGGGTATATAGTTCGCCGCTCCCATGACAGAACTCCCACAGGACGAGCCGGCACCCAGCAACATTCCCGAGCCACCGCCGGATCTTCCGCCGTCACAACAGCTCGAACCCCGCGCTCTCCGATTCCTGCGCCGCGCGTTCGGCTACGTCATCGGACCGGCGCGCGCGCTGACCGACCCGCTCCTGTTCCACAAGATTTCGCTCGCCGCATTCCTGGCGTGGGTCGGCTTGGGCGCGGACGGACTCTCGTCCAGCGCGTACGGTCCGGAGGCGGCGTTTCGAGCACTACACGAGAATACGTTTCTCGCGATCCCTCTCGCGCTCCTGACCGCGATCACGGTGGCGGTGATCGCGGCAAGCTACTCGCGCATCATCGAGCGATTCCCCGCAGGGGGTGGCGGCTACGTTGTCGCCACCAAGCTGCTGGGGCCCGGCGCGGGGCTCGTGTCCGGGAGCGCCCTCCTGGTCGACTACGTGCTGACCGTCGCGATCTCCCTCGCGGCCTGTTCCGAGGCGATCTTCAGCCTCCTGCCGCCCGCGCTTCATTTCTCGTATCTGCCATTCACGTTTGGACTGCTGGCGACGCTCACGATCCTCAACTTGCGCGGCGTTCGCGAGTCGGTCTCGGTCATCTCTCCGATCTTCCTTCTCTTCATCTTGACGCACGCGACCGCCATCGTGGCCGGGATCGTCCTGAACATCCATCAGATCCCGATCGAGGTGCATCACCTACGCGAGCAGTCGGCCCAGGCGGTGCAGACGACGGGTTGGATTCCGCTCCTCATGATCGTGTTTCGGGCCTTCACCCTGGGAGGCGGCACCTACACGGGAATCGAGGCCGTCTCGAACGGCGTGCCGATGCTCCGCGAGCCGAAGGTGGCGACCGCGAAGACCACGATGCGCTACATGGCCGTGTCGCTCGCCGTGATCGCGGCGGGAATTCTCGTCAACTACCTTCTCTACGAGGTGCGCCCGGTGCCCGGCAAGACGTTGAACGCCGTGCTCTGGTCGGCCATCGCCGGTCAGGTATTCCCGCCCGGAAGCCGCCTCGCGGAAATCCTGGTCGCTCTCACGATGATTTCCGCGGGCGCGCTCCTCTTCGTCGCCGCCCAAACCGGCTTCCTGGGGGGGCCGCGCGTCTTGGTCTACATGGCGTTCGACCGGTGGGTGCCGTCTCGTTTCTCCAACCTCTCCGAGCGCCTGGTCACGTCGAACGGAGTCCTTTTCATCGGGCTCTCGGCGGGCGTCGTTCTGCTCGTCACGCAGGGCGCCGTGCATATCCTGGTCGTGCTCTACTCGATCAACGTCTTTCTCACCTTCGCGCTGGCGCAGCTCGGCATGTGCCGGGACGCGATTCACCTGAAACGCGAGGGGAAGCCCTGGCGCGGACCGCTCTTCATCAGCATGCTCGGCTTCGTCGTGACCGGATCGCTCCTCATCGGAACGGTCTCGTTCAAGTTCATGGAGGGCGGGTGGGCCACGCTCTTCGCGACGGGCATCATCTGCCTCCTCTGCGCCTCGATCCGGCAGCACTACATCCGCACCGGGGTGAGCCTTCGGCGCCTCGACGAGAGCCTTGCCAATGTGCCGTTGCCGAGCAGCGAGCCGACGCAGGCGCCGCTCAAGAGGACCGCGCAGACCGCGATCCTCACGGTCGTCGGGTTCGGAGGTCTTGGTATCCATTCGCTGCTCAACCTGTTCCGGGTCTTCCCCCATCAATTCAAGCAGGTGGTGTTCGTTTCGGTGGGCGCGATCGACTCCGGAAAGTTCAAGGGGACGGACGAGATCGAGGCCCTGCGGTCGAGCACGGAGTCGGAGCTGCAGAAGTACGTCGATTTCGCGAGAAAGCTGGGGCTGCCCGCCGAGTATCGCTATGCGATCGGGACCGACATCGTGGACGAGCTGGAGCAGCTGATCCTCAAGGCGAGCGAGGATTTCCCGCGATCGGTCTCGTTCGGAGGACAGCTCGTCTTCCAGAAGGAGCGGTCGGTGCTCCGGTGGCTGCACAACCAGACCTGTCCCGCGCTCCAGCGCCGGCTCGCGTTTCACGGCCTTCCGATGGTGATCTTGCCGGTCCGGGTCTATTGATCGCCGCCGGCGCGATTCGCGAAGCTGACGAATGCGTGCAGGTCGCGAACGGGCGGCGGCGCGTCCACGAGATGCGGGCGGGACCCGGCCATAGGTAGGTAGGTGGGTGCCGGGTCCCGTGCCGCCGATGATTCCGCGTGGTTTTGCGGCGCCCCGAAGAGCCTCCTCCTCCCCTCAAGGCGCAGTCCCTCGGCTGCGCCCCGGGAGCTGTGCGATCGCCCGCATCGCACCGCCTCCCCCCATCCAAACCCGGGCACTCGGGCCCGCCGTTCCAGCGGGTCGTGCCGTGGTGTGACGCGCATGCAGGGTCGCGCCCTCCGCGGCAACGCGCCCGCAGTCCGCAAGGCGCGTGCCTGGGATCCCACCTCGCGGGCGATCGGATCCGATCGGTGTCAACTCCCGAACCTGTCGTAGAATGGGAGTCGGTAGCGGCGCTTTCCTCTCGATCCCCGAGAGCCTCGCGGCGTCGAATCTTCGACGCTGTCAAACCGAGACATGATGAATGCGATGAACTCCCCCCGCCTCGAGACCAAACGATTGAGCCTCGTCGAGGCGACGCTGCCCATGCTTCGCGCCGAGCTCACCCGTCCCGATGAGTTCGCCCGTCTTCTCGGCGTCGAGGTCGCCGTCCCATGGCCTCCCCCGCTCAACGACCAGCAGTCGAATCGGTGGATGATTCGCTACCTCGAGGAGAACCAGGACGCGGGCGGCTGGGGCCTTTGGTTCTTCGTGTTGCGAGAGGGACCGAACAGCAGACCGCTCGCGATCGGAAACGGCGGCTACAAGGGAAGGCCATCCGACGACGGCACAGTGGAGATCGGCTATTCGATCGTCGAGGCGTTCCACGGAAGGGGCCTCGGCACCGAGGGGGCGCGCGCGCTGGTCGACCACGCCTTTCGGAGTCCCCACGTCACGCGCGTGATCGCCGAGACGTTCCCCAACCTCATCCCGTCGATCCGCGTGCTCGAGAAAAACGGGTTCGTACGGATCGAGGGAGGCTCGGAGCCGGGAGTCATCCGCTTCGAGCTGAAGCGGACCTAGTAGGTCACGGCGCCGGGATCGAAGAGCGGCGGAATCAGCTCCGCCATCGCGACAACGTCGAGCAAGTTGTGGTGGAAGACCGGTAGGAGCCGGTGCGGCTCCCCGCGCCTGACGAAGTCGTGGTAGAGCCCGGGGATCTCCGCCCCCGACACGTCGCCCGCCCTCCTGCGACGGAGCACGCGCCACTCGAGCGTCTTGAGCCGGCAGTCCGGAAGCGCGTGCTTCCACCGGCGCCGCGCCATCCAGAGTAGATCGAGATGCGGCAACTCCAGCGAGAAGGGCATCCGGTGATGGATAGCGCGATCGCGAAGGAACGGCACGTCGAACGACTTCCCGTTGAACGTCACGAGGAAGTCGAAGTCGCGGGCCAAACGCCCGATCTCCTGTAGCAGCGCGCGCTCCTCGCTGTAGTCGCGCGCGAAGAGCTGGCGAAGCACCAGGTTTCGATCCCCGACCATGCAGAGCCCCACGAGGAAGACCGGGGCCGCGGAAAGGCCACACGTCTCGATGTCCAAGAAGAGCATCCGCCGGTGGCCGAAGCGACGGAAGAGGCCGCGTTCCGGCGGGTCGACCTCCGCCGCGATTTCCATGAGATCGAGCGTGCGGCCCCGTCGACGAGATCGGATGCGCGCGCTCGAGCCATTTCCGGCGGAGCCGGTCGAGCCGCTGGAGGAGCCGTTCGAGGTGTAGGAAGAGCCGTTCGAGGCGCCAGACTCGGAGAGGGACGAGAGCTGGTCGAGAAGCGGGAGAGGCCGTTCTCCAAGCTCGGTGTAGAGCCGCTCATGGATGAAGAGCGGGCCGTGGGGGCCGATGAGCACGCCGCCGGGCAGAATTTCCTCGATCCCCACCGGGGCGACCGTCCGTTCGCGCCGGAGCGTGGGGGGCGATGTGGCGTGCGTCGCCGCCCCACGCGGAGGTTTTGCCTGGCGGGCCAGGTCCCCAAGTCGCAACTGAAGAGCGCGGGAGAGCATCACCTAGGCACCTAGAAGTCTCCTTAGGAGTGCCTCGGCCGCCGCTTTATTGGGAATCGGCCAACCTCCGTGGAGGTCGTAGTCCTGCTGCTGCGCTGGGCGGAGGATCGGCAGCCCGACGCAAGAGGGGCAGCCGATATCGCAGGGACACTCGGCCACCATCTGAAGGGCCCCCCGAATCAGCTCCTCCACGAGGGTGTACCCCCGTTCCGCGTAACCGAGGCCCCCGTGGTATCGATCGTAGAGGAAGATCGCCTGCTCCCCGAGATTCCCACTGTCGAGAATGCCGCCGAGATCGGGCCGGTCGCACATCACGTGGAGCGGGAGGAGCGTGATGAGGAGATTTCGAAGCCCCGACATCCCTTCACTGGGATTGAGCCCTTGAACCCGCACCGCGGCACGGACGCTCTCCTCGGGGCGGATCCAGAGCGCGACCGTCTCGAGGTTCTGCCTCGGGAGGTCGAGCGGGTGATAGCCGATCGCGTCGAGGCTTCGGAACCGGATCTTCTTCATCGCCACGGTGGCCCAGGAGACGTCGGCGGTGCCGAGCCCGAGCTCGCATTCGTTCCATCGCCGCGTCTCCCTCGTCTCGAGCAGCTTGAGCCTCGTGTCGAGCACCGGCTGCGTGTAGTAGTCGACGTCGCGCCGCTCGACGTATGCGATCTTCTGCTTCAAGTCGAGCTCCCGGACGAAGTACGTGTCGCCGTCGTGAAGGTAGATCGCCTCGGGATAGACCAGCTCGGGCGCGCTGATCGCGTCGACGGTCGCGAGGACGGCGTTCGCCTGCCCCTGATCCAGGATCGTAAAGGTGTCATCCGAGATCGTTCGCAAGTTCACCTTCCCCGCCGGGTAGTCCGCCGAGGACCAGTACCGAAGCCCGTCGAGCGATTTCATCGTCCCCTCCTCCTCGAGGAGCCCCGCGATCTGGGACGCGCGGCTCCCGAAGAGCGACTCATCGTCGGGAGTGAGCGGGAGCTCGTAGGCGGCACAGGCGAGATGCGAGGCGAGGACGTAGGGATTTTCGGGATCGAGCACCGCGCTCTCCGGAGTCTGGCTGAAAAAGTGCTCCGGATGGCGCATCAGGTACTGGTCGATCGGGTCGTCATAGGCGATCACGAGCGCGAGCGCGGGGCTCTGGGAGCGGCCGGCGCGGCCCGCCTGCTGCCAGGTGCTCGCGATTGTGTTGGGGAATCCGACGAGGAGCGCCGCGTCGAGCGAGCCGACATCGATCCCCAGCTCGAGCGCGTTGGTCGAGATCACGCCGCGGAGCTCCCCCTCGAAGAGACGTCGCTCGATCGCGCGGCGTTCCTCGGGGAGGTAGCCCCCGCGGTACGCGCTCAAGCGGTCGGCGAGTCCTTCCTTGTCATGCTCCAATCGCTCTCGGGCGTACCGGTAGATGAGCTCGGCCGAGACCCGGCTGCGGGTGAAGACGATCGATTGGACGCCGCGACGCATGAGCGCGACGAGGATTCGTTCGGCTTCGATCGAGGCACTGGCGCGTCCCGAACCCTCGCTCTCGGTGTGCTTGGGGTTCCAGAAGGCGAAGAGCTTGGGCCCGCGCGGCGCGCCGTCCTCGCTCACGACTTCGACCTTATCCCCCACGAGGAGCTCGGCCAGGTCGCCCGGATTGCGGATCGTGGCGGAGGAGAGGAGAAAGCACGGATCCGATCCGTAGTGGCGCGCGACACGGCGCAGCCGGCGAAGGACGTTCGCGACATGCGAGCCGAAGATGCCGCGGTAGGTGTGCACCTCGTCGACGACGACATAGCGGAGATTCGAGAAGACGCGGCTCCAGCGGGAGTGATACGGAAGGATCCCCTGGTGGAGCATGTCGGGATTGGTCAGGATCGCGTTCGCCTGCTCCCGGAAGCGGCGACGCGTCTGCGCGGGCGTGTCGCCGTCGTAGGTGCCCGCGATGAGCGCGCGGCGGAGCGGGGGCGACTCCTCGGCGATCCGCGTGAGGCCGCGCAGCTGATCCTGCGCGAGCGCCTTCGTCGGGAAGAGATAGAGCGCGACCGCGGTCGGCTCTAAGAGTATCCGCTCCAAAATCGGAACGTGGTAGGCGAGCGATTTCCCCGAGGCCGTGCCGGTCGCGATGACGACATTCGAGCCCGCGCGGGCCAGGTCGATCGCGCGGGCCTGGTGGGAATAGAGGCGGGAGATCCCCTGTCGATCGAGCACCTGGCGGAGCGCCTCGGGGAGCGGGCTCTCGAGCTCGCCATAGGAGGCAGCGCGCGCCGGGAGCCGCTCGAGATGGACCAGCTCGGTCGGGCGAATGCGCCGGCCGTCGGGCCCGTCGATCCATTCGCGCCTCCGCGGCCCCTTCCCACCCGCAGTCATCGAGGCAAGGAGCGCCTCGAACTCCTCGAGAGTCTCCGGCGAGTCCGCGCGGCGCGAGGGCTCGAAGAGCCCGGGACCGCCCGGCGTCATCGGTTTGCCGCTCCAATCACGAGCGCCTCCGTTCGATCAAAGCAGCCCCTCCCCTTCGAGAAGCCGCCGCATGAGTTTCGCGCCGGTCGCGGCTTGCCCCACGTGGCAATTGTTGAAAAAGACGAAGGTCTTCTTCGCCCTTGTTGATAGTTCGCGGATCTTGTCCACCCATTCCTTGAGCTCCGCCTCGGAATAAAGGTAGTCGTACCGGTCGCCATGCCCCGATAGGCGAGGATTCGGCGTCGCCTCGGCCGCCGTCGTGTCTGACGAGAAGAGCGGGCCGTACTCGGCGTCGCTGTGTTGTCTCCGGACGGCACGCTCCCCCTTGGGTCGTGGATTTGATTCCGCTGGCTGCCTCACTCCGGTCTCCGGCCGCCACCAATTCTCCTTGTTCCGACCGTGGAGCCGGACATACCCCGCCGGTCCGGTAGCGCGCGCGATCGGCGGCATCAAGCCCGGGAGATCGGGCTCGTCCACGCTGACATACCCAATTTCCTGCTCCTCGAGCCACGGAAAGACTTCGCCCTGCGCCCAGGAGTTGTGTCGGAACTCGACGAAGAGAGGCGCTTCGGGGAGAAGCTGTTTCATCGCTCCCAGGAACTTCTCGTTCTCTTTCGTCCGGCGAAACGCGTAGGGGAACTGAGCGAGCACCCCGTTCAGCTTCCCCGCCGCCCGAAGGGGATCGACCGAGCGGACGAACGACTGATAGAGATCGGGTTCGAGACTCCGCTTATGGGTCATGTCGTGG
The DNA here is from genome assembly GCA_041486815.1 of Candidatus Eiseniibacteriota bacterium. Lineage (GTDB taxonomy): Bacteria > Eisenbacteria > RBG-16-71-46 > SZUA-252 > SZUA-252 > WS-9. Next base: position 12,689 of record JBGPMG010000006.1, on the reverse strand, counting down.
TGCGCCTTCACGACAAATTCGAAATCAGGAGGCGTCTTTCGTTCCATCGCTTCGAAGGTGCGAGGGGGCGGGATCCGGTAATAGGTGGAGTTGACCTCGACCGTTTGGAAGTGGCGGACGTAGTGGTCGAGCATGTTTCTCCGGTCGGTGCCGGGAGGATAGAAGGGACCGACCCAGTCCGGAAAGGAGTAGCCCGAGGTGCCGATCAGAATCATGGAGGTGCCATTCGATGGGGACTCAGGTTCATTTGATGGCGCCGGCTCGCACCAGCGCCGCATCACCGAAGCGATCCCGAAGCGAATCGACCGCCTCGATCATTTTACGCCTGCGCTCATCGGTATCGAAGAGGCTCGGCTGCTCCGCGTTCCCCGACGCGATCAGTCCCGATACCGACACGCCGATCAGGCGGAGGGGTCGTCCATCCCAATTCTCGTCGAGAAGGGCTGACGAGGTCTTGAAGATCAAACTCTCATCATTCATCAGGTACGGGAGAGCCCTTTGTCGGATCGTCGTACGGAATTTGGAATCCCGGAGCTTCACCGACACGATCCGACCGAGATATCCGTCCTGGCGCATTCTGCGCCCAACCTGATCGCTCAACCGGAGAAGATGGGCGCCAATCCGTTCCCTCGAGTCGACGTCCCGGTCGAGCGTGAATTCGTGTCCCATCGATTTGACCGGCACCCCTTTGTAGTACGGAACGACCTCGCCGTCGTCTTCGCCGAGCGCCGCGTCGCGCATCCGGTCTCCGTTCAGACCGAAGTGGTACGTGAGGAACTCCTTGGGGAAGTGAGCGAGCTGACCGATGGTGGCGATGCCGAGCTTCTCCAGGGCGATCCGTGTCTTCTCGCCGATTCCCCAAAGCTCCTTCACGTTGAGCGGCCAGAAGTGCCGGCGGTAGTCCTCCTGCGTCAACGCGGTCAACCCGCGCGGCTTTTCCACCCCGCTCGCCATTTTCGCAATGTACTTGTTCGGCCCGATCCCGATCGTCGCCGTGAGGTCGGTGCGGCGGTGGATGGCGCGCTGGATGGACCTGGCGATGGGGATCGCTGCGGCGAGAAGGTCTCCCGGTGCGCGTGGCCCGGCGCCCGCACCTACACCGGCGCCCTTCGCCCCGATCTTCGCTTCCATCAATCGAGGCGCCCCTGCGAGATCGAGAAACGCCTCGTCGATGCTGAACGGCTCGACGAACGGCGTGAAGTCCTTCAAGACCTCAAGAATTTGAAGGGAAACGTGGACGTACTTCTGAGGATTTCCCTCGACCAGCGTGAGATCAGGACAGAGCCGGAGCGCCTCTCCGTTCGGCATGCCCGCCCGTACTCCAAACTTCCGCGCCTCGTAGTTCGCCGATGAGACGACGCCCCGCCGCTTGAGATCGCCTCCCACCGCGAGCGGATGCCCCGCGAGCCGCGGATTCATCTTCTCCTCGACGGATGCGAAAAACGCGTCCATATCGACGTGGGCTACGACACGCACTGCCGATCATCCCTCCATCCACACCCGGGTGAGCTGCCAGGTCATCTCCCTCGAGTCGTAGCGGATCTCGTAGTAGTCGGCGTTGTCTGCGAGGAGCGCGAAGTAATGGATCTTGTTCTGCCCCTCGTGACGGACCCAATCGCCGGTCACCTTGGCGATCTTGACCGTCTTGCTCTTCCAGCGGAACCGGATCGGCTTCATCCGCCCGGCGGTGAACATGGTGATGACCTCGATGGGATCGTGAATCGACTCGATCATGAAGTACCCGTCTTGTTCTTTGGGAAACGTGTGCGCATGGAGCATCAGCCGAGCCTCCGTAGGACGCCGACCACCCGGCCCGCCACCCTCACTTCCGGATCGGTGGGGCGGACCTCGATCGGTTCGTAATCATCGTTTTCGGGAATCAGGAGAATCTTGTCGCGGCGCGGGAAGATCCGTTTCACCGTCGCCTCGTCGCCGATCAGGACCACGGCGATCTCGCCGCTTTTGACCGGCGCTTCGTGGCGAACGATGACGAGATCCCCGTCCAGGATCCCCGCGTTCTTCATGCTGTCCCCCCGGACGCGAAGGGCGAAATGTTTGCCGGGCCGCACGAACGCGCCGTCCACAGTGAGCACGTCCTCGATGTTTTCTTCGGCAAGGATCGGCGCGCCGGCGGCCACGCGGCCCAAGATCGGAATTTCGAAAGATTCGGGGGCGCGGCGGGCGAAGCGGGATGGAACCCCGTGCGGCACTGTTTCTGCCGGCTCCGCCGCTTGCACCTCGATCCCCCGCGACGTCCATCGGTCGCGGCGGATCTTCCCCGAGAGTTCCAAGCGGTCGAGGTAGTAGCGGACCCCATTCGTGGAGGCGATCCCCAGCGCGGTCCCGATCTCTCGGATCGTGGGCGGGTAGCCGCGCTCGCGGAGCGACTCCGAGATGAAGTCGAGGATCGCCACCTGACGGTCGGCTCCCGTCATCAGGTGCGAGGGGCGGCGCCTGCGCGCCGAGCCCGGGGTCTTGGGTTGAGTTGGCTTGCTCATGACAAAGAGAAGGATACTGCACATTTGTGCAGTTGTCAAGGGGTGGAATCTAGGGGGCCATCAAATTCCCTCGATTCTCTTGCCACACAGCCACTTCCCTGGGCATAGTTCCAGACATGAAGGTGGAACGGTTCACTCCGGGAGACGTCATGAAGCCCATCGGCCCATACAGCCACGTGGCAAAGGCCGGGCCGTTCATTTCGATCTCCGGCACCGCCGGCGTCGATCCATCGACCGGTGAGCTCGCTGGGCCGGATGCGTATGCTCAGGCGCGGCAGATTCTCCGTTCCTTCCGGACAATGCTCGAAGGCGTCGGATCAAGCATGACGCAGGTCCTGCACGTCCATGTCTTCCTGATAAGCATCGACGACTTCGAGGAGATGAATCGCGCGTACGGTGAAGAATTCGGTAACCATCTCCCGGCACGGACCGTTGTCGGCGTTAGTGCTCTGCCGAAGAAGGGCGCGCTCCTAACCATGAACCTGAGTGCGGTGGCCAATGACACCGCAGGCTAACTCGAGCCCCACCCAATGGAAGCCGGCGAATCCTGCCTATGAAAGGGTCGTCCGGGAAAGCCTTGGCCGGCAGACACTCATGGGCACATTGGGCGCACGACTGGCCCGCATCTCACCAGGCGCTGTCGAGCTCTCGGCCCCCTACTCTCCAGAGTTCGCCCAGCAGAATGGCTATTGGCACGCGGGCGCCGTGGCGAGTCTGGCGGACTCGGCGAACGGCTATGCCGCCTTCACCCTCGCGCCCGAAGGAACCGATGTCCTTGCCGTGGAGTTCAAAATCAACTTGCTCGCACCCGCACGAGGCGAAAGCTTTCTCGCCGCGGGTCGCGTGCTCCGGCCGGGCCGCACGCTGACCGCCTGCTTCGCGGAGGTCTTCGCCGTGACCGGTGACGAACGGACGCTCATCGCTACGATGTTGTCGACCATCATCATTCGACCGGTTGAGCCATCGCCCTCCGGCGGTCGTTCGTGATCACACTGACCCCGGTCACCCTCGAGGGCAACGGCATCCGGCTGGAACCTCTGACCTCTGCGCATCAGGACGGGCTGGCAGCGGCCGCTGCCGACGGCCGGCTCTGGGTGCTCTGGTTCACCTCCGTTCCGAAGCCGGAGCAGGTTGGTGCCTACATTGAGGACGCGCTCACGGGTCATCGGGCCGGCCATATGCTGCCATGGGCGGTCCGGGAGCTTGAGACCGGCACGATGGTGGGCAGCACGCGATACCACGATGTCGTCCCCCAGATCGATCGGGTCGAGATCGGCTATACCTGGTACGCGGCCCGATGCCAGCGCAGCTACGTGAACACCGCGTGCAAATTGTTGCTGCTCGGCCACGCGTTCGAGACGATGGGGTGCCGCGTCGTCGGATTTCGGACGGACAATTTCAATTTCGTATCGCAGAAGGCGATCGCGGCGCTTGGCGCCAAGAAGGACGGCGTGATCCGACATCACCACGCCCGGCGTGACGGAACGGTTCGTGACACGGTGATCTACAGCATCCTTGCCGCCGAGTGGCCGGACGTGAAGCGACACCTCGCGACGCGCCTTGCGCGTCACGGGGGCAATCCCTGACATGGGCGACTCTTCGATCGCGCAGAGCCGAACGCTAGCCCGCGCCGTCCTCATGGCTGTATCCGTGACCATCGCGGCGTGCGGGTGCCGGCAGGTCCCTGGAGCGGCCGAATGGCAGGGTCACTCCTTCCGGGAAGTCAGTAGTCTGGCCGCCGTACCGGCGACCATCCAGTCGGAATTGGGAGTGGGTCGTCCCGGCCTCGAGGGAGTCGCAGGCGTCGAGGTGTTCCTCTTTTCGGCATCTGAAGACCGCCCGAAGACTCTGAGGGACGTCGTTCTGCAATTGCCTCGGAGCTGAGAACAATGCCGGTGCGCGATACGTTCCCATACACGGCTCGCTGGGACTCGGTGGGGTTGAGCTGCGCGCACTGCGTGCATTTCCAAGGCCCCGAGGAGTGGCCCGACACGGCACGGTCGTCTCGATGCGCGCTTCACAATCTTGCGCTCGCCGTCCAGCTAAGACCGTCGGGCTTCCTGGACGGAGAGTGGTTCTGCCGTGACTTCAAGGATGGTGGTCGGGCACATGCTCCGGCCGTGCAGCACCTCCATGAGATACACGGTACGTTGCAGGCTGGCGTCCTCTATCGACTTTACTGCTCCGATGGGAACCTAGGAGAGTATCGATTTGATGAGCTACGGCAAGAAGCGCGATGACATTTCTCACGCGAATTCCCATCGAAGAGTGCAAGGCTCGACTGGCGGCTTGCGTCGATGTCGAGAGATTGGCGTTTTCCTGGAGCGGCTATGCGGGCTCGAAGCCGATGCTGGGAAAGCTTCGCGACACCAACTTCCGACTTCAAAGGCGACGCTTCTACCGGAACTCGTTCGCGCCGTTCTACTATGGGCGATTTGTGGCTGCTGGCCGGGACACGAAGATTGAGGGTGAGCTCAGAATGCGCACGGACGTGAAGATCTTCATGGTGGTGTGGTTCTCATTCCTTGCCGTTGTCTTCCTGATAATGGCCGTCACCGTCCTCGCGGGGCGAGCCAACGCTCAGAACAATCCCGCTCTCGGCATCGTGATTCCCGCTGGCATGGCGGTCTTTGGTGTTGCGCTGATCAAGTTCGGCCGGTGGCTCGGCCGGGGCGAGGAGCGGGACATTGTCGCGTTTCTCAAGAGCACCTTTGGGGCCAGCGACGCCGGATAGTGGGAGTCCGGGTCGTTATCGGACACAGGAGGTTCTTGCGTGGGCTCCGTTCCTCAAACGAACCTTGGCCTCGCCCAAATTGGGCAGATTGCCGTCAGCGACATCGATCGAGCGATCGCGTTTTATCGAGACACGCTGCGGCGTCGTGTTTGAGGCAAAGCCCCATCTGATCGCGAAGATGCCGGACCACGAGCTCTGGATGGCCTTTTTCCGCGACCCCGACGAAAACCTTCTCGCGCTCATGAGCGAGGTTCGAGCGCAGCCAGCTGAACCGAGTAAAGTAGGTTAGATGCACGTCCATGCGAGGAACGATCATGCCCGGTGAGAGGCACCGCAGCGGACGGATCGGTTGGATGCGCGCCGCGGTCCTTGGCGCCAACGACGGCCTCATATCAACCAGCAGCTTGGTTGTGGGTGTGGCGTCGGCTCACCCGGACCACGTGGCCGTCCTTCTGGCTGCCGTTGCGGGGCTGGCGGCCGGTGCCCTCTCGATGGCGGCCGGTGAGTACGTCTCCGTCAGCTCCCAAGCGGATACCGAGAATGCGGATCTCGCCCAAGAGCGCGGCGAACTCGCCGCCTCGCCGATGGCCGAGCGGGCCGAATTGGCGGGGATCTACGTCGCCCGAGGTCTCACGCGTGACCTTGCGAACCAAGTCGCGGATCAGCTGACGGCCCGCGGCGCCCTGGCGGCCCATGCCCGGGACGAGCTTGGCATCCACGACAAGACCCGAGCGAGGCCGATTCAAGCCGCCGTCGCGTCAGCATCGTCCTTTGCGGTAGGAGCGGCGCCGCCCGCGATCCTGGCCGCGCTCTTGCCGACCGGGGTTCTGACCCCGGGCGTCTTCGGGGTGACCTTGGTGCTCCTGCTCGTTCTCGGTGGTGTAGCAGCCCGCCTGGGAGGAGCCTCGATCACTCGTGGGGCGCTGCGAGTCGCGTTTTGGGGTGGAGTGGCCATGGCCTGTACTGCCGCGGTCGGACGTCTATTCGGCGCGGTCGTCTAGCTGAGCGCTCGCACGGAGAACCCAATGAAACAGTGCGTAGAGATTCGCTCTTACAACCTCAAGCCTGGAACCCGCGATCAATTTCATCGCCTCGTGCTGGAACGGGCCGGGCCGATGCTGCAACGCTGGAAGGTGGATGTGGTCGACTACGGTCCTTCCCCGCACGACGCCGATTCGTACTACCTCATACGCGCCTATCCCAGCCTTGAGGCGCGCAAGCAGAGCCAGGACGCCTTCTACGGCAGCGCCGAGTGGCGGGACGGACCGCGGGATTCCATCCTCGCATTTATCGAGAACTATGCAACGATCGTTCTCTACCTCGACGATGCCGCGATCCAGAGGATGCGGCGCGCGCCGGCGTAAGCAGCATTCAGGAGGCACCCCATGACCCTTCAACAGGCGCCATCGAAGTCCCGGATCGACGACAAGACGGTCGTCGCCGATCTGGACACGCAGTACCAACTGGCCGTGAAGAACCACGACGTCGTCACGATGGATCGCATCCTGGCCGATGACTTCGTGCTGGTCACCGGCCGCGGCAAGACCTTCTCCAAGTCCGATCTCCTAGAGGAGGCGCGCGGTAAGACCGTCTACGAGCGACAGGAGGACTCGCAACAGACGGTCCGCGTATGGGGCGACACGGCCGTCGTGACCGCGCTCCTTTGGGCGAAGGGCACGGACGATGGAAAGCCGTTCGACTACAAACTCTGGTTCAGCGACACGTACGTGCGGACACCGACTGGCTGGCGCTACGCGTTCGCTCAAGCCTCACTGCCTCTCCCGGCCGAATCGTGATCCCGCGTATTCATAGAGCCCGATGATTCGCAAACTCGCGTCGGGCGTCTATCGCCTCTACACGTCGAAGAAGAATCCCAGAACCGGGAAGCGTCGAAATCTCGGGACGTTCACTACCAGAGCGGCGGCGGAGAAGCACGAGCGGGAGGTCGAGTTCTTCAAGCGGCGCGGCCGCAGCCGGCCCAGGGGTAGGCATTTGCCACCGGCCGGTCCCCTACCATCGTCATGACTTGGTTCGACGCGGCCGTCCTCGTTGTCGCGATCATCTCGGGCGCCACGGCATCCGTTGTGGGGTTTGGGATCGGCAGTCTCCTCACGCCGCTCCTCGCCGCGCGCTTCGGCGCTGGAGTGGCCGTTGCGGCGGTCGCGCTCCCGCACGCGGCTGCGACCGCCGTTCGCTGCTGGCGGCTCCGCGCCGACATCAACCGATCCGTCCTGGCCCGGTTTGGCCTCCTCAGTGCGGCAGGGGGACTCCTTGGCGCCCTCCTCTATACTAGGCTTGGTGGATCCGCCCTCACACGGATTCTGGGCGTACTCCTCCTCCTCACGGCCGCGGCGCAGCTTTCGGGTTGGTCAGCGCGCTGGCACCCGAGAGGGCTGCTCGTCGCGATTCTCGGTGTGGGCTCGGGCTTCTTCGGCGGCATCGCCGGTAATCAGGGTGGGCTGCGCGCGGCGGCGCTGACGGCCTTTGGCCTGTTGCCGACCGAGTTCGTTGCCACTGCTACGGGAACCGCGCTACTCGTCGATGCGGCGCGGACCCCGGTATACCTGTGGCGAGCAGGCCCCGCGCTCGTGGACCTTTGGCGGCCCATCGGGATTGCATTGGTAGGGGTCCTCATCGGCACGCTCGTAGGAGAGCGCATCCTCTTCGGACTCTCGCCGGCTCGTTTTGCGAAGATAGTTGGTTTGGCAATCGGCGCGTTGGGACTGTGGCTTCTGATCGGAGCGGCCTGACTCGCGTCCGCCCACGGGTGAAACCAGGGGCCGCGGCATGAACTCGGGACAAGACGAAACACGGGGGGCACGACCTTCATGAAGACGATTCGAATCGGGCTGGGACTGTTCGCTATCGCTGCATCGTCGATCGCCATTCCAAGGGCGGGCGCGGATGTCGTCAGCGAGTGGAATGTGAGGGCCGCCGACATCGCGGTCGCCGCAAAGATGCCGACGCCACCAACGGTTCGGGCCATCGCAATCGTACAGGCCGCGGTGTTCGAGGCCGTCAACGCCGCCACGAGGCGTTACCCTGCCGGACTCGTCACGCAGGACGCCGCCCCCGGCGCGTCGGTTGCCGCCGCCGTCGCGGCGGCGAACCGCGCGGCCCTGTCAATGCTCCTGCCGTCGCAGCAGGCATCGATCGACAGCGTCTATCAAGCCGCGATCTCCGCCATCGCCGAGAGCCCGGCGAAGACCGCTGGGATCGCGCTGGGGGAGAAGGCTGCCGCGGCGGTGCTCGCGCTCCGAATGGATGACGGCGCGGCCACGCCGGAGAGCTATCGGCCCCATACAACCCCAGGCGACTACGTTCCGACCACCATCCCCGCCGTATCGCAATGGCCGCTGCGCAAACCCTGGGTGATGACCAGCGCCAGCCAGTTCCGGCCCGGGCCGCCGCCCAGCCTCACCAGCAAGCTCTGGGTGCGCGATTACAACGAGATCAAGGCTCTCGGTGCCAAGAACAGCACGCAGCGGACCGCGGAGCAAACCGAGATCGCCCGATTCTGGGAGGCCACAGCACCTACCATCTATTACCCGGTGGCGCGCTCGATCACCGACCTGCCGGGCCGGGAGGTCACGCAGAACGCCCGGTTGCTCGCGGCGGCCGCGCAAGCGATGGACGACGCCATGATCGCCGTGTTCGACGCCAAGTATCGCTACGGTTTCTGGAGACCGGTGACCGCGATTCGAAACGGAGACCAGGACGGCAACGACGCGACCGAGCGCGACGCCTCCTGGACGCCGTTCATCGACACGCCGATGCACCCCGAGTATCCGTGCGCGCACTGCATCGTCTCCGCGGCTCTCGGCGCGGTGCTACAGGCCGAGATCGGTAATGGCGCCACGCCGACCCTGAGCACTACGAGCCCAACCGCACCCGGCGTCGTGCACCGCTGGACGAAGATCTCCGATTTTGTTCAGGAGGTGGCGAGCGCGCGGATCTACGACGGCGTGCACTTTCGAAACTCCACGGAAGTCGGAACCGCCATGGGCAAGCAGGTGGGAGAGCTGGTGGCGGCGAAATACTTGAAACCGTGACCTGGGACGGCTAGTTCGCCCCATCCGCCGCGACGATGTAAGCCTCGACTTGCTCCCGCAGCACCGGGAGGGCGACCGCGCCGTTGCCGAGCACCGCGTCGTGAAAGGCTTTGATGTCGAAGCGCGGCCCCAGCCGGCGCTTAGCTTCGTCGCGGAGCTTCAGAATCTCTATCTGGCCGATCTTGTACGCCAGGGCCTGTCCCGGACTTGAGATGTAGCGGTCCACCTCGTTCTCGATGTTGTTCTTGGCGAGGAGGGTGTTCTCCATCATGTAGTCGATCGCCTGCTGGCGGGTCCAACCTTACGCGTGGATGCCCGTGTCCACGACGAGCCGGCAGGCCCGCCATGCGTCGAAGGAAAGCATGCCGAGCCGGTCGGTGTCGCTCGAGTAAAGCCCCATGTCGTCGGCGAGACGTTCGGCGTAGAGCCCCCAACCTTCCACGTACGCGGTGACCCCTTGGTGTTTGCGGAACTCCGGCAGGCCGGTCAGCTCCTGAGCCACCGCGATCTGGAGGTGGTGTCCCGGGACCGATTCGTGGAAGGCGAGCGCCTCCGCCTCGTACCGCGGACGAGTCTCGGGCAGGTACGTATTGATCATGTAGGTCCCGGGACGCTTGCCGTCGGCCGAGGGTGGACGGTAATAGGCGATCGTGGAGTGCGGCGCCTCGTGCATTCCCATCACCTTCACTTCGCAGCGCGCCTTGGGCTGGATCCTACCGAACCAGTTGGGCACGGCGGCCAGCGCGCGGGACAAGGTCTCTCGCGCCTTCGCCTCGATCTCATCCGAAGTCTTGAAGAACATCTTCGGGTCGCCGCGGAGGCGCCGCTGGATCTCGGCGACGTCCGAAGTCCCGAGTACCTTCTGGCCCAGCGCGGCGAGGTCGCGCCGGAAGATCGCGACCCGCTCGAGCCCCAGCTGGTGGATTTCGTCGGGGGTCATATCGAGCGACGTGTGCACCCGGATCATCTTTCGGTAGCAGTTCGGCCCATCGGGCAACGCGGCGAGCCCCGCCCTCTCCGGCGGGCGCGCCGCCGGGAGCTCGGAGCCCTGGAGAAAGTCTCGATAGTGCTGAAGCCCAGGAATGAGTCCGGTCTGAATTGCCGAGCGCAAGTCCTTCGAGAACCGCTCCCGATCGCCGGAGCTCCACCCCGTTCGCTCCACTTTGGCCGGCTTCCAGACCGCCAGGCTCTCCACCGGGCTCGCGGTGAGCCGCTCAAGCTCGTCGATGGTCTTGAGCACCGCGTCGCGGGCCGCGGTCTTGCCCTTCGCGAGCCCGATCCGGAGATTCGCCACATGGTCGTCGAGATACTTCCCCATCGCCCGGCATCGCGCTACGTACGCGGCGGCGTCCTGAGGAGTCTCGATGGTCGTGTAGTCCGGAAGGTTCATCAAAGTCACCTGCGGGCCGAAGACCGGATTGACGGACCACTCCTCGAACCCACAAGAGGTCCATGCGAGCTGGCTCTCGACCTCGGTGATGAGCGCCGTGCGGGTGAGTCGATCCCCAAGTGGAAGCGACTGCTCGCCGATCGCGCGCGCCCGGGCCAATACGCTCTCGAGGCGTCGTGTCTCTTTCGCGATTCCGGCCGGCGTGATGTCCTCCAGCCGATCGTCGTAGCGCTTGTCGCCGAGGCTCGTGGCCTCGGTAGGATAGGTTTGGAGATAGCCTTGCCAGTACTCATCGCAGAGCTTCGCGAGATCCTGCGAAGCCGTGGCCGTCGCGCCGCTGGAGCCCGGCGCGAGCGAGATCATGGCGATGACAAGCAAGGCGGCGGCCGGAAATAGGCGAAAGAGCATGATTGGAGCCCCCACGTCATGAGAGTTCAGGCAGAGGACAAATCAAGCAGAGAAACGCGTGCTGTCCCGACTTGCTCGCGATACAGTACTACGTGCCGAGACGGCCATAAAGCAGCCAAGTGGAGGGCCTCGCACGTGAATCGAACTCTGCGATCAATCGGCCTCGCGCTCTTGATCCTCGCGGGGATTTCGGCATGCGAGATGCGCACGACGTCCTCGCCGGTAGCTACGCTCGAGGTCAAGGCCGCCATCGATTCGCTTTGGACCGGGTACGCGCACGCATCCGACCGGAGAGACGCGGCTGCCTTCGGCGCCCTCTTCACCGAAGACGCCTCGCTCCTCTACTCCGGTGCTCCGACGGTGCGCGGGCGTGAAGCGATCCAGACGCATCTCGCCTCGCTTTATTCCGGCATCGATGCCACGGGCCTGCGGATCGTGCCGGAGGAGACGAAGGTATCGGGCCCTATCGCCGTTCAAGGCGGGACGTTCGAGGAGACATTCCTCCAGAAGGACAAGCCGATGGTGCAGATGGGTCGATTCACCTTGGTCGCCGAGATGGAGGGCCGCTCGTGGAAAATCATGCGCCTCACCGCGATCGTGGATTCCACGGTCGCCGCGCCGTAGGCCCGTCATGCCCGGCGTGAATCCGAAGCTCGTCACCACCGCGTTCGACCTTCCCGGGCACCGCATCGTCAGGAACCTTGGCGTCGTGCGGGGGATCGTGGTGCGGTCGCGGAGCATCGTTGGCAGCTTCGGCGCGTCGCTCCAGACGCTCTTCGGCGGAAACATCACCATCTACACCGAGCTCTGCGAGCACGCGCGGGAGGATGCGTTCCGATTGATGCTGGAGCACGCGGCGGCGTTGGGCGCCAACGGACTCATCGGCGCGCGGTACGACGCGAACGAGGTAACGGACGGCGTCACGGAAGTCCTGGCATACGGGACCGCCGTGGTCGTGGAAGGAATCGGGGGCTGAGGGTGCTGGATAGCGAGCGGAAGTCGGCGGCATGGCATCGCTGACGCTGACCGGGCTCTCCCTCACCTATCCGAACGGGACGCGCGCGCTCCACGAAATCCACCTCGCGATCTCGGACGGGGAGTTCCTCGCGGTCCTCGGGCCCTCGGGGTGCGGCAAGTCTTCGCTGCTTCGGCTCGTTGCCGGGCTTGAGACGCCGACAAAGGGATCGATCGCGATGGACGGCCGCGACGTGACGGCGCTCGAGCCCAAGGAGCGCGACATCGCGATGGTCTTCCAGGGCCTCGCGCTCTATCCGCACATGACGGTCGCCGAGAACATGTCGTTCGGGCTTCTGGCGCGGAAGACACCGGCCGAGGAAATCGGCCGCCGCGTGCGCGAGGCGGCGGAGACGCTGGGACTCGGGCCGCATCTTGCCAAGCGTCCCCGCGAGCTCTCGGGCGGCGAGCGCCAGCGCGTCGCGCTCGGCCGCGCGCTCGTGCGGCGTCCCAAGGTCTTCCTCTTCGACGAGCCGCTCTCGAGTCTCGACGCGCAGCTTCGCCAGGAGCTGCGCGAGGAGCTGGCGCGGCTACACCGCATCACCCGGACGACCTCTGTCTACGTGACGCACGACCAGAAGGAGGCGCTCTCG
>JBGPMG010000005.1:0-35473 GCA_041486815.1 Candidatus Eiseniibacteriota bacterium | reverse complement strand
CGTGAAGGAGATCGCGCGCCAGGGCGGCTACTACGCGACGTTCATGCCGAAGCCGGTCTTCGGCCAGAACGGGAGCGGGATGCACGTCCACCAATCGCTCTTCAAGGCTGGGAAGAACGTCTTCTTCGACGCCAAGGACAAGCACCATCTCTCGAAGAACGGCCGCGCGTACCTGGCGGGACTCCTGACGCACATGCGCGAGATCGCATCGATCACGAACCAGTGGGTAAATTCCTACAAGCGCCTGGTGCCCGGCTTCGAGGCACCGGTCTACATCGCCTGGGGTCAGCGGAACCGCTCGGCCTTGGTGCGGGTTCCTATGTACAAGCCGGGCAAGGAGAAAGCCACGCGAATCGAGCTTCGCTGCCCGGATCCCGCCTGCAATCCGTATCTCGCGTTCTCGGTATGTCTTGCGGCCGGCCTGAAGGGGATCGACGCTGGCTACACGCTGAGGCCGCCTACGGAGGACGACATCTACGAGATGGACGCGCACGAGCGCAAGGAGTTGGACATCGAGAGCCTACCCGGTAGTCTCATCGAGGCGATCGAGTTGACCGGCAAATCGAAGCTCGTCAAGGAGACGCTCGGGGATCACGTCTACACGAAGTTTCTCGAGAACAAGAGGATCGAATGGGACAGCTACCGGACCTGGGTCAGCGACTATGAGCTCAATGAGTACTATCCGATCCTCTAGGGCGCTCGCCTCGGCGCTCGCGGTCGCGCTAGCGCTTGCCGCCGGCTGTAGCAAAAGCGGGCACGAGGGTCACGCCGCGGGGAGCGGCGCGATCGGCAGCGAGGCTCCGGCATTCGCGCTGCCGGACCTCGAGGGGAAGGTCGTGAAGATCAGCGACCTCAAGGGCAAGGTCGTGATCCTAGACTTCTGGGCGACCTGGTGCGGGCCGTGCCGGCAGGAGGTCCCTCATTTCGCCGCACTCCAGTCGAAATACCGCGATCAGGGGCTTGAAATCGTGGGGCTCTCGCTCGATGCGGGCGGCGCGAAGGACGTCAAGCCGTTCGCCGAGGAACACGGCATCAACTACACGATGCTGATCGCGAACAATGAGACGGCCGCGCAATACGGCGGCATCACCGGCATCCCGACCACGTTCGTGATCGACAAGAACGGGAAGATCGTGAAACGCTTCCTGGGCTACACCGACCCCGAGGTGTTCGAGGAGACGATCCGGCCCCTTCTCACAGGCAGCTGAGCCGCTCCCGCCGCCCGGGCCCACGCCATGTTCGACGCGCACCTCAATCAGGTCTCCCTGGCCGCGGCCTTCCTGGCGGGGGTGGTCTCATTCGTCTCTCCTTGCGTCCTCCCGCTCGTACCGTCGTACATCACGTTCATCACCGGGCTCTCGTTCGACGAGCTGACGGCCTCGGACCAGGGCCCGCGCGTCCGGCGCCTGACGCTCATCCACTCGCTCGCTTTCATCCTCGGCTTCTCGCTCGTCTTCATTGCGCTGGGAGCGACCGCGACCGCGGCCGGGCAGTTCCTTCGCGATCACCAGGACTCGCTCCGCATCGGCGGTGGGATTCTGATCACATTCTTCGGGGTCTACTTGACCGGAATCATCCGCATTCCGTTCCTCTCCCGCGAACGGAAGATCCATTGGAGCGGCAAGCCGCTCGGCGTGCTCGGCTCGGTCCTCGTCGGGATCACGTTCGCGGCCGGATGGACCCCGTGCATCGGTCCGATCCTCGCTTCGATCCTCCTCTACGCGAGCACGGCGCAGACCGTCGGCACGGGAATTCTCCTGCTCAGCGTTTATTCGCTCGGATTGGGGGTGCCGTTCCTCATCGCGTCCCTCGGAATGAATTCGTTTTTGGCCGCATCCAGCCGCCTCCGTCGTTCACTTCGCACGATTGAGGTCGTGAGCGGTGCAATTTTGATTGTCTTCGGCCTCTCCCTCGTCACGAACGTCTTCTCCGTATTCGTTTCCTTCCTCGCGCGCTTCATTCCTGCGATTGGCTGACGCTCCAGCCTAAACATTCGCCTCGAAAAACCGATAGCTCCCTCGTATGGCAACCAAGACGAGGGCAACCAGCCGACACACCACCGCCGCACCCACCGAAACCCTTCCGGGCGCCCTCGCGCTCCTGAACGGCCTCAACCAAGTCGCGCGCTCCCTCGTTCCCTTCGAAGCCGGCGAGACATCGCTGGCGCAGGTCGTCGAGGGAACGCGCCGGCTCTTGAAGTCGGACGGCGTCGCAATCCTGATCCGCGAGAAGGAACGGGAATACGTCTTCAAGGCCGCCGAAGGGGTGCTCGCCGAATGGAGCCAGTTCACCCTTTCGGGGAGCAGCGTCGAGCTGCTCGACACGCTCTTGACGCGGGACACGGTTACTCTCTTCCAGCGAACGCAACGCTCGCCGTGGGCAAGGGAGTTCCTGTTCGCGGCCGGGATGAGCTGGGGAGCGCTCGCCCCGATCCGCGGCCAGGGCGAGATGATCGGAGCGCTCCTCGTGAATCACTCCTCGCCGCTCGCGTTTCGCGCGGAGCAGGTCGCCGCGTTCCGAGGGCTCGCCACGCTGGCCGGAGTCGCGGCCCGCGAGGACAGCCACCGGGCCCATCTGGAAGATCTGTTCATGAGCGTCATCGTGTCGCTCACGATGGCGATTGAAGCGAAGGATTCGGCCACCGAGGGGCATTCGGTGCGCGTGGCCGCCTACTCCGAGGCGATCGGCAAGGAACTGGGCCTGCCGCCGAAGACACTCGACGTGATCCACCGCGCCTGCCTCGTCCACGACATCGGCAAGATCGCGGTCGACGAGAACATCCTGACGAAGCGTGACTCGCTCAGCTCGATGGAGCGCGAGAAGATGGACATGCATCCGGTGATCGGGGAGAGCATCCTGAGCCCGATCGCGATGCTCCATCCGCTCCTTCCGGGCGTGCGCTCGCACCACGAACACTACGACGGATCAGGCTATCCGGACGGTCTGGCGGGCGACACGATTCCGATCGAAGCCCGCATCATGGCGGTCGCGGATGCGTTTGACGCGATGACCTCGAATCGTCCCTACCGCCAGGCGCTTCCCGAGGAGCAGGCCTTGGTCGAGCTCCGGCGGAACGCAGGGACCCATTTCGATCCGAGGGTCGTCGCGGCGTTCGAGCAGATCTATCCCGCCGTGAAGCGGACGCTTGAGCACATGCGGCCCCGAGTATCGCGGGTCAGCGAGCGGGGGTGAGGCGGGCCTTGCGGAGCGTGACCGAAGTCCCGTGGTCGGCTCGCGTCTGGAAGGTGACCTCGTCCATGAGAGATCGCATCAAGTAGAGGCCGCGGCCGTGCGGATTCAAGAGCCGCGCGTCGTCGGTTGGATTCAGAACCCTCCCCGGATCGAACCCCTGCCCAAAGTCATCCACTCGAATGACGATGTCGCCCGGATGCACCGTGAAATCGAAGGTGACCGACTTGTCATCCGCGAAGACGTTGCCGTGCTGGATCGCATTCGTGCCGGCTTCGATCACGGCGATCATGAGGTCGTTCTCGGTCTGCTCGCCCAGCTCGTATTGCCGGGCGATCCCCTCGATCAGGGCGTGGACCATGGAGAGCTGTTCCAGACGGCTTCCGATTGTGAGGCGGATGGTGTCGCCCGAATCGCCGGTGGGAGTCACGGGGGCGGCGCCCATGCGATTACTGTAGCAGAACCGCCCGGCGCGCGGGCATCACGAATTCGCCTTCAGGACGACGAGCGTGATGTCGTCCATCTGATCCGCCCCGTCACTGAAACGCGTCACCTCATCGGCGATCGTGCGGATGATCTCGTCGGCCGACAGGCGATCCGGTAGCCGCTCCACCACCCCCAGAAGGCGTTCCTCTCCGAAATCCTCTCCAAGACGGTTCCGCGCGTCGGTAATTCCGTCCGTGTACATGATGAGCGCGTCCCCAGGGAAGAGCCGGGTCCGGGTCTGGGCATACAGGAATCCAGGTTGGATTCCGAGAGGGATCCCTCCCTCGCCGAGAGATCGGCAGATTCCGCTCGCCGCTCGAAGAATGGGGAAATTGTGCCCCGCGTTCGAATAGGAGATGCCGAGCCCGTCGGCTTCGACTTCCGCGAGGACGCAGGTGGCAAACCGGTCGTCCGGCGTGGCCTCGTGCACGAGGCGGTTCAGGCGACCCATCAACTCGCCGACCGGCTTTCGGTCCGGAGCGGAGGTGCGAATCGCCGCTTGGACCATCGAGGCGAGGAGCGCCGCCGGGACCCCCTTGCCGGCGACATCGGCGATCGCCACGAGATAGTTCCCCTGTCCCAGATCGACGGTGTCGTAGTAATCGCCCCCCACCGCCTTGCTCGGAGCGTTGAGGCCCGCGAGCGTGAAGCCCGGAGCGAGTGGGAGGCGATTCGGCAGAAACTGCCGCTGGATCCGCCGCGCGACCGCGAGCTCCTCCTCGAGGATCGTCTTCTCCAGGCTGTCCCGGTAGAGGAACGTGGTCGTGACGGCGACGCTCGTCTGATTCGTCAGCGTCTGTAAGAGTGAGGTCTCGGCGGCCGTGTAGCGGGTTTCGGTGATCTTCCGGCCCAAGGCGACGAGCCCGAGGAAATTGCCTCCGTATCGAAGGGGGAGAATCAGGTAGGGCTCCGTGGCGAGGAGCGGCGCGAGCGGGCCCTCCAGGGCCCGGTCCTTCGCGAGCGAGCGGGCGTCCTCCCCACGCTGCAGGTCGGTGTCCTCGAGGAGGCTGAGCAGGGCCTCACGCGGCATCGCCCCGATCGCTTCGAGGTCGACTCGGCCTCCGAAGCCCCAGGCGACGGGCTGCCGGCGCTCGGGGGCGACCAGGAGGACCGTGGTCCGCGCGGGCAACCCCTCGCGGAGCGCGCTCAGGAGCTTCTCGGCGAGCGTGTTCAGATCGAGCACGGTGAGCATCTCGCCGCTCATGCGCCGGACGATCGTCCGGAAATCCCCCTTGTCCCGGAGGAAGTAGCGATCGAGCGTCTCCTCCAGCCACGAGAAGAGAGGTTGGAAGAGGACCAGGGCGAGCATGAGGAACGCCGTCTGGAAGATCGTGGTGTCGACGCCCGCGACCGTTTCGATCAGCGCGTCGAGGCGCCGGATGATGAGCATGTAGACGCCGAGAAGGAAGACGAGCGTGACGGAGTAGAGGATCGACTTCCGCGCGATCAGGTTCGCGTCCAGGAAGCGGTAGCGGACCATCGAATAGGCGATCGCGCCCGACCCTACCAAGAGCGCCGCGACGATCAGGGTGGACCGGACGAGGGGAGGCAAGACCATGTTGAGGAGGGCCGGGATCGGCACCGCGGCCGCGTAGAGGCTCGCGCAGGCGGCGAGACCGTAGAAGATGGTGCGGACCTGGGCCCTGATCCTCGGGTTCTCGCTGCGGCGCCAACTGAGCCAGAGGATGGTGAGCGCCGCGGCGATATAGGCCAGGTTGACCAGGGAGAAGAGGATCTGGTGGAACCCGAAGATCAGCTCGAGCGGGACCCGGCCGTACTCGATCGCCTTGGCGCCGGTCGGATTCTGCGCGAGCTTCGCGGCGAGCTGCCCCCAGAGCGCTCCCTGCATCTGAAGGATCATGAAGATCAGGTGAAACAGGTGCGGGGCGAAGATCAAGGGCGCGGCGAACGGGATGCGCCGATAGAGGCGATTCTCCTTGGGGAACACGCACGCGAAGAAGAGAAGCGAGGGAAAGAAGAACTCCCAGACATAGTTGAACGAGCGGAGGAGGTCGTTGGACCCGGCCTTGTTCGGCCCCATGCTGTTCAGCACGATGCCGATGGCGCCGAGCACCGAGCCGATCCCCCCGGAGAAGAGCATGAACGCGGTGGCCCGATTGGCCCGCTCCCGCGGCGCCTCGCGGAGGATGATGATTCCCAGGAACAGCACCAAGGCGCCGACCACGAGGTAGGCCAGCGCGATCGGCGCGTTGCCCAGCGAGCTCACGTTCATGGGGCCGCTTCGACCTCGGAGGGGAGGATCGTGCCCGGGGTCAGGAGTAGCGGCCGGCCCGGCCGGTCCAGAATCGCCTGGAGCACGCGGGCCTCATAGCTCAGCCGCGCGGCCGCGAGGGGCGTGGCGCTCGCGTCGGCGTTGGCCTTCGCCAGAGGGCCGAACACCCCGCGGAGGAACATCGGGAGCCGGAAGAGAGGCGCCTTCGGATACTCGATGATTCGCACCTTGCGCCGCGCCGGGATCCCGGCGGCACGCTTCGCGGCCTCGATCGTCTCGTCGAGCGTCGCGACGCGATCCACCAGCCCGTTCTCGATCGCGGGGCGCCCCAGGTAGATCCGTCCCTCGGCCAGCTCGCGCACGCGCGCCACATCGAGCTTCCGCGCCGAGGCGACCTTGCGGGTGAAGTCGTCGTAGAGTTCCGCGAACCCGCGCTCGATCTGCTTCCGCTCGGCCTCATTGAGATTTCGCTCGGGGAGGGTGGCGCCGAGGATCGGGAGGCGAATGCCGCCGAGCAGGTCGGCGCTCTTCCCGACCTGGACGTGATCGGCGGAAAAGCCGGTCTTCTTCCCGAAGCCTTCGTCCCAGACCCAGCCGCCGATCACCCCGATCGAGCCGGTGACGGTGAAGGGCGTCGTGGTGATCGTGTCGGCGTCCATGCTGATCCAGTAGCCGCCGCTTCCGGCGACGCGCCCCTGGCTCACAAAAATCGGCTTCTTCGCGGCCTTGAGCGCGCGAAGCTCGCCGGCGACGACGTCGGAAGCGAGGGGATCTCCCCCGGGGGAATCGGCGCGCATCACGACGGCTTTCACCTCATGGTCCTCGCGCAGTCTTCGGATCGCCTTGGAGCTCTCCCTCGCCTTGATGCCGTCGTCCATGGCGCACTCGCCGATCGCGTAGACCAACGCGAGCGTGGGCTTCGGCCCCCATTCCTCGTCCGGGCGCCAGCGGCGTTCCCGAAGAGCGGCGACGGAAACGACCCTCGCACGCGATCCGCCCACTGCCTTCGCGACCGTCCTCACGCTGTCGGGTCGGCCCAGCTGGTCGACCAAATGGAGCTCGAGAAGGCGGCTCGCGTAGAGGAACGGCTCCTCGTTCACGACCCGGTCGAAGTCGTCCCGGGTCGCGCGCCCCGACTACGCGATGCCTGCCGCGAACTCCGCGTACGCCGCGTCGGCCACCGCCTGGAGCTGCTCTCGATCCGCTGGGGACATCTCCTCGCGGGAGTACGCCTCCATGGCGGACTTGTACTTGTAGAATCGCCACTCGTCGAAGCCCAGTCCAAGCTTTGTGAGCAATCCCTTCATGTAAGTGCGGGAAATCTGGATTCCCGGCATCAGGAGATAGCCCCGCGGATCCATCACCAGGCGGTCGGCGACCGAGGCCAGGTAGAATCCCCCGAGGGTCAGGTTGTCCGCGTAGACCACTACCTTCTTTCCACGCTGCTTCAGGGCGAGAAGTTTCTCCCGGATTTCCCACAGCATGGCCGGGTTCGCCTCGAGGCCGGAAAGGTTGACGACGACTCCTCCCACGGTCGGATCATCGATCGCGAACTGGATCTTCTCGGTGAGGCCCCGCAGGGAGATCGTCCCCGGATCCCAGTATCGATACGCCTGGTAGGCGACCCGTCCCTTGAGATCGATCTCGGCGAATCGCCGGCCTCGGTTTCGCGCCGCATCGAGGTCGAATCCACGGATCGGCGGATTCACCCGGATCGCGTAGCGCGTAGCGCCGAGGTTCCCGTCCTGGTCGAAATGCGGCGTTGCCCGGAACCCGAGGTGATTGACCACGACGCCGACGGTCACCTGGAACTGGTCGTGGTCGCCATAGCGAAGGGCGGCCTGGAGGCCGGGTACCGGGCGCACCTCGATGCCGCCCGCGAGTGGCCCGTCGTCCCACCGATCGCCGCGGCTCAGCGAATAGTCGCCGAAGATCGTGACCCTGGGATCGCCGAGCGGCCGGATCCCCGCGTCGATCACGCCGTCCTGATCGCCGCCCCGGAACGCGATTCGCCCCGTGGTGCCGAGCGTGAGCCAGCGCGTCGGACGTACAATGTCACCGAAAGAGAGATAGTTCTCCCGGCCGAACACGCCCTTCCCGGGGCCGGAGAAGCCGAAGGCCATGCCCCCGAAGTGCGACCCCGATCCGCTCCCGAAGCCGATCTGGTAGTCGGCTACGCTCCGCGCCCCGCCCGGGAACGCCGCGTCATGGCGGCGGAGCGAGAGCCCGAACTTAGAGCCCGCTGTGAGGCCCCACTGGTCCATGTGGTTCGGTCGCGCGTTCGCGTCCGACCAGAAGAATGAGAGCTCGGGCCGATCGAGAACGCCCCACTGCGCGGGGTTGAACATCGCTCCGATCGCGCCGTCGTCGATCGATGGAGAGGTGGAGAGAACGTCGGACTCTTGGACATAGTCGGGGAGCCCCTCCCAGGCGGCAGAGGTACAGGGTGCGCCGACCAGGAAGACGACTGCCGCGGCGACCAGTGCTAGACGCGGGCTCATTGGTCCACCAAATCCTGTGCCTTCCCGGCCAACTTCTTGACTCCCGGCCTTGCCCGCTTCGCATAGATAGCGCTCGCACCCAGAAGCGCGAGCGTGACGGTGATGGAGAGCCATCGTGGAATCTCCCAACTCAGGACGTGAATTACGTGGAGGTACTCGATCAAGAGCTTCACTCCGACCCACGCGACGATGACGTAAGCGCCATCCACGATCGCGGGGAATTGGCGCACGATGCCGAGGAGCTGCCCGATCAGGACGCGCATGGCGATGATGCCGAGGAAGCCCCCGGTGATGATGACCCACACCTTGCGCGACATCGCAACCGCGACCAGGATCGAATCGATCGCGAAGACGATGTCGGTCATCTCGACCCGCACGACGGTGCTCCAGAAGGCGGTGAGCCCGAGAATTGTCGTGATGGCTCGGGGTCCTCCGCGCTTCGATTCGTCGGGATGGCGCCAGAAGTGCTTTACGGGAAGGTAGATCAGGTATGCGCCGCCCACCAGCTTCACCCAGTCCAAATGAATGATGTACATCGCGAAGAGCGTGGCGACGGCCCGGAAGGCGAGCGCCCCCACGATCCCGTATCGGAGCGCCCGCTTCTGCTTTTGGACAGGAAGCGGAAGGACCAATACCGCTAAGACCAGGGCGTTGTCGGCGCTCAACGCGGCCTCGAGGAGCACAAGGAGGCCGACCGTGAGGAAGTCGGTGAACTCGACGTTGAAGGGCATGGAGAGGGGACTTTACCCCAAACGGGTAGGGGCCGGGAGGCCCCCGGAACTACGCCTTGGCGCGGCTCAGGGCACCGAGCGCGGCGGGCACGTACGCCAATTCGACGTACTCCTTCATCATCCGCCGGGTTGAGAATGCGGGCGTGACGGTCCGAATCGCCTGCCGCACGACCTGGAGCCAGCCGCGAGGGACGTCGCCCGCGTCGCGATCGTAGTAGAGGGGCACGATCGTCTCCTCGAGGAGCCGGTAGAGCTCCGCCGCGTCGCGTGCGTCCGCGTCCTGCGCGTCCGCGTCACCGCCGAAGGACCAGCCGTTCCCGCGGCCCGCGGCTTCGGCCCACCACCCGTCCAGAATGCTCAGGCTCGGGACGCCGTTGATCCCGGCCTTCATCCCGCTCGTCCCCGACGCCTCGAGCGGGGCGCGCGGGTTGTTGAGCCAGAGATCGACCCCCTGCGTCAGCCAATGCGCCGCGTGCATGTCGTAATCCTCGAGAAACGCGATGCGCCCAGCGGCGGCGGGATCGCGCGCGGCCCGATAGACCGACTGGAGAATCTCCTTTCCCTGCTCGTCGGCCGGGTGCGCCTTCCCGGCGAAGATGATCTGGACCGGCGTTCGCGCGTCCGTGAGGATCGCGTGGAGCCTCGCGGGATCGCGCAGGATGAGGTTCGCGCGCTTGTAGGTGGCGAATCGCCGAGCGAAGCCGATCGTGAGCGCCCCCGGATCGAGGAGCGATCCGAACGCGACGGCCTGACCCGGATCGGCATGGCTCGAGGCCCAACGATTTCGCACTCGGTCGCGCAGGAAGTGAAAGAGGCCGGCCTTGAGCTTCCGCCTCACTTCCCAAAGTAGTTCGTCCGGAATCTCCGTCGCGCGCTCCCAGAGCGCGGGGTCGTCGTGCCGCTCGATCCAATTCTCGGCCAGGCGGCTCTTGAGAAGCCGGTCCATCTCTCCCGAGATCCAGGTGGGCACATGCACGCCGTTCGTGATCGAAGCGATCGGCACCTGATCCTCCGGAAGACCAGGCCATAGATCCCACCACATCGCGCGCGAGACCTCCCCGTGTTTCTTGCTCACCCCGTTTATGTGCCCGCTCAGCCGGAGCGCGAGCGCCGTCATGTTGAAGCCCGGTCCCCACGCCGCCGGGTGCGTGGCCATGCTGTAGAGCCGTTCGCGGTATGCGTCGATGGCGGTGCCGTAATTTCCCAGCCGCGAGACATAGGCCTCGACCAGCGGGAACGGGAAGGCATCGTGGCCGGCGGCAACGGGAGTGTGCGTGGTGAAGATCGTGGAGGCGCGTATCTCCTCCACCGCGCGGTCGAACTCGACTCCGCTCTGGAGCAGCTCGCGGAGCCGCTCCACCATCATGAGCGCCGTGTGCCCTTCGTTCCCGTGCCAGACCGTCGGCTTCACGCCGAGCGCGCGCAGCATCCGCACTCCGCCCACGCCGAGGACGATCTCTTGCAGAAAGCGCGCGCTTTGATCGCCCCCGTAGAGCCGACCGGTGAGCTCGCGGTCCCAGGGAGCGTTCCCATCGAGGTCCGTGTCCAGCAGATAGAGGACGCTCCTCCCGATCAGGACCTTCCACGCCGCGATATGGAGCATCCGGTCGGGAAGCGACAGCGTTACCCGGATCGGCTTGCCGTCGGCGGTCGTCGCGGGAGCGACGGGGGCCCGGTCCCGGTCGATCTGCTCGTAGACCTCCTCTTGGCGGCCCTCGGCGTTCACGTGCTGACGGAAATATCCCTGCGGGTACATGAAGCCGATTCCGACGAGCGGGATTCCGAGGTCGCTCGCCTCCTTCGTAATGTCGCCTGCCAGGACGCCGAGCCCGCCCGCGTAGATCGGGAGCGAGTTGTGAAGGCCATACTCGGCGGAGAAAAACGCCAGCGTCATGCCGGGGACCGTGGGGCGGCGCTCCGCGTACCAAGTCCTCGTGCCGAGAACCGCCTCGTCGAACGCATTGAGGACGGCGTTGTACCGGCGCTGGAATTCGGAATCAGAGGCGGCGGACGCGAGGCGCTCGGCTGAGATCTCGTGGAGCAGCCGGACCGGGTTGTGGCGGGTCTCATGCCAGAGGGTCTCGTCGAGCGCCCGGAAGAGTTCGCGGGCTTCGGAGTGCCAGGACCACCATAGATTCTGGGCCAGCTCCGGGAGCCGTTTCAGGGCGGGGGGCATGGTCTGCATGCCGCGAAAGAGTGCCACACCTTGGGCCTGCGGCGCTAGACTCCCGGCCCCATGGCCCGAATCGATGGAATTCAGGAGTCATGAGTCGAGAGGCCGGTGTCCTGCTTCATCCGACGTCGTTGGCCGGGGCTTATGGGATTGGGGACATCGGGCCCAGGGCCGTCAGGTTCCTCGACTGGGCCGCTTCGGCCGGACTATCCGTATGGCAGGTCCTGCCCCTCGGTCCCACCGGGCTCGGGAACTCCCCCTACAGCGCGCTTTCGGTATTCGCGGGAAATCCGCTTCTGATCTCGCCCGAATGGATGGTGGAAGAGGGATTGCTGGGCAAGGAGACGTTGGAGGAAGTCCCCGAGTTTCCGGAAGGGCCGATCGACTACGAGCGGGCTGGGAAGTGGAAGGAGCGGATGCTCCGCGCGGGGTGGGATCGGGTGCGCGGCGCGAAGGACTCGGGTGCGCGCGCGGTGAAGGACGATCTGAAGGCGTTCGTGGAGTCGCCTAGGGTCGCCGCTTGGTTGTCCGAATGGACCCTCTACGCGGCGGTCAAGGAGCGCCAGGACATGGCTCCGTGGGTGGAGTGGTATTCGCCGGTCGCCCGGCGAAATCCCGCGGCGCTGGAAGCGTCCGAGCGGACCGTCTCGGTGGACCGGGAGTACCACGCGTTCGTCCAGTGGCTCTTCGCGCGGCAGTGGCGGCGGCTCCGGGAGGCGGCTCGGGCGAGGGGGATCTCGATCCTCGGCGACACGCCGATCTATCCCGCGCTCGACTCCGCTGAGGTTTGGGCGCGGCAGGATCTCTTCACGTTGGGCAAGGACGGCCAGCCAGAGGAGATCGCCGGGGTTCCCCCCGATTATTTCAGCGAGACGGGGCAGCTCTGGGGAAATCCGCTCTATCGGTGGGACCGAATGGAGAGCGAAGGGTTCGCCTGGTGGATCGCGAGGGTGCGCGCCGCGCTCGAGACGTGTGACCGGGTGCGCATCGACCATTTTCGGGCGTTCGCCTCGTACTGGGCCGTGCCGGCGGACGCGCGGACCGCGATGGAGGGGCGATGGCTGCCCGGGCCCGGGATGAAACTATTCGAGGCGCTCCGCCGCGAGCTGGGAGAGTTGCCGTTGGTGGCGGAAGATCTCGGCATCGTGGACGAGCCCGTGCGGGACCTGCTCCGCGCGTCCGGATTTCCCGGCATGCGCGTGCTCCAATTCGGCCTCACCGATCGGGCGAGCACGCATCACCCGAGGAATCACGTCGAGAACGCGGTCGTCTACACAGGTACCCATGACAACGACACCGCACGCGGATGGTTCGAAGGCCTCGATGCCGACGAGCAGGCGCGCGTGCTGTCGGAAGTAGACGGAGATGGGAGCGAGATCGAGTGGGACATGATCCGCGCCGCGATGGAATCGCCGGCGCGCACCGCGATCATCCCCATGCAGGACGTGCTCGGCCTCGGGAGCGAGGCACGGATGAACACGCCTTCGGAGCCGGATGGGAATTGGGAGTGGATGATGGGCCCGAATTCGCTCTCACCGGAGCGGGCCCAGCGGTTGCGGCGACTGGCGGAGGCATCGCGACGCGTCGTCGTGGCCTAGTGCCGTCTCGCCTTATGCCGGCTCCGCCTCCACTCATAGAACAAACGCTTCCACTCGTCCCACCCTCTCTCAGTGCCTCCCCAGTAGGCATTCCGAGAATTGCCAGGAAGCTTCGGGCTTGCAACGTAGAATCCAACCAGGGATCCATCTCCTTCGAAATACTCAGTCCCAGTAGCAATTAGAGAATCGCCATAGTTCCCCTCTCGGAAGGAAAATTGATACAAGTCACCCTCTCGCGTGTAACACCAGGTCTTCGCCCACCCGGTCCCTACGTAATCGCGCTCTGCGAGGGTGCTGTCACTCCGCCAATAGTAGGAGGGACCGCGCCCGCTCCTCCTTTTCCCATTCTTGGAGTAGGTGACATAGTGGGAGCCGTAGTCCCAACCAGAATCGATTTCAGAGAACGAGCGCAGATCGGTTTTCACCATGTCAGAAGATGACGCCGAGAATTCCTGGACGTAAGGGACACCGTCGAACACCCGCGTCGCGGGCCACCACCTGACCTGCATGAGACTGTCGTTGGCTTCTGGATACGGGGGCACATCCTTGGCGCCAACGTGTATCAGGGAGCGAATCCCGGGGGGAAGTCGGGACCAATCCGCGGCTTCACAAGAAGCCAAGAAGGAAGGCTCAATCCCGGAAACCATGGACATCAGGACAAGAGTTAGCGCGACGGATCTACTCACTTGTCGCTCCGTCTCGCCTTCGCGGCGGCCTGCCATGCGTGGAGGACCAGCGCGACCGTGATCACCGCATAGGCCACGAAGACCCGGAAGTACTCTCCGATTCCCGCGTCACCAAACAACGCCTTCCCCGCCAGGGGCGAAACGACGAACAACGTATGGAACAGGATCGTCCCCAGTAACGCCTGCCCGACCGTCGCCCGCGAGACCGTGGCCCCCGACACCAACAGGGCCGCGATCGCGAACATTCCGACCTGCTCGTGGGAGTTGAAGGCGTTGAGCGTTCCGATGTTCTGCAAGAACAAGAGCTGCCCCCACGAGGCGAACACCGTCGACAGGACCGTCGCGATCACCCGATTTCGTTCCACTGGAATTCCGGCGATGGCGGCCACGTGGTCGTCCTGACCCATAGCGCGAAGTTGCTGCCCCAACCGCGTGCGCATGAAGAACAGCGTGAACACGCAGAAAGCCGCCACGACGCCGTAGGTGACAACCGGGACACGGAGTTTATGCCCTTCGACCGGTAGGTTCACGGCAACCAGATCGTCGACCGCGTACTGGATCGTGGTGAGGTCGACCGTGTTTCTGAGACCGTAGCCTTGAGGCAGGATCATCCCGGGATCGTGGAAGGGGATGATCGAACCGAGAGCGAACATGAACAGGAGCTGATAGACCCCGTTCGCGAAGTATCCCGCGATGAGCCCGGAAACCATCTCCCGCCCCTTGGCCTTGTTGAAGAGGGCGCCGGTCGCAAGCCCGAACAGAACCGCAAGTGGGGTCGCGATGACGCAAGCGAGCGCGAATCCTGCGATCCCCGGGACCTTCCAGTGCGTCACGAGGATCGCGCCGGCCTGGCCGGCCATCGCGCCGATCACGATCCCAAAGTTGAGCCCGAGGCCGGCGAGGATCGGAATCAGAAGCGCAATCACGAGGACGGAATTTCAACCCACGCGAAACAGCATCTCGCCGATGAGAAGCGAGGGTGTGACCTTGGCCACCCAGATGCCCGAGATGCAAAGGGTGGCGAATAGGATTGGGACCGCGTGCCGGAGAAGCGCGCGCCTCACGAGCTCTTTCCAACTCGCGTCAGGGCGTAAAGGATCATCCCATTCTGGATGACGAGCCGCGCGGTCTCGCTGATGTCGCCCTCGATCACTTGGTTCGCGACCGGAAGTGCGATCGTCAGGATCGACTGAAATAGAAGCGTCCCGATCACCACGTTTCCGATCGTGGCACGGGTCACGGTGGCGCCGCCGATCAGGATGCAAGCGATAGCAGGGAAGGCCATCAACAGCGGAGCGGTGTAGAGCTGCACGAAG
Organism: Candidatus Eiseniibacteriota bacterium; assembly: GCA_041486815.1. Lineage (GTDB taxonomy): Bacteria > Eisenbacteria > RBG-16-71-46 > SZUA-252 > SZUA-252 > WS-9. Next base: position 20,560 of record JBGPMG010000005.1, on the reverse strand, counting down.
CCGAACGACTGCGAGTAGACGACGATTCCGATCGCGCCGAGCACGGTCGAAAGAACCGAAGCCTGGATGCGCGTCCGCTCATCGGAGATTCCGGCCGCCAGAGCGAAGCGCGGATTGGAGCGCGCGGCCGCGATCGTGATCCCCATCTGGGTGCGGAAGAAGAGCCAGACCAGGAAGCAAAGCCCGCCGAACACGAGGAGCGCGCCGGTGGGGATCGTGACGCCGGCGATATCGAACTGGAGCCAGCGGTCGAGGATCTTGTCGTAGATCCCGGTCATGGCGAGCGTCGTTCGGAGTCCCTTCCCGCCGATCGCCCAGACCAAAGTCGGATTCTTGAAGGGCGCGAGGAGCCAATAGATCGACATCCCCGAGACCACTGCGAATCCGAGGTAGGTCCCGACCATCATCTCCTGACCGCGCGTCCGATTGAGGAGCCAGCCGTACGCGACGCCGGCCGGAATCGCGAGGACGATGCCCAACCCGGTCGCGTAGGCGAGACCGGCGACTCCGTGAACTCCAGCCTCCAGCGAGACGACGCAGCCGACGAGCCCGCAGATGATTCCGAGCGGGAGGCCGAAGTTGAGTCCGAGCCCGCCTTGGATCGCCGGCAGGAGCGCCAAGACGAGGATTCCGTTCCGGGCGATGCGGGTGATTGAATCGGAGATCAGCAAGCGGAGATCCATGTGGGCCGCGACCCCGACCGCGAATAGGGCGAGGAGGAAGACCGCGATGAGGAGCCGAGGGATTCCGATCTCTTTGAGCGCGATCCGAAGCCGCTCGTTCACGCCGGCGCCCCGCTCATGCCCGGCTCCTCGCGCATGCCCACGCCCCTCTCATTCCCGCGCCCACTTCACGCCGCGGCCGCCGCCTCGCCCGCCATCGCGAGTCCGAAGGCGGCGTCCGGCGCGTCGGGCGGGAGGATCGTCTCGATCCGGCCGCGGTAGACGATCGCGATCCGAACGCAGAGGGAGCGGAGCTCGGCCAGCTCCGAGGATGTCATCACCACGGTCACTCCCTGCTCGCGATTCAACGCGACCAGGATCTGGAGCACGCGCTCCTTCGCGCCCACGTCGATGCCGCGCGTCGGCTCCGACACAAAGAGGAGCTCTGGCTCCAACGTCATGGCGCGCGCCAAACAGACTTTCTGCTGGTTGCCGCCGGAGAGGCGCCTTACCTGCTGCGTCGGCCCCGTCGTGCGGATGTCGAGCCGCGCGATCATGTCGAGCGCGTGACGGCGGAGCGCCTTCTGGTCGAGGGGGCGGAGCGCGCGAATCGGGAACGGGCGGAGGAAGCGTCCCTGGGCTTCCAGTGCGGCGAGCGCCATGTTGAGCTCCACGCTCTCCTCTCCCAGAAGCCCCACGCCGCGCCGATCCTCGGAAACGAACGCCAGGCCGCTCTCCAGTGCCTTTCGAGGCTCGTTCAGCGGGAACGGGTCGCCGTGGAGGAGTACCTTTCCTGAGGCGCGATAGAGACCCATGATTCCGTTCGCGATCCCCAGCTTTCCCTGCCCCGCGAGACCGCCGATTCCCAAGATCTCGCCCCGCTTCACCGTGAGCGAGACGTCGTGGACCGGTTCGCCCGGCATGTCGACTTCCAGATTCTTGACCGAGAGCGCAGCCTCGCCCGCGGCGTCGAACGCCCGCCGGCGCGCGGCCGCGGCGGCGGGGCGCCCGACCATGAGCTCGGCGATGCGCGTGACGGGCGTGGTCTTCGGGTCGAGCTGCCCGACGATTTCGCCGTCGCGGAGCACGGTGGCGCGGTTCGCGACCGCGCGCACCTCGTCCAACCGGTGGGTGATGAAGAGGACCGCCACGCCGCGCGCCGCGAAGCCCCGCATTGCTTCCAAGAGGCGATCGGCTTCGGTCTCGGTCAGGACCGCCGTCGGCTCGTCGAAGATGAGGAGCTTGAGCCGCTCCTTGTCTATTTCGCGCGCGATCTCCACGAACTGCATGTGGCCCACGGGGAGGCCCGCGACCGGGAGCCATTCGTCGATCCCGAGTCCGACGCGGTCGAGCGCGTTCCGCGCGTCGCGGCGCATGCGCGGGATGTCGAGGGCGTCGAGGCCGTGCCCGAAAAGGGGAGTAAGGAGCGTGGGGCGCGCGGGCTCGCGGTTAAGCTTGATGTTCTCGGCGACGCGGAATCCGGGGAGGAGCATGAACTCCTGGTGGACCATCCCGATTCCGGCGACCATCGCTTCGGCGGGGCTTCGGAAGCGAACGGCCTCGCCTCCGAGCAGGACCTCCCCTCCGTAGCCGCCGGTCTCGTGGATGACCGGCATGCCGAAGAGGATGTTCATCAGCGTCGACTTGCCGGCGCCGTTCTCGCCGACCAGGGCGTGGATCTCCCCGGCGGCGACCGACAGGGAAACGCCCTTCAAGACGCGATTGCCCTCGAACTCCTTGGTGACGTCGCGGAGTTCGAGGGCGGGTGCGCTGCTCTTAGTAGTAGATGTTGCTGACAAGGAACAGGTACGAGTTGCCCTTGGCTTCGTCGTACTTGCTCAGCGTGATCGGGACCTTGGCCAACCGCTCCATGTAGGCCTTCACCTGGGCTTCATCCTTGTAGTCGGCTTTGCCCTCGACGGAGTCGACCATCAGATCGGTCATCGCCCGGATCGAGAGCATCACCTCGGGCACCGGCCAGGTGGCGAAGTGGCCGGTCATGTGGTGCTCCGCGATCACGCGCTTGTTCTCCGCGTTGATGTATTCCATGTCGCCCGCCTTGTCGGCGGGAATCGCGATGCCCAGCGCCGTCGGATATCCGTGGGTCGGGCTGGGGCAGCACTGCTCCGGAATGTATCCGCCGTTCGTCACGACGGCCTTGATCATCGGATCCATCATGCCGCAGTTGGTCGAGAAGAACGCGGTCTTGGGACCGTAGGTCTTGAGCTCCCGCGGGACGTCCTCCAGCACGAACTGCTGGGTCGCGTTCAAGCCGCCCTCGCCCATCGGATCGGGCGCCGTCACGAAGTGAAAGCGGATCCCAGCCTCGGTCGCGGCGGTCTTCATGATGTCGCGCCGCCGCGCGAGAAGCTCCTGGGACATGTGGCGCGGGAAGGAATAGTGAATCAGGTCGGTGACGCCCATCGACTTCGCGACCCCGACGATCGTCCGTCCGCGGGCGAGCTGGTCGGGCTGGATCGAAAGATCGACCGCCTTGTTCACCATGGCCGGATCTTCGTGCGCCTCGATGAAGGCGATCTTGATGTCGGGTCGCTTCTCGCGGATCTTGCGGGCTGCCGGGATCGAGCCTGGCACCGCCTGCCCGACGATGATCACCTTGACGTCAGGATCGTCGGAAAGACCGACGAGCTGCGATATGACCGTCTCCTGCTCGTTCATGAAGTTGTCGGGGTAGATCACGTGCTTCACGTGGTCGGCGCCGTACTTCTTGATGATCATCTGCGCGGCGCGGAACTCGTCCTCACCCTGCGAGACCGTGCCGGTCATGATGCCGATCTTGAAATTGATCGGGGTCTCGGCGGCGGCGGCCTGAACGGTCTCAGTCTTGGCCGCTCCGCTCTTGCCGCAGCCGTTGAGTGAGAAGAAGACGATCGGGAGTGCCGCGGCCGCGACGATCGCGGCGGCAGCGCGGAAGAACGGACGGCTCTTCATAGTTGCATTGCCTCCACCCGCGGGAGCGGGGATAGTGCGTTTTGGCCAAACGGTTCGGAAGGCCTCGGGGCCCGCAGCCCCAACAAGCAATACTACCAGACGCCGTAAAAGGTCGCCAGAAGATGGCCACCCTCCCGCATCTCCTCCCCGGTGACTACCTTACCGCCTCCTCTTGGGCCGTTCCCATACCCTCGGTACCGAGGAAATGTTAGGGTCGGCCGCCTCATGCCGCCGCTCATTCTGGCCGCCGCGCTCCTCGAAGGCCTCTCGCTCACCCTGATTCAGGGCTACCTGCCGCTCTACGTCCGGCGCGCGCTCGGCGGAACGTCGTATTCCACCGTGGCGCTCTTGGTGGCGGTCCCGGCGCTCGGGACCATGATCGCGGGCAATTTCTGGGGCGGCCTTTCGGACGTCACGGGAAGGCTCAAGCCGATGATCCTCGTGGGGCTCCTCGGGTACGCGGCGGCGCTCGGAATGATTCCCGCGTTCCGGGAAGGCTTCGGGATGATGGCCTATGTGGGCGCCGCCTCCCTTCTCTACGGGACGCTCGCGCCCTCTCTCAAGACGTACGTGACGCTGCGCCGGCCGGAGCGGAAGGAGCAGGCTCTCGCCTACGTCCTGATGGCCCAGAGCGTGGGGTGGTTCCTCGGGAGCTTCTGCGCGGGTTGGCTCCTTGAGGGGGGGATCGCGGCGGGGATGCACACAGCTCTCTGGACCTGCTCCGCGCTCCTCGCGGCGCACGCGCTCCTCTCCGCGGCTTTTCTCCGTGACGAGAGACGTGAGCCGCTCGCGCCGACGGGGCGGCGGGGGTGGCTTCAAGGCCTGGCCGCTGATCTGGCATCGCTCTATGAAAACCCCCGTCTTCTCGGACTTTGCTTCCTCGCGTTTTTCTTCGTCGCGGGGAATTACGCCGCTTGGGGCTTCTTCTCCATCTATATGTTCGAGCGGTTGGGCGCCGACATCCGGACGATTCGCTACGCGCTCGCCGCGTCCAGCCTCCTGGGCATCGTCTCGTTCCTTTACGTAGGCCCTCTCATCCGCCGCTTCGGCGGCCGGCTCGTCCTCGCGGCCGGGATCACGCTCTACGTGGTGATGTACCTCGGGATGGCCCTCACACGCGACGCCGTCGTCTTCGGGGCGTTCTACGCGCTTCCCCTATACAGCTTGGTGAACGTGAGCGCGAATGCGCTCGCGAGCGAATATTCCAGGGCGGCACAACGGGCGGGGGGGCTCGGCGTTCTGAGCGGGACGTACGCGCTCGCGACGATCGTTGGCCCTGTGACCGGCGGCCTGCTCGCCGACCGATTTGGCCCTGGCGCGATTCCGTGGCTCTCGTTCGGGTTCTTGCTCCTCGCCGTGCCGATCGCGTGGTTCCAGGTGGCTGGAGCAAGCCGCCGTCGAGCGGAATCAGAAGAAATGCACGCTGGTGCGGGGTAGATCGCGGTGATATCCTTGGTAGCTGGATGCCGTTCCCCGCTCACTCTGGAACGAGGCCTCCAATCCTCATAATGACAAGGACTTAGGCTCTCATGAGAAAGCACCTCGCCCTCCTCGCCGCCCTGAGCCTCCTGGCCGTGTCGAACCCGTTCCGGGCGGCCGCGATGCCACCTGAGTCCGCCGCGAAAGGTGAAGTTCCCAAGAACGGAGAGAAGCTCGAGTGGCTTGCGTTCGACGCCGCTACCGCGCGCGCCAAGGACCAGAAGAAGCACGTCATCGTCGACATCTACACGGTCTGGTGCGGCTGGTGCCGGATCATGGAACAGCAGACCTACGGCGACCCCGAGGTCGCGGCGTACCTCCGCGACAACTTCGTTCTCGCGAAGGTGAACGGCGAATCGTCCGCGAAACTCAAATGGCGTGGGAGGGAATTGACGGAGCGTCAGTTTGCCCGCGTGGTGGGGGTCACCGGTTATCCCGCGACCTACTTCTTGAAGCCCGACGCGGAGCTTCTGGGCGGAATGGGCGGCTTTCTCCGACCGCCCGAATTCATGATCTACGCCCGCTACGTCAGCACCCGCTGGTACGAGAAGGGGAAGATCGACGCGTACGTCGACTCGCTACGCAGCGCGGTCAAGTAGCGAATGGGCGTGAAGCTACCAGCAAAGCCCCCGGACTCCAGATCCGATTCAGCGGGCGACTCCTCGGTCGTGCCTGAGACGAATGCGCGAGAGGTCCCGGTGCGGCTGCCGCGGCCAACGGTTCCCGCGATGGACGCGATCCTCGGGCGACCCTTCCCCGTACTCGATGACGGGTTTGTCCGCGTGATCGATTACATGGGAGATGACGAGGCGGTCGTGCGCGCCGCGCGGATTTCCTACGGGGTCGGCACCAGACGGGTGCAAGAAGATCGCGGCCTCATTCGGTACCTCATGCGTCACCAACACACCACTCCGTTCGAGATGTGCGAGATCAAGTTTCACGTGCGCGTGCCCATGGATACGTGGCGGCAGTGGATCCGCCACCGCACCGCCAGCGTGAACGAGTACTCGACGCGCTATTCCGTTGCCATCGACGCCGCACAGCGGACCGCGCCGGACGAGTGGCGGACGCAGTCGACCGGGAACCGGCAGGGAAGCAGCGGTCAACTGCCTGCGGACGTCGGGGCACAACTTTCAGCGGCGGAGCAGGAACTGCAGGAAAAGTCGCGGGAGGTGTACGAGGCGCGCCTCGAAGCCGGGGTTGCTCGCGAACAGGCGAGAAAGGACCTCCCGCTGTCCACCTACACCGAGGCTTATTGGAAGATCGACCTGCAAAACCTCCTGCATTTCCTGAGCCTTCGCATGGACGAACACGCGCAGCATGAGATTCGCGCCTATTCGAAGGTCATCGGTGAGGAGATCGTCGCTCAGTGGGTGCCGGTTGTCTGGGAGGCGTTCCTTGACTACCGCCGACACGCCCTTCCGCTCTCGCGGATCGAATTCGAGATCGTAAGCGCCATCACCGCCGGCTCCCCGGAGCGTGCGCGCACCATCGCCGCGGAGAGAGGCCTCCTGAATCCAAGCAAGGAGGGAGGCCTCACCCCCAACCGCGAGCGAAAGGAAATCGAGGCGAAGCTGCACGCATTCGGGCTCACGCCGCCCTGGGCGTAGCCGGCCCGGCGCCCTCAAAACGCCACCCTGGCAATAGGCGCCGGGCGCCTATCTCTCTCTCAAGCCGCCCTCGGCGGCCGCCGGTCTAGTCGATCCCCAGCCAGCGCGGGAGGTCGCTCACGCTTTCGAGCACCGCGGTGGGCGCCGGCTTGAAGCGCCCCTCGTCGCCTTGGCGGTACTTACCGGTTTTCACCAACACCCCCTGCATCCCGAGCGCGACGCTTGCCGACACGTCGAACTCCGCGTCGTCTCCGACCATCACGATCTCCGCGCGGGAGGCTCCGACCTCCTGGGCCACGGCATCGTAGAGGAGCGGCGAGGGCTTTCCGAGCGTCATCGCCTCGCGCCCCGAGGCGTACGTGAGGAAGGCGGCCAGCGGCCCGATGTCAGTCACGAGCTCGCCGCCTTTCTTGAAGTAGCGGTTTCGCTGGAGCGCGTAGAGGGCGTCGCCTTCGAGCAGCCTGCGGACCGCGGGCTGGAGGTCGGCCACCCGAAATCCATGCCCCTCGGTCGCGAGGACGACGGCTGGGCCGGTGGAGGTTTCACGAAACCACGCGTAGTCCGCGCGGGCCGCCTCCTCCACGAGGAGAATTCCTGCGTCGTGCCCGCGCCCGGGCAAGACCCGGCGCGCCACGGTTGCCGGCGTCCAAAGGGCCGAACCCTCGTCCAATAGCCCCAGGCCGATGAGATGCCGCGCGAGCGAGGCGTGAGGCACGCTCGTGGTGTTCGAGACCAGGCGGACCGGCATGGCCGCGCGGAGGCGCCGCATCGCGTCGGCCGCGCCGGGGAGCGCAGGGCCGCCCACCCCGTCGGTCAGCGTCCCGTCCACGTCGAGGCAGACCAAGGAGACGCGCCGGTTCACGCCGCCAGAATACGCCCGCTCCAGCGCCGTTCTCACTCGATTTCAGCGTCCCAGCGCGGTACCCTTAAATCTCCCTCTTGCCCGGTAGCGGTGGATCCTAGGCACCCATGTCGACGCATCGATCGCGCGCTCTCCGCACCGCGTTGGCCGGCGCCCTCCTGTGGGCTGGGCTCGCCTCCTTCCACACCGCACTGGCGGCGACATCGATGGTGGCCGGCGAGGTCCTCATCAAGTTCAAGCCGGGGGCCAGCGCCTCCGACATCCGCGCCGTCATGGACGATCTGGGCGCTACGCGCGTGAAGCGCTTCGGGAGGATCCAGGCCGAGGAACAGCGGATCACGCGCCGAGGAGTTCTCGACGCGGTGAAGCGCTACCGGGGGCATCCCGCCGTCGACTTCATCGAGCCGAACTGGGTCCTCCACGCCGACGCCGCTCCAAACGATCCCCTCTTCGACCAGCAATGGGGACTCCTCAACTCGGGCCAAACCGGCGGGCTCCCGGGAGCCGACATCCACGCGCCTGCCGCCTGGGATCTCGAGACCGGCTCCCCCGACGTCGTGGTCGCGATCATCGACACCGGCACCGATATCACCCACCCCGATCTCGCGGCCAACATCTGGACGAACCCGAACGAGATCCCCGGAAACGGAATCGACGACGATGGGAACGGCCTCGTGGACGACGTCCACGGCTACGATTTCGTAAACTCCGATCCCGATCCGTCGGACGACAGCGGCCACGGCACGCACGTTTCCGGCACGGTGGCCGCGATCGGAAACAACGGAATCGGGGTCGCGGGCATTGCGTGGCACGCGAGAATTCTGCCGCTCAAATTCCTCGATGCGACCGGTACAGGCTCGACGGCGGACGCGGTCGAGTGCGTCGAATACGCGATCCAAAATGGGGCGCGAATCCTTAACATGAGCTGGGGCGGCGAAGAGTTTTCGGAGGCGCTTCAGCTCGCGATCGAAGACGCGAACGCCGCGGGGATCATCTGCGTGGCCGCGGCTGGAAATGACGGCCTGAGCCTCGACCAGTTTCCCCATTACCCCGCGAGCTTCACGGTGCCCAACATGGTCGCGGTGGCGGCCTCGACCGATCAGGACGAGCTGTCGGGGTTCTCCAATTTCGGGCGGGAGACCGTCTCCATCGCCGCGCCCGGCTCGAACATCTGGAGCACGTTTCCGGGCGGCACGTACGCCTCCTTCAACGGCACTTCGATGGCCGCTCCGCACGTCTCGGGCGCGCTGGCCCTCCTGGCGGCGAGGTTTCCGGGAATGTCCATCCCGACGATGAAGGCGGTCCTCTCGAATTCAGCGGACGCGATCCCCGCCCTCGCGGGGCTGGTGTCCTCGGGCGGCCGCCTGAATCTGGTCCGGATGCTCGCCGGCGCCGACACGATTCCCCCGGACCCGATCTTGGATCTCGTGGTCGCCGCGACCGAGTCGAACCGCATCACCCTCCGGTGGACGGCCACTGGAGACGATCACCGCCAAGGTACCGCGAGCCGCTATGACGTCCGGTACGCCACCATCCCGATCGACGAGGGCAATTTCGCCGCCGCCACTCCGGCTTTGGCGGTGCCGCTCCCAAAGCCCTCGGGGAGCGCCGAAGAGGTCGTTCTTTCCGGGCTCGCGTTCGGCGCGACCTACTACGTCGCCGTCAAGGCGATCGATGAGTTCGGCAATTCGTCACTGATCTCGAATCTCGGGAGCGGCCTGACGCCCGGCCCGCCCGACATCGACGTCTCCCCTTCGTCGCTCGCGCAGTCGCTCCTGACGGGGCAATCTTCCGATCAGACGATCACGATCCGGAATACGGCGACCGTGGGCACCCTCGACTTCACGGTTGAATCCGCGCCGCCACCGCCGATCGCGTCCCCGCAGCCGTCGGTCGTCCTCGCGAAAGGGGATTCCGATCCGCGCGTGGGGGATCCGGTTGTTGACGGGAGAGGCGGGCCCGATCGGTTCGGACACACCTGGATCGACAGCGACCAGCCGGGTGGGCCCGTCTTTTCCTGGATGGACATCAGCACGATCGGGGAGCGGATCCCGCTCACCGGCGACGAGAACGTTTCCTTCTTTGTGCCGATCGGATTCACGTTCCCCTACTTCGATAACATCTATGACTTCGTCCGTGTGTGCACGAACGGCTATCTCAGCTTCACATTCGGCGGCTCCGATTTCGTAAATCAACCGCTCCCGGCGCCGTTTGGGCCGGACAACATGGTGGCGCCGTTCTGGGACGATCTGTTCTTCGTCCCCGGCTCGGCGGCCTATTCGTACAGCGACGGGGCGCGGCTCATCGTGCAGTGGACGAACGTCGAGCACTACGGCGGCGGCGGTCCGTACACGTTCCAGGCGATTCTCCAGAGGGACGGCACGATCATCTATCAGTACAGCTCCATGGGGAATCCGTTGAACGGCGCGACGATCGGGATGCAGAACGTATCGCGGGACGACGGCTTCACCGTGGTCTTCAACCACAGCTACGTCCACGACGGCCTGGCGGTGCGGATCTCGGCGGCGCCGCGGTGGCTCACCGTCTCGCCCCTGTTCGGCAAGCTCGGCCCAGGGCAAAGCATGCCGGTGGCCGTCCATTTCGCCGCCGCCAGCCTGGGAGACGGCGACTACGACGGCTCCGTGAGAATTCAAAGCAACGATCCCGACGAGTCATCTCTGTCGATCCCGACTCGTTTGAGCGTGCGCGGAGCGCCCGACATCACCGTAGGAACCCGATCGCTCTCGTTCCTCAACATTTTCGTCGGAGCGGTCGAAACGCAGCCATTCCAGATCAGGAACGACGGCTCCACGCCGCTCCACGTCGCGCGGATGACCGCGGCGCCGGAGGCCATCTTCAACGTGGACGGCGCGCCGTTCACCCTGAATCCCGGTGAAGAGCGCGAGGTGGAAGTCCAATTCCTGCCCGCGGCTCCTGGCACGGTCTCCGGCATCTTGACGATCGAGAGCGACGATCCCGACGAGGGGATCGCGACCCTCGTGCTCTTCGGCACCGCGCTCGAGCCGCCTCGCATCGCCATCGATCCGGCGCGGCTTGTGACCGCGTCACTTCCCGGCGATCACCGGCAGAAGGTGCTCCACGTCCGGAACACGGGCGGAGGCACGCTCCAATGGAGCGCCCCGCCGGAGTCCCTCCTGCCTCCGTGGATCTCCATTGCCCCCGCCTCCGGCGCCCTGGCGCCGGGCCGCGATACGACGCTCGCCGTCACGTTCGAGGCGCGGACCCTGACGGCGGGGGACTACAACGCGACCGCGCCGTTCTCAAGCAATGATCCCGTGGCGCGAACCGCCCCGGAGGAATTTGTCTTCCATGTCGGCTCGATCGACGTGACGGCGTTCGAGTTGGATCCGGATCCAATCAATCGATTGCGCGACGGCCCCTGGATCATCGCGACGGTCGAGCTTCCACGCGGGTATGACCCGACGAAGGTCGTGTTGTCCACGGTCAAGCTCCTGGGAACGGTCCCCTGCGATGAGCGGTCGGTCCGGATCGGGGACTTCAATCGGAACAGCATCCCGGACCTCCGCCTCCGGTTCGATCGCGCGGCGGTGCTGGCGGCGCTGCCCGAGGGGAAGCGGGTAAACGTCCCGATCAGCGGGGAAATCGAAGATCAGATCTGGTTCGTGGGAACGCGGACGGTCCATGTCGTTCCCTCGCGGGACCATGGAAAGGATCCGGCAGCGCCTGGCGTGTTCGCGCTCCATCAAAACGCGCCCAACCCGTTCAATCCGGCCACGACGATCCGCTTCGACCTGCCGGCGCCGGGATCGGCGACGGTTCGAGTCTACGGAGTGGACGGGCGCCTTGCGCGCGAATGGGTCATGGGTCTCCTGCCCGAGGGCGAATACCACATCCTGTGGGATGGCCGGGATTCGCGCGGACGCCAGGTTCCGTCGGGCGTCTATTTCTGCCAGATCCGGGTAGAGGGGGAACACGAATACGACGCGACCCGGCGGATGATGCTCTTGAAATGATCCGGGTGCTTCGGGCGCCCCGCCTCGGCTAGGTCCTGCGAAGCCGGCCGAGCAGTCGCTGTAGCTCCTCCACGCGAAGAATCGTCGCCGCGCCCACGAAGACGACCGCCGCGGCCGCCAGCCCCGCCCCCACGACCGCGAGGCGCGCCGGAAGGCTCTCGAGGCCCGCCCGGCTCTCGACCGCGCCGGCGGTGAGCCAGGCGGCGCCGCCCGCGAGAACGGCGGCCGTCAGGATCTTCGCCGCGGCGAGCGCGAGCGTCCGTCCTCCGATTCCGCCGATCCGGGAGCGGAGCATCCAAAACAGGAGCGCGAAGTTGAGCACCGATCCCATCGACGTCGCGAGCGCGAGGCCCGCGTGCCGCATCGGTCCCATGAGGAGAAAGTTGAGCCCGACCGTGACGCCGATCGAGATGAATGAAATCGTCACCGGGATGCGCGCCATGCCGAGGGAGTAGTAGGCCGGAACCATCACCCGGACTGCCGAGAACGCCGCCAGGCCGACGGCGTAGCCCCACAATGCCTTCGCGGTTTCGATCGTGTCCGACGCGCCGAATCGTCCGTGTTGATACAGGAGCGCGACGATCGGCCGAGCCAGCGCGACAAGGACCATCGTCGCAGGCAGGGTGAGCAGAAGGACCAGGCGGAGCGAGAACGAGAGCGTCTCCTTCAAACCGGTGATGTTCTTTTGTGCGGCGTGGCGCGCGACCTCGGCCAAAGTCACCGTCGCGACGGCGACCCCGAAGAGGCCGATCGGGAGCTGCATCAACCGATAGGCGTAGTTGAGCCAGGAGACGCTCCCTTCGACCAGCATCGAGGCGAGAAACGTGCTCACGAAATTGTTCACCTGAACGGCGGCGATCCCGACCGCGGCGGGAGTCATGAGCGACACCATCCTAAGGACGTCCGGGTCCCGGAACGAGACGACCGGCCGCCAGCGATAGCCCTGCGCGCGGAGCGCCGGGACTTGGATCAAGAGCTGCCCCAGCCCGCCGAGCAGCGCGCCGACCGCCATCCCCACGATCGGCTCGAGCCCAAACCGAGGACAGAGCGGCGCGATCAGGAAGCCGGCCGCGATGAGCGCAAGATTGAGCATCGCGGGCGCGACGGCCGGAATGAAGAAGACACGCCGCGTGTTGAGGAACCCCATCACGGCCGCCGCGGTCGAGACCAGGACCAGAAACGGCGTCATGATCCGCGTCATCAACGTGGTCAGCTCGAGCTTCCCGGGAATGGAGGCGAATCCCGGCGCGAGCAGGCGCACGATCCACGGCGCTGCGAGGATTCCGATCAGGCAGATCGCGGAGACCACGACCAGGAGGAAATTGATCACGAGGTTGGTCAACCGGAGGGCCGCGTCCGGGCCGGCCCGCTCCTGCGCCCGGGACAACGTCGGGACAAACGCGGCGCTCATCGCTCCCTCGGCGAAGAGGTCGCGGAGCAGGTTGGGGATCCGGAAGGCGACCTGGAACGCGTCGACCGCGAAGCCGGCTCCGAACTGCGCCGCGAAGACCTGCTCGCGAACCAGCCCGAGCACGCGGCTCAGGAACGTGGCGGCGGATATGATTCCGGCGGAGCGCGCGACGCCCCTCACGTCGGAGGACCTGCCCGGCCGCGTGGAGGGATCCCGCGAGGGGCTCTCGTCGCGGCGCGGGGGCGGCTGGGGATCGGAAGGGGACTCGGAATCTGGGCTCACGGGGGCGGATCGTCGGCGGTGGGCCTCCCCTTGTCAAGCGACCCCGCCATAACCGGCCCTTGGACGATCAGATAGGGCCGCCAACCTGCGCCCCCCCGCTGCCCCCAGCGGCGGCTCCAATATGCGGCCCCGGGGTTTGATATAATGATGGGCGTCCGGGGGCATCGGCGTCAGGCCCGGGACCCTCGGCTCGATCGCGGGACCCACCCAGAGGAGCGACATCCATGAGCCCGAACGACCAGGACAAGGAAATCGTTGAACGCCTCATCGCGGAGACCAATCTTTCGGCCCGGATGGACGCCTTGATCGGGGAGATCTGTGACAAGCTCCGCGAGTACGGAGTGGCGTCGCCCCACAAAGCCTTCAACGATCTGGTTGATCCCTTCCGCGAGTACTTCATGTTGGAGTACGAAGAGGAGCGTGGGCTGGAGGACGCGGCCGAGGAAGTGGAGGACGACGAGGAGGAGGACGAGCGCAGCTACTGAATCCCCGGCGGAGGCTCCGTCAGGGATCGGCTGCGCGAAGGGGCCGGCGTCTCCTCGGCCAGCCTTCTCAGTAGCGCCAGATTTCTCCGGTCCATCACGACGCCGTCGCTCCCTTTCGGGGTCTCCAGAATCTTCGCGACCGCGCGGAATCTGGGATCGCGCATGATCCGCGCGAACGGTTCCACGCCCAGGCGCCCCTTTCCGATATGCTCGTGTCTGTCGACGCGGCTGCCCCGCTCGTTTTTCGAATCATTCACGTGGAACAGGCGGAGGTTCTCGAGCCCCAGGATGGCGTCGAACTCCGAGAAGGTCTCCTCCCACCCGCGCTCGCTCGCGAGATCGTAGCCCGCCGCATGGACGTGGCACGTATCGAGGCAGAACTGGACCAGGTTCCGCCTCGCGACTCCCTCCCGCATTCGCGCCAGCTCCTCGAAACGCCGGCCCAACGTCGTCCCCTGCCCCGCCACCGATTCGAGCAGCACCGTCACGGATGGAGTGGGCGCGGTTTCCCGCGCCCGATCCAAAGACTCCGCCACGCGGTCGCATCCGTCCCGGACTCCGTGCCCCCCGTGCGCCCCCGGATGGACGACGAGGTAGGGAATCGCGAGCGCCTCGCAGCGGCTCAACTCGTCGGCGAGGCCGCGAATCGAGCGTTTGCGGAGGGCCTCCCGCGCGGAGGCGAGATTGATCAGGTAGGAATCGTGGGCTGCCACGAACTTGAGCCCGCTCGCCTCCAGGCGTTCTCGAAAGGCCGCGACCTCCCGGCTCGCGAGTCGCCTCCCTTTCCACTGATTCGGACTCTTGGTGAATACTTGAAGCGCTCTCGCGCGAACCTTGAGCGCGCGCTCGATCGCCGTCGCCATGCCGCCCGCCACGCTCATGTGAGCCCCGATCAATGGCCCTTCGCTGGGGGCTGGGGGCGCAGGGCCGTCCCGCCCGGGGCGGGCAGAACGCGTTGAGGCTCTCCTTCTCCGGGCTATTTCCACTTGAGTACGGGACCCTTCAAGCCGATGGCTCGTAGGACAGGAGTGTACCCGCCCCGCGAACTCCCTTGGGGAGCCTAATGGGCGCCAAGCGCAAGGGGCAAGGCGGAGTTGCGCGGGGCCGGGTTGTGGGGAATACCGCGGCCTCTGGGACGCGACCCAGCCGGCCGAAGCCTCGGTTCTGCATGGTTTGCGGCGCCGCTCTTCGGCCGATCCGCGAGCACGGCGTCGCCCGGATGGCGTGTCCCGAGTGCGGCTTCATCGCATATCGGAATCCGGTCCCCGCGTGCGGGGTGATCGTGATGCGAAACGGCCGGGTCCTGCTCGCGAAGAGGGCGCATGAGCCGCGCCTTGGCTCGTGGGGGATTCCCGCGGGCTTCATGGAATACGGGGAGCACCCGGAGTCCACGGCCGTTCGCGAAGCGAAGGAAGAGACGGGCCTCAGGGTGCGGCTCTCGAGCCTATTTGGAGTCTACGCGGGGCGCGATGATCCGCGCACGCGCGCGGTCTTGATCCTCTATCTCGCGAAGGAAGTCGGCGGCCGGCTCCAAGCCGGCGACGACGCGAGCGAGGTGGCGTTCTTTGCGCTCGATCGGCTCCCGCGGCCGATCGCGTTCCGGGCGCACCGGGAAGCGCTGCGGGATTTGCGCCGCATGAAGCGGAGGGAGTCTCGATGAGCATTCGCATCCTGCACCTGGCCGATCTTCACATCGGCGCCTCGTTTCCCTCCATGGGGGACCGGGGGGAGGAACGCGCGCGTGACTTTCTGTCGGCGTTCCTGCGGGCCGTAGAGCACGCCGCGGCCGATCCGAAGCCGGTCGATATCGTGGCGATCGCGGGAGATCTCTTCGATACCCACGATCCCGACGAGGGCCTGGTCTACCAGGTCGAGGCCGCGTTCGACCGGCTCGATAAGGCCGGCCTGCCCACCCTGATCGTTCCCGGGACGCATGACTCGCCGTCCTACCGGCGGTCGATCTTCCGGCGCCTCCGGCTGCCGAAGAGCGCGCACGTCTTTCTGTCCCCGACCCTCGAGCCAGGGCCGCATCTCACGATCGGTGGCGAGTCGATCCAGACCTACGGGATCGCCTATGACCCTGCTGTCTGCGTCCGCCCCCTCGGAGAGTTTCGGCCGGTTGGGCTCGCGGACTACCACGTGGGAGTCCTCCACGCGGCGCTCCAAGATAGCCCGACCTGGAAGATCCGCCCGATCGACCTCCCGATCAGCCGAACCGAGATCGCGGCCTCCGGCCTCCACTACCTCGCCCTGGGCCACTTCCACAACTTCGCCGAGATCCGCGAAGGCGGATCGGTCGCGATCTATCCCGGAACCCTGGAAGGGAAGAAGTTCGGAGAGAACGGGCCGCGCTACCTGGTCACCGCCACCTTGAGCCGGGACGCGATCTCGATCGAGCGGACCCCGTGGAACGTTCGGACGGTGCATGACACGACCATCGACCTGAACCTCGCGGAGGTCCGGGAAGAGTCCCAGCTCGAGGGACGCATTTTGGCATTTGCCGGCGACCGCGAGATCGCGCGGGTACGCCTGGAAGGCCCCGCCGACTTCGTCTTCGATCCCGAGAGATTGCAGAAGAAGGTCGCTCCCCGCTTTTTCCACGTCGAGATCGAGGACGCTACGTACGTCGTGAACGCCTCCCTCCTCGAGCGGTATCGGGAGGAAGCCACCGTGCGGGGCGTCTTCGTCCGGAGCATGCTCGAGCGGATCGACAAGGCTGCCGACCCACTGGCGCGAGAGACCGCCGCGCTCGCGCTCCGACTCGGCCTCGCGGAATTCCAGAATCCACGCCATGCGCATTGAACGCGTGACGATCGAGGGCTTCGGCCCCCTGGCGCACTTCGACGCGAGCCTTGAAGCGAAGCGGCTCAACCTCTTCATCGGGCCAAATGAGTCCGGGAAGTCGTCGCTCGCTGCCGCGGTCGTCTCGACCCTCTTTGGGTTCGCTTCATTGGAGACCGAAGAGCTGGCGCGCCCCTGGAGTGGGGGCAGGCACAAGGCGGCGGTCACGTTCTCGACCCTCTCGGGCCGGTACCGCGTGACGCGGGAATTCGAGTCCCATCAGGTCCAGGTCGAGCGCCTCCGCGAGGGCTCCGACGAGGTGGAATCCACGGTCTTCCGCGGGGCCGCCAATCCGCGCGGGCGGAGCGCGGAGCAGATTCAGTACGAGGAGCTCCTCCGCGGCTGGTTCGGCTTCACGGAGGCCCGTCTCTTCCGGGAATCGTCGTTCGTCCATGAGAGCGCTCTCGAAACCCAGGTCAGTCCCGAGCTGCGGCATCTCGTCTCCGGCGCGGTCGAGGCGGACTACCAGCAGATCCAGGATGCGCTCTTGGAGCGGCTCGACTCCCTGACGCGAGAGCACCCGTTCGACGCCCGCTCGCGGAAGCGCACGAATCGCTCGATCGAAAGCCGCATCGAGCGGATCCAGACGCTTCGCGACCGGCGGAGCCGCTCGGAGTACGTCCTCACCGAGCTCAAGTCCCGGCACAAGGAGCGGGAGGAGATCGAGTCGCGGCTTCTGGACTTCCGCGCGGACCTCGCCGGGAAGGAACAGCTCCGTGCCGACCTGGAGTCGTGGCTCCAGCTTCGGGAGGAGCAACGCAAGCACCTGAAGCGCGCGCCGGCGATCGGTCAGGAGCTCGTCACCGCGCGCCGCGCGCGGACTCAAGTCCAGGACATCGACCGGAAGATCACCGAGACCCTCGGCTACCTCGCGAACGCGCCGGACGAGGTGGAGGGGGATCTCATGCGACTGGGGATGCTCCGCAACCAGCGCGTCCGGCACCAGAAGTCGGCCGAGGAGGAACGGCGCACGATTGACGCTCCGGCGCGGAAGTCTGCCGCGGGCGCCTTTGTAATCGGGTTGATCCTGGCCGCGCTGCTCGGCGCGGGCGCGTGGTTCGCGTTCCGGCAGCCGGTGGCCGCCGGGGGCGCCGGGGCGGTCGGGTTCGGGTTAGGGCTCCTGTTCGGTCGGCGCCGCGGACGGAACCGGGGTCAGCGCTCGCGGGAGCTTGCCGAAGCCCACATCCGCGTCCTCGAGGAGAACATCAGGACGCTGAGCCAGGAGATCGACGAAGTCGAGATTCGCATGAACCCGTACATCGCGGGGCGGACGGCCGAGGTGGTGCTAGGGGACGTGAAGCGCTACCGCGCCGCGACCCAGGAGCGGCGGGAAGCCGCGGCCGTGCTTCATTCGCTCCCGACCCCCGAGCGCCTCGAGGCGGAGTCGAAGGAGATCGACGAGGCGGTGGGGAGCTTGCGCTCCAAGGAGAAGCTCCTGCTTCAGCAGTCCCCGTTCCTGGCGCCGCTCCGCGACGATCCCGTCAAGGCAGCGGAAGCGGCGGAGAGACTGAAACGCGAGGCGACGGCGCTCCGGACGAAGCTCGAGGCAGAGCAGGAGGCGCTGGATGCGTTCCTACGTAGAGCGGGCGGCGGGGAAGGCGACGCGGAAAATCTCGAGTCCCTCGACGAGATGATCGGGGGCGAGGAGGAGACGCTCGCGCGGGAGGAGCGGCAGCGGGCGGCACTGCTCCTCGCGCTCGAGGTGCTCCGCGATTCGGTGCAGGCCTACCAACGGGAGCACGTCGGGCGAATGGCGAGCCATGCCGAGGCGACCTTCTCCCGACTGACGAACGGCCGTTACACCAAGGTGCGCCTCGATGCCGACTTCCATCCCACCCTGGGCACCTCCGATCGCGACAGCGTCCCGCTCGAGTCGCTGAGCCGCGGGACGCGGGACGCGTTCTACCTGGCCCTTCGGGCCGCGCTGGCTCGGGAACTTGCAGCGCGCGAGCCGCTTCCACTGCTCCTTGACGACCCGATCGCCCACTTCGACGAAGAGCGCCGCGGATTGCTCTTGGCGATGCTCGAGGAGCTCGCGAGCGAGATCCAGGTGGTCCTCTTGACCCACGACCGCCGGGTCCTCAACAACGTCCGGGAAGCCCACGTCCTGGGCGTCGGAACTTCCTCTCCGACCAAGGATTCCAGCCGAAAGGTCGAGATCCGCCGCTGACATAAAGCGCTCAAGGTGTGGCTGGAAAAAGCCGAACTTTCAAGCTGTATGACCACCCCCACGCCCGCCGCGAAGCCGGCCACATCCGGGAAGTCGGGAACCGCGGACCAGCGATCCGACTTGATCCGCGATCAGGTGCTCGCGCTCGACGTAAAGCGCGTCGCCGATTGGATCGCCGCCCTCATCCGGACCATCAAGGCGGGCCGGACCTATCCCGCGAACAGCCCCACGCTCCACAAATTCCAAGTGGAGCTGGAGTCGCGGACGTGGTCGTGCTTGAAGGAAGTGGGCGACATCACGCTCGTCGTGCAGCAGTTCGATCTGCTCTACGAGAACTACTCCGTCTATCACAATGCCGATCGGAACGAATCGCTCGCGTTTCGATTTTACGGGGACGGCGTTCGCGAGATCACGTTCCGCGAGGGTCTCGAGCCGCACGAGCTTCGCGGCTTTCTCGACGTCTTGAGACGCGCGGTCGAGACCGCCCAGGTGCAGGACGACGTCGTCACGCTCCTCTGGGAGCGGGACTTCCGCCATATCGAGTATCTCTACATCTCCCTCGAGGACCTGACCGAGGAATCGGGGCAGGTCCCCTATGAGGCGGACGATCAGGAGGGGCACGAGGGCGGGATCCCGTGGCCCACGCGCGGAGTCGAAGATGAGGAACCTCCGCCGGCCGGGTCGGGCGACCCGGTCACCGAGCGGTCCGACGATTGGGTGCCGAAGGTGGAGATGTCGCCGACTTGGGACGAGTCGATCGGCGTCCAATTCGCCCTCAGCGAGGAAGAGAACGCGTCCCTCGAGGAGGAGATCCGCCAGGAGGAGCAGCGTGGGCTTGCCGACGAGGTTCTCGAGATCGTATCCACAATCCTCGCCGCGGAGGACACGCCGGCCGGATTTCTGGACTCCGCATCGGCATTCCAGAGGTTCATCGAGCTCGCGATCGAGGAGGCCTCGATCGGCCGAGCGAACGAGCTGACCGCGCGGCTCCGCGCGATCGCGGCGAAGAAGGCGGAGGGGCAGGCTGAGTTCCAGGGCATCGCCGAACAGGTAATCCGCGAGATCGGCCGGCCGAGCTTCCTGGGCCAGATGGCGCCGACGCTCAATTCCCACTCGGACATCGATCCCGCCGTACTGACCAATTTCCTCGTGCAGCTGGGCTCCTCGGCCGCTCCGGCAATCTGCGATCTGCTCGGGCAAGTCAACCAGGTCCGATACCGGCGTGCCCTTTGCGAGTCCCTCGCGATCTCCTGTCGGGACGACGTCGAGGTGCTGATCGAGCGGTTGAGCGACACGCGCTGGTACGTGATCCGGAACATCGTCTACGTCCTCGGCCGGATCGCCCACCAGGGAGTCGAGCGCGCGCTGGATCGGACGCTCCATCACGAGGACGTGCGGGTAAGGAAGGAAGCGGTCCGCGCGCTCGGCAACATCGAGAGCCCCACGAGCCGCGCCTACCTCGTGTCGGCCTTCAAGGACGCCGACGCGGGAGTCCGGATCCAGGCGGCCATGACCCTGGCGGCGAAGCGCGACGACCGCGCGGCGCAGAGCATCCTAGGGGTGATCCAGGGACCCGAATTCATGAGACGCGACTCCAACGAGCGCGAGGCGTTCTTCGAGGCGCTCGGGCGCTGCGGGTCCGACACCCTGGTGCCCAAGCTCGAGTCGATCCTCACCCGCGGTGGGCTCTTCAGCCCCGGGAACGAAGAGGAGAGGCTTCACGCGGCGCTCGCGATGGCGTGGTTGGGGACGCCGGCCGCGCTCGCCATATTGAACCGGGAGATCCAGAGCAAGCGCGATCCGGTGCGTCG
>JBGPMG010000004.1:0-40168 GCA_041486815.1 Candidatus Eiseniibacteriota bacterium | reverse complement strand
GTTCCGTGAAGCTGCCGAATCGGCGCCGAAGTTCGGGAACCGCCGGGGCTACCAGATGGACCCGGCCAACTCGGACGAGGCGCTGCGCGAGGTGGCGCTCGACCTCGAGGAAGGGGCCGACATGGTCATGGTGAAGCCGGCCCTCCCCTACCTCGACGTAATACGCCGCGTGAAGGACCGGTTCGGCGTTCCGGTCGCCGCCTACAGCGTCTCCGGCGAGTTCGCGATGATCCGTGCGGCTGCCCAGAACGGCTGGCTGGACGGCGAGCGCGCCGCCCTGGAAACCTTGACGTCGATCCGCCGCGCCGGAGCCGACGTGATCCTCACGTACTTCGCCAAAGAGGTGGCCCCGGCCCTCGGGAGGGGCGGCGAGTGAAAGAGACGCGCGCCCTTCCCAAGACCGAGGCGAGCGAGTCGCTCCACCGCCGCGCCCAGGAGCTGTTCCCCGGCGGCGTGAATTCGCCCGTCCGCGCCTTCCAGGGCGTCGGCGGGACGCCGCGGGTCATCGTTTCCGCGCGCGGCGCCACCATGCGGGACGCAGACGGGAATCAGCTCCTCGACTATGTGCTCGGATGGGGGCCGCTCCTCCTGGGCCACGCGCATCCCGATGTGGTAAAGGCGGTCGAGCGGCAAGCCCGAGACGGAATGCTCTACGGGGCGACCACACCGCTCGAGATCGAGCTCGCCGACCGCGTGCAGCGCTTCTATCCGGCCGCCGAACGGCTTCGCTTCGTCTCCTCCGGGACCGAGGCCACCATGACGGCCCTCCGACTGGCTCGGGCCGCCACGAGGCGAAGCCTCTACGTCAAGCTGGACGGCTGCTATCACGGCCACGCCGATCCGTTCCTGATCCGAGCGGGGTCGGGGCTCGCGACCTTGGGAACGCCCGACTCGCCCGGCGTTCCGGAATCGACGGCCGCCGAGGCTCGGATCGGCACCTTCAACGACCTCGCTTCGATTCAAGCGCACTTCGACCGCGAGGGAAGCGCGATCGCGGCGGTCATTGTGGAGCCGGTGGTCGGAAACCACGGTGTGATTCCGCCCGCGCCCGACTTCCTGCCGGGACTCCGAACCCTCTGCGACCGCCACCACTCGATCCTCATCTTCGACGAGGTGATGACGGGATTTCGGGCGGCGCCGGGCGGGGCCGCGGAGCTCTATGGCGTGAAGGCCGACCTGGTGACGCTGGGGAAGGTGATCGGCGGCGGACTTCCGGTGGCGGCGTTCGGCGGGCGGAAGGATCTGATGAAGAGGATCGCGCCGGAGGGACCGGTCTATCAGGCCGGCACCTATTCCGGAAACCCGCTCGCGATGGCCGCGGGAAACGCCACGCTTCAGGCCCTGGAAGCCGACGCGGGCATCTTCCGCCGCGCGGAGGCGCGCGCGGGCCTTCTCGCCGCGGGACTCCGCGAGATCCTCCAGCGCCGGAGTATTCCGGGGACGGTGAACGCCGTGGGATCGATGTGGACGATCTACTTCGGCGTCGCGCGCGTCGCCTCGATCGCTTCGGTGCGGACGGCGGACCGCGACCGCTATGCCCGGTTCTTCCACGGCATGCTCGAGCGGGGCGTCTACCTACCCCCGTCGGCATTCGAGAGCGCGTTTCTTTCCGACGCCCACACCGACGCGGACATCGATCGGACGCTCGAGGCGGCGGACGAGGCGGTGGAGGGACTCACGTGACGCAGGGCCCGTCTCTGGCTCCGGCCTTCACGTTTCTGCGCGCGTGCCGCGGCGAGCCGCTCACCGAGGCCCCGATCTGGCTCATGCGCCAGGCAGGACGCTACCTCCCCGAATACCGCGCCGTGCGCGAGAAGCATTCCTTCCTCGACGTCTGCCGGATTCCGGAGGTCTGCGCCGAGGTGACCGCGCAGCCGATCGAGCGGTTCGGCTTCGACGCGGCGATCATCTTTCAGGACATCCTCGTTCCGTTGATCGGCATGGGAGTGCCGATCGAATTCGATCCCGGCCCGCGCCTGGGCCTCCAGATTCAGCGCCGCGAAGACATCGCGCGCCTCAAGTGGGAGGGCGCGGCCGCGGGCACGCCCCACATCAAGCCGGTGATCCGCGCCGCGCGCGAGCGTCTGAATGGGCGGGTGCCCGTGATCGGATTCGCGGGCGCGCCGTTCACGATGGCGGCCTATCTCATCGACGGAGGCGGCTCGCGCGATCTCGCGCGCACGCGCGGCTTCCTGGCCCACGACCCAGAAGCGTTCGCGGGGCTTCTGGAGATCCTTTCGATCGCGACCATCGACTACCTGCGCGCTCAGATCGAGGCCGGGGTCGGTGCCGTGATGCTCTTCGACACGCAAGCGGGCTGGCTCCCGCCTCCAGAGTTCGCACGGACCGCCGTGACGTCCGCGGACCGCGTGATCCGCGCGCTGCCGAAGGAGACCCCGTCGATCTACTTCGCGCTCGCTCCGTCGGTGGGACATCTCGAGGCGCTCCGCCCGATCGACGCGGACGTGGTCGGCTTGGATTACCGGGTGTCACTCGCGCAGGCTCGGGCGATCCTCGGCAATTCGCAGGCCGTTCAGGGAAACCTCGATCCGGCGGTGCTCCTCGGGCCCGGCGAGGAGGTCGTGGTCCAAGCCGAGGCGATCCTGCGCGAAAACGGCGGCCGCCCCGGCTTCATCTTCAACTTGGGCCACGGCATCTTTCCGGATACGCCGGTCGAGAACGTGAAGCTCCTCGTCGACACCGTGAAGCGCTACCGGTCGCCGGCCGGAGGGGTCGCGTGAGCCGCGCCTCCGCCCAGATCACCGCCGCCCTGCTCGCGAAATTCGACCGGCCGGGGCCGCGTTACACATCCTATCCGACCGCGATCGAGTTCCACGAAGGGTTCACACCCCAGCGATATCTCGAGAAGCTGGACGAAGCGGCCCGCGCGGCCCAGGAACCGCTTTCGCTCTACGTGCACCTTCCCTTCTGCCGCGAGCGCTGCACTTTCTGCGGCTGTAACGTGATCATCACGCAGAAGCCGGGCGTGGCGGACGCCTACCTCGACGACCTGGAGCGGGAAATTGATCTCGTGGGCGCGCGCCTGGGGAAGCGGACGCGGGTGGTCCAGTACCACTGGGGCGGCGGCACGCCTACCTACCTGACCGAGAACCAGATGCGCCGGGTCTGGCGCGCGACGGCGGACCGGTTCCGGTTCGAGCCGGGCGCCGAGATCGCGATCGAGGTCGATCCGCGGGTCACGACGCGGAGCCAGGCCGATCTCCTCCGCGAGCTCGGGTTCAACCGGATCTCGATGGGCGTCCAGGACTTCGACCCCTAAGTTCAGGAGGCTGTGAATCGCCGCCAGACGCTCGAGCAGACGCGGGACCTCCACCTCTATCTTCGCGAGCTTGGGATCGAGTCGATCAACTTCGACTTCATCTACGGGCTGCCGCACCAGAGCCCCACGAGCTTTCGCCGGACGATCGAGCAGGCGCTGGAGCTTCGTCCCGATCGCGTGGCCTGCTACTCCTACGCGTTCGTGCCGTGGATCAAGGCGCACCAGAAAGCGATTCATCTGGAACATCTCCCGCCGCGCGAGGTCAAGCTGGAGCTTTTCGGTATCGCGCACGAGCTCTTCACGGGCGCCGGCTATCAGCAGATCGGGATGGATCATTTCGCGCTGACGGCGGATTCCCTGGCGGTCGCCGCGCGGGAGCGCACGCTCTTCCGGAATTTCATGGGCTACACGACCCACCCCGCTTCGGACACCGTCGGATTCGGCGTGTCGGCGATCGGCGATCTGGGCGGCGCGTTCGCGCAGAACACGAAGAAGCTGAACCGCTACAAGGACGCCCTCGATCGCGGCCTCCCTCCGATCGAGCGGGGCTTCGAGCGGAGCCGGGACGACGAAATCCGCCGGGGCGTCATCCAGAGCATCATGTGCAACTTCCATTTGGACATTCCGGCGGTCGAGCGCGAGCACGGAATCGATTTCGCCGACTATTTCGCCGGCTCACTGAAGGCGCTCGACGAAGGACCCGGCTCCCATGGCTTCGTCGTCCGCACGCCCACGAGCATCGACGTGACGGAGAAGGGCCGGCTCTTCGTGCGGAACGTCTGCATGGAGTTCGACGCGTATCTCAAGGGGCGGGAGGGCGAGAAGCCCATCTTCTCGCGGACCGTCTGAAGACCGGGATCCTCCTCCTCAACCTGGGCGGCCCCGACAGCCTGGAAGCGGTTCGCCCGTTTCTTCTGCGTCTCTTCAAGGACAGGGAGATCCTCCGGCTTCCCGGCGGCCCGATCGGTCAGGCGATCATCGGCCGGATGATCGCCTACGGCCGCACCAAAGAGGTCCAGGAGAACTACCGGAAGATCGGCGGCGGCTCCCCGATCAATTGCTGGACCACGCTCCAGGGGCGCGGCTTGGTGGAGCGGCTTCGGACCCGGGGACACGCTGTCGAGTTCGCGCTCGCGATGCGCTACTGGAATCCCTCGACCGACGACGCGCTGAAGGAGCTCGAAAGGAGCCGCGTCGACCGCCTGCTCGCGCTCACGCTCTATCCTCACTACTCCGTGGCAACAACCGGCTCGAGCGTCGCGGAGCTTCAACGCGCCATGAAACGGAGGGGCACGCGGCTCCCTCTCGACATCATCGACCGCTGGTACGACCACCCCGGATACATCCAAGCGCTCGCCCTGCGCGCCCAGGCTGCGCTCGAGGGATTTCCGCAGGGCGCGAGGCCGACGATCCTCGTGAGCGCCCACGGGCTTCCGCAGCACTTCATCGACGCCGGCGACCTCTACTGCGGCCACATCCAGGCGACGATGGAGGCGGTCCTGGCCCGCCTCCCCGGGCTCCCCCATGTGCTGGCGTACCAGAGCCGCGTCGGCCCGGTCCCATGGATCGGACCAACGACGGGCGAGGTCATCGATCAGCTTGCCGCGTCGGGGGTGAAGGACGTGCTCGTGATTCCGATCAGCTTCGTCTCGGACCACGTGGAGACGCTCTATGAAGTCGATCTTCTCTACGGCGACCAAGCGCGCGCGCGGGGCATCACGAACTTTCGCCGGATCGATTCGCTGAACGACTTTCCGCCGTTCCTGGACGCGCTCGCCGACCTGGTCGAGCCCCGCCTCGCCTGATGCGGGTCGCGGTGGTGGGCGCGGGCATCGCCGGCCTCGCCGCCGCCCACTTCCTGCGACACGAGGCGGCCCGGCGGGGCATTCCGCTCGACCTCGCAATCTACGAAGCCTCGTCGCGGGCCGGCGGGCGGATCCGTACGATCGAAGACCGCGGCTACCGGATCGAGTGCGCCGCGAACGGCATCCTGGGCGACGACGGAGCGGCCTCGCGCCTGACGGACGACCTCAGCCTCGCCGCCGAGCGGAGGACCGCTTCGCCGGACGCGGCGCGGCGCTACATCGCGAGCGGCGGCTCCCTCCACCTGCTTCCGGCGTCCCCTCCCGCGCTCCTCTCGTTCGGAGCGCTCTCGCTCCGCGCGAAGCTCCGCGTCCTCGCCGAGCCGATCCTGGCGCGCCGCGTCGGGCGGGAGGAAACGGTTCTCGGGTTCGCCGCGAGGCACATCGGGGACGAGGCCGCCCGCACGCTGGTCGGCGCCGCCGTGCGCGGGATCTTCGCGGGGGACGCGACGAAGCTCTCTCTGGACTCGGCGTTTCCGGTCATGCGGGAGATGGAACGGAAGCACCGCTCGCTCTTGCTTGCGATGGCGCGGGAGAAAAAGAAGCCGGGCGGCCGCTCGCTCTGGAGCCTTCGGGGCGGGATGGGCCGTCTGGCCGGAGCGCTCACCGACTCCGCCGGAACGGCGCTCCACCCGAGCGCGCCGGTTCTCTCGATCGAAAGGGCGGGCGAGGGTCAGCGCTCGGGGTGGCGCATCCGCCTCGCGAGCGGCGAGCGAGTGGAGGCCGACACTGCGATCATCGCGACACCGCCGAAAGCCGCCGCCGCCCTCCTGCGCCAACTCGATCCCGAGATCGCGCGGCGCCTCTCGACCATCGAATCGGCGGGTGTGGCGGTCGCGGCCCTCGCCTTCCACCCTCAGGCCTTTCGCCGGAGACCGGACGGCTACGGCTTTCTCGTCGCGCCGGGCGAGGATCTGGAAATCCTGGGCGCGGTCTTCGAGTCGAACCTCTTCGCCGACCGCGCGCCGGAGGGACGGATTCTCGTGCGGGCCATGATGGGCGGCGTCGACCGGCCGGATCTCCTGGCCCGAAGCGACGCCGATCTGGTCGCGCTCGCGATGAAGGCGCTCGACCGCACGCTCGGACTCGCGATCGGGCCGGAACGGACGTGGGTGATCCGCCAGGAGGAAAGCATCCCCCAGTACGCGCTCGGCCACCGCGCGCTCATCGGCGCGATCGCGGGCGGGCTGGACGGGTTGACCGGCCTCTACCTCACCGGGAACGCGTATCGCGGCGTCTCCGTCGGCTCCGTCATCGAGGATGCCGAGCGGGTCGCCGCGCGCGCCCTTACCTGACCGTTACTTCGATCGGCCGCCCGGAGAAGCGATCACAACCAGGGCCCGCATCTTGGCCTTGAGGGGCGAATCACCGTAGCTAGCGCGGAGCGCTTCCTCAACCGCCGCGATCACCGCTTCGACCTCGACCCCACCCCGCTCCTGAATGGCGTTCACGACCGGGTTTCCGCGCACGAGCCCGATTGCGGCATGCCCCGCCGAGGTAGACTTCGCCTCCTTCGGAACGCTCTCGATCTTGACGTCGGCGAATCCCGCCTGGCCGAGCATGGATCGGATCAGATCCGGATCGTGGAAGCCGAACGGGATGGTGTAGAACTGCGGCGGATCGAACGGGAAAAACTTGGCGATCGTTTCGTGCGCGGTTCGTGCCAGGTCATTCTCCTCGAGCCGGTCCCAAACATTGAAGGCGAAGACCCCTTCCGGCCGGAGCACGCGCCTTGCCTCCTTCATCGCGGCGAGCTTGTCGGGGACGAACATGACGCCGAACTGGCAGACGACCGCGTCGAAGGACGCATCGGGGAACGGCAGCTCGGACGCGTCGGCCTGGCGCCACTCCAGCCCAGGCTCCGCCTTAAACTTCGAGCGCGCATAGTTCAGCATCGGCTCGTTCAAGTCGGTGGCGACGAGCCGCGGGCGGGGTTTGAGCCGCTCCAAGATTGCCCGCGTCACGATCCCGGTGCCGCACGCGATCTCAAGAAAATCGTTAAGCCCGCGCGACTTCAATCGATTTACGAGATCGGCGGCATAGGGCTCGAATAGGACGGGCCCCATGTGGCGGTCGTAGATCTGGGGTATGAGACCATCGAATGTGGCATTCACTTCTGGCATCGTCATTCCTCCTTATCCTCCCTCGTACTCACATCGGGCCTCGCAGGTCTCATGGACCGTCACCCGCGCGAGCGGAGGGAGCTTCGGCTTCAATCGTTCCCAGATCCAGGCACAGAGGTTTTCGGAGGTCGGGTTCTCCAGACCGCGAATCTCGTTCAGGTAATAGTGATCGAGCTGGAGCCGCAGCGGATCGACCGCTTCCTTGATGTCGCCGAAGTCGAGGAGCCATCCGGTCTCGGGATCGACCTCCCCCTCCACTTGGACCTCGACGCGAAACGAGTGCCCATGAAGACGGCGGCACTTGTGTCCCGCGGGCGCCTTGGGAAGCAGATGCGCCGCCTCGAACGTGAAATCGCGCGCCAGCCGGACCCGCATCAGTGCAGGCCCGAGAGCTTGTGCGTCTGTGGAATGAGCCTCGCCTCGGGATAGCGATCCCAGGGCCACGACTCGAAGAGCGCTCTGCCGTCGCCGCGGGCGTGCTCTGGCTGGAGCACCACCGCGCCGTCGTACTCCAAGGCGTCCAGCACCCCGAGCGCGTCCTCCACGTCCCTGGCGTCCTGGATCACGAACTTGAACTGCCTCCGCTCGGGCGGCACGCTCAGAAAGCGTCGCAGCCTGGTCGACTGCTCCTCCACCGGATCGCCCTCGAACGTCTCGGCGCTCCGACCCTTGGGGGACACGGTCCAGAAGTCGATCCACTCGAAGAGCTCCTCGACCACCCGCGCCCCGCTCGTCTCGATCGAGATCCAATATCCGGCGGCCTTGAGCTCCCGCAGGAGCCAAAGCAGCGAGGCTCTCGGGGCGATGACTGGTTCCCCGCCCGTCAAGCAGACGCGTCTTACGGCGAGATTGCTCACCACCGCCTCCCGAACGCTCTCGGGAGTCATCGTTTCGAAACGTCCCACCCCCGTATGCGTGAGCGCCTCGGGTTGGTCGCACCAGACGCAGTGGAGCGGGCAACCGTAGAACCGTACGAAGACGGTCCGTTCGCCGACGTGAAGTCCCTCCCCTTGCACGGAAAGGAAGATCTCGGTGACACGGAAGGACGGGAGGTGCTCCATCTCTCGATGATAGCCTGTTCGCGGGGCTGGCGGCAGGAGGATGCCGCGACAAAGCGGCGCTGGAGCGCCTCCAGCCTGGGAGAGGCCCGTTGACCTCCCCACGGGCGGTGCGTATGATCCCGAGTTGGGCCCACCTGGACGGTGCGGCGGGGCCAGGGTTCGAAGAAGACGGAGGCTGGAAGGTCATGTCGAAAGCCAATTACGCCGATCTGCCGATCAACCACAGCGAGGAGCCGATCCGCCTCTTCAAGTCGGACTTCCTCGAATTCTTCACGCACATCCATCCCGTGGTGGTCTTGCTTCTCTGGGTTCCGGTCGTGATCTTCTTCACGGCCCGTTCGTACTCGCAGTGCGTCTCCCAGGGATCGCTGACGCCGCTCTGGGCCGGTTTCGTCGCCGGCTTCCTGGTGTGGACGATGTCGGAGTACCTGCTCCACCGATTCCTGTTCCACTATGAGCCAAGCCAGGCGTGGCTGAAGCGTGTCTGGTACCTGATCCACGGCGTCCACCACGAGCAGCCGCAGTGCAAGACCCGGCTCGTGATGCCGCCGATCCTGAGCGTCCCAATCGCCTTTTTCTTCTACGGACTGTTCTACCTGATCGTCGGCACGGTCCTCGGCACTCCGGCCTGGACCGGCCCTCTGTTCGCCGGCTTCATCACGGGATACATCACCTACGACATGACCCATTACGCGACGCACCACCTGTCGATGAACTGGGGTTTCCTCAAGTTCGTGAAGCGCTACCACCTCCTCCACCACTACAAGACGCCGGACATCCGGTTCGGAATCAGCTCCCCCATCTGGGACTTCGTCTTCGGCACGAAGCCGCCGAAGGGCTCCTGAGATCGCGACCCTCTAGTCGCTGATGGGAATTCTCCACGCGCTCGTCGAGCGTCTGCGGCGGATGATTCAATCCGTCCAGGAGTTCACGCTGTTCAGTGTCGACGTCGCGCGCGCCACGTTCTCCCCGCCGTTCTACGGCCGGGAGATGGTCCAGCAGCTCTTCTTCGCGGGCATCGGTTCGCTCCTGATCACCGTGGTCTCCTCGATCGTCGCGGGGCAGGCGCTCGCGCTCCAGCTCGCCCGGGAGCTTTCGGCGTCGGGCGCCAAGAGCCAGCTCGGACACTTCGTAGTGATCTCGGAGGTTCGGGCGCTGGGGCCCATCCTGACCGGGATGGTCGTCGCGGCGCGAATGTCCGCCGGGATCACGGCTGAGATCGGAGCAATGCGCTCGAGCGATCAGATCGACGCCCTGATCGCCTTCGGTTCCGACCCGGTGAAGCGGCTGGTGGTGCCGCGCCTCGTCGCGCTCCTCGTGGCGCTCCCGGTTCTGGTGATCATCGCCGACACCCTGGGGGTTCTCGGGGGAGGGCTGGTCGGATTGCAGTACCATCTGACTTGGGATACGTACATGAACGGGGTCCTCAAGTACTTGACGCCCAAGAACATGCTGGTTGGAATGATCAAACCGTTTATCTTCGCGATCATGATTGTGGTCGTGGCATGCTGGAAGGGCTTTACCTCGGCGGGCGGCGCAAAGGGCGTCGGCGTTTCCACGACCGAGTCGGTCGTCATCTCGTCGGTGGGGATCCTGGTCACGGACGGGATCTGCACGCGGCTGATCTTTAAACTCCTCCATTGGTGACGGCGTGATTGAGTTTCGGAACGTGGACTATTCGATCGGGGAACACCTGATCCTCTCCGGCGTCTCGTTCTCGGTCGGGCGCGGCGAGACGCGCGTGATCCTGGGTCCGTCGGGCTCGGGCAAGAGCACGGTATTGCGCCTTCTCATGGGCCTGGTTCTGCCGGACAGCGGGGGCATTCTCGTCGACGGCGAGGATGTCGCCGCGGTGGACGAAGAGCGACGACGGCAGATCCGGCGCAAGATGGGGATCGTCTTCCAGCAGGGAGCGCTATTCGATTCCATGACCGTCGGGGAGAACGTCGGCTTCTCGATCCTGGAACACGGCGACGCGGGCGAAGATGAGGTCGAGCGGACGGTGCGTCACTTTCTTTCGCTCGTCGGTCTCGACGAGAACCTGATCGACCGCATGCCGGACGAGCTGTCGGGCGGGATGCAGCGGCGCGTGGCGATCGCGCGCGCACTGGCCGCCCGGGATCCGCAGATCCTCCTCTACGACGAGCCGACCACCGGGCTCGACCCTCAGAGCGCCGAGCGGATTACGGATCTGATCGTCGGCCTCCGCGACACCATGGGCAAGACGTCGATCATGGTAACGCACGATATCGCCGATGCATTCAAGGTGGGAAATCGAATCACGATGCTCAACGAGGGCCGCGTTGTCTTTGACGGGCCCGCCGCAGACCTCGATCGGGCGCAGACTCCGTTCATCACCCAGTTCCTGGCCCCCTTCCGCAAATCGGTCGCGGCCGCCAGCGCGCCCGCGACGGGCGTGATCCGCCCCGCGCAGGCCCCCCCCCAGTTCGGAGGAACTTCGTGAAACGAACCGGCCAGATTCCCTTCGTGGGGCTGAAACTCGGGATCTTCATTTTCGTCGCCTGCGCCCTTCTGCTTTGGGCGACCTTCCAGTCGGGGAGCTTCCGGCTGGGCAAGGAGGAGCAGATCGTCGTCCGTTTCCCCAGCGTGGGCGGCCTCGAGGAAGGCGCCGTGGTGCGCCTGAACGGCGTCCCGGTCGGGGTCGTACGCGATATTTCGCTCACGCCCCAAGGAAACGGGGTGGCGGTCAAGCTCGGCGTGAAGCGGGGGACGAGGGCGCGGCTCCACCAGGGCTCCGCCGCGCGGATCACGACCGTGGGCTTCCTCGCGGAGCTGTACGTCGAGTTGAGCGGCGGAGACGAAGCGGCCCCGCCCATCCGGAGCGATGCCGAGATCACGCCCGGCCTGCTCGCGGACCCCGCCGTCATGATGAACAAGGTGAAGTCGATGGCGGATACGCTCGACATCATGCTGTCCAACCTGACCAGTGTCAGCCGCTCGCTCGCGCACGGCAAGGGCACTTTGGGCCAGCTCTCGCAGGACAACCGCCTCTACGAGCAGATGGTCTCGCTCACCCACGAGGCCACGCAGCTCACCTCGCGGATGAACGAGAATCAGGAGAGGGTCTCAGTCCGCCTCATCTCGCTCACTACAACCCTCGACAGCCTCACCTACCAGATGCAGCACGGGAATAATACTGTGGCGCGGCTTCTCACTTCGGACGAGCTCCATAAGAAGCTGACTTCGAGCACCACCCGCCTCGACTCGATCCTCGCGGTCATCGAGTCGGGACACGGGACGTTCGGCAGGATGATGGCCGACACTGCGCTCTTCGACGACACGAAGGCGCTGGTCGCCTCGATGAAGCGGCTGATGGCCGAGATCGAGAAAAACCCGAAGAAATACCTGAAGTTCAGCGTGTTCTAGGAGGCATCGCTACCGAGCGAGGACGAACCGCCGGGCAAGTTTCACCTCCCCCGCGTCAGCGCGGATCCAGTAGACCCCGCTGGCCGCCATCCGGCCTCGTAAGTCCCTCCCGTCCCACGTCAGCGGCAAGAGCCCCGCGGTTGCGTTCCCCGAGTGGAGGAGCGCGACAAACCTCCCCGCCACGTCGTAGACCGCGACACGCGCCGGACCAGCGTCCCGAAGCCGAAGCGTGATCGTGGTGACCCGCGCCGTGGGATTCGGACGTGGGGCGCTCAAGGTGACGCGCGGCGCCGAACCGGCCCCCTCATCCACCGGAGCCGGAAGGAGCGCTGCGTCGTGTAGCTCCAGATCGTCGATCGCCGCTTCCACGATCGTTCCCACCCCCTCGTCCTGCGCGATGAAGCGGACCCGCACCGTGGCGCCGGGCACGACGTAGTCCTTCACGCGGATCGACTCGGGGTGCCAGTCCGGGTGGCTGTCGCGGATGGTGCGCGCGCGAACCCAGTTCACGCCGTCCGACGAGATGTCGATCAACATGGAGTCCGGCTCGCCAGGCGTGTTCATGTAGTACCAGCGGCGAAATCCGATGGTGGGGTCGGTCATTCCCCCGACCGGGAGCGGCGGGGTCGTGAGCGTGGTCCTCCCGCCGTCCACGTCGCCGTCGGCCGGGGCTCCGCCAGGCATTCCGTTCCCGGTGACGAAGCACATCCCGGTCCCGGGCGAGGCGTCGTCGTCGGGCTGAACCGGGCCGTCCTGGCTGAATCCCCCTTCCTCGGGTTCCGGATGCTGCGGAGAGAGCGGGCCGCGCGGCCACCGAGCGGCGGCAATCGGATCCTTGATCGCGGTCGGATTTTTCAGCGCGGTCGTGAACGACGTGCCGACCGGCTCGGCGCGGACCCAGAGTCCGTCGGTCGCATTATCCCCCGCCGCGCTCAGGGACCATCCTTTGTCCGTATCGCACGAGTCGTACCAGGCCGCGCGGAGGAGGGTCCAGTTCTCGGTCATCGACCCGCCGGGCTGCATGGTGACGACCCTCGGCTGCGGAGCGAATCCCGCCCTGTCGCAGACCAGCCGGTACGTGCCCGGCGGCGTACCGGTGAGACTGTAGCCGCCGGAGGGGTCGCTCGTCGCGTGGAGCGGGCTCCCGTGGTCTTCGATCGTCGCGTCGGGAAGTTCTACGGCGTCCCCGGCGTGCCGCACTACTCCGGTGATCGCCCCGACCGCGGCGGGCTGAAGCACGACCTGGACCGAGTCATTCGTCCCCAGCGTGATCGTTTGGCTTAGGAGGAAGTCCTTGTAGCCCCATTTCCGGATCCGGATCGTGTGGCCGCCCGGGGACAACGCGAGTCGCGCGGTCCCGAACGACTGAGTCTGCGTGGAATCGACCTCCCCCACCGCAAGGACGTCGGCCCCGGGAATCGGCGCCATTGCGCCGTCCCGGACGCGAACTTTCACCGTTCCGTAATTCTGCGTGGCGCGGAACACGTAGAGGCCCGACTCGATGTCGCTCGCGATGAACGTGCCCGACGGGTAGAAGGGCGCGACCTCCCAGACGCCGTGGAATCCGCCAGAGAAGCTCCCGTAGGTGTCGTAGTAGCCCCACTCGGCCGGGAGCGCGGGATCGGTCAGATCGAAGAGTCGGACCCCTTCGGTGTACCAGGCGACGAACGCCGTGTCCCGCTTCACGTGCACGTTGTGCACGATCGAGAGCGGGTTGACCGTGACCTCCCGGATCATCGGGTGGGCATAGATGTTCTGCATGTCGAAGATCTTCATCGTTCCGTAGTTCACCTCGTCGCAGGTGTAAAGGTAGCGATTGTCCCGGGATTTCTCGGCGCTGTGCGTGCGCGCGCCGGGATACGTCCAGGAAACCAGCTCCACCGGCCCGGTCGGATCGGCGAAATCGAAGACCCGCATCGTGGCGCTCGAGATGCAGCTGGCGTAAAGCGTGTCGTTCCGGACCCAGCTGTCGTGGACGTAGTCCGCACCGTACACGCCGATTTCGGCGGGATTCTCGGGGTCGGCGAGGGAAAGGATCCGCATCCCGGTGAAAAGCCCGTCCATGCGGGTGCCGTTCAAGATCAGGAGCGCGCGGGTCGTGTCGACCGCGACGGTGTGGGCCCGGTTGAAATTGGTTGTATACGTCTTCACGAGGACCGGGCTTTCTGGATTCGTCATCCGGACAATCTGAATTCCGCCTCCCCCCGCCTCGGTCGAGATGTACACCCAGTTCCGGTACTGCTTCATCTCGCGCCACACCGAGGGGAGGCCGGGGATGAACGCGACCTCGTACGGCGCCGACGGGTTCGTGATGTTCACGATCGAGGTGCCCGCGTCGGTGCCGAGAATCGCGTATTCGCGGCCGTCCGAATGGACGTAGCTCCAGCACGCGGAGTAGGCGGCGTAGTTGTCGAGGTGGGAAAGCAGCGTGACGTTCCGAGAGACGGGCGCGGCCGCGGAGTCCGGCGCTGAGAAGAGAAGGCCGGCAAAGGCGAGCATCGCTGCGGCGATGCGGGTGGGGCTCGAGTAGCGCTGCAAGAAGCCTCTCCGCGCGGGCGCCGGCTTGGGGGAGCTAAGCCCGCGACAGGAGTCTACACCCAGCCGGCCTCCCGGTACCAGGCCGCGGTGCGCTCGACGCCCTCCGCGAGCGGAAACTTGGGAGCCCATCCCAACTCGCTTCGGATCTTGGCCGAGGAGCAGATCCAGTCGCCCGCCGAGATCTCGCGCAGCTTCTCGCGGCTCAAGAGGGGCGGACGGTTCCGGAGCATTCCCCAAAACTCCCCGGCCAGCGCGCCGGCCCGAAGCACGATGCCTGGGGGCCGCACCGGCACCGCCCACGTCTTCATCGCGCGGCGCACCAGGTCGCCCATCTCGCGGTAATCGGTGACGTCGGGCTCGGCCGCGAAATAGATCTGCCCCGCCGCGCGCGGATGCGTCAACGCGAGATGGACGGCGCGCGCCAGATCCTCCGCATAGATCAGGGAGAATCGTCCCCCGTTCCGGAGGATCGGAAGGACGTGGCGTTTCACCGCGGCGAACACCTTGAAGAGCGCGTCGTCCCGGGGACCATAGACGGCGGGCGGACGGATCGCGACGACGGGTAGGCTCTCCTTGAGGAGCATCGTGAGCTCCTCCGCGCGTCGCTTCGAGACCCCATAGCGCGATACCGGATCGGGCCGCTCGGCCTCCGTGACCGGACGTCCCAGAACCGCGGGGCCGGCGACCGATTGGCTCGAGATGAGCAGGAAGCGCTGAAGCCGATCTCCCGCCTTCATCGCGGCGCGGAGCATCCGCTCCGTTCCGCCGACGTTCACTTCCTGGAATTCCCGCACCGATCGGGCGTGTGTAAGCCCGGCGGCGTGGACGATCCAATCCGCGCCCTGAACGGCGGCCTCCAGGCGCTCCACGTCGTCCAGGTCGAGGCGGGTGATCTCGACCTCTTTCCCATCCAGCCACCGGGTCGAGGAGGCGGGGCGCAGCAGGCAGCGCACCCTCGCCCCCCGGGCTAGGAGCTCGTCGACGATGTGGCTCCCGACAAACCCGGACGCCCCGGTGACGACGGCGAGCGAACCGCTCACCGGCCGATGCGGCGCTCGTAGATCCGGTAGACCGAGGAACGCACGCCCCCCATGACCTGGGACATGTCGTGCACGGCCACGTTGTCTTCCAAGATCCAGCCGATGTCGCAGGAGGTGTATCCGAGGCGCTTCGTCTCCCCCGCGAGCTCCGCGATGAGGAGCGGCGCGATTCCCTTCCGCCGCAACCCGGTCCCGATGCCGAGAGCCATGACCCGGAACTCTCGGACCCTGGGCAAGGACCAGAGGAGCTTGAAAATCCCGAATGGGAAGAGCTTGCCCTTCACCTTCTGGAGCGCGATGTTCGCGTCCGGCACGCAGAGGGCGAAGGCGACCACGCGCCCGTCGATCTCCGCGAACCGGATCAGCTCCGCCTTGACCACCGGCTTGAGCTGGGCCGCCATGTGGTCGATCTCCCGGTCGGTCATCGGGACGAATCCCCAGTTCTTCTCCCAGGCCGAGTTGTAGATCACCTTCACGTGCTCCAGCTCCTCGTCGAATCGGCGCATGTTGATCGGGCGGGTCGTCAACCCTTCTTGAAGATGCGCCCGGGAAGCGATCCGAGCGTAGGCCGGCGGCAGGACGTCCGGCACGGGGCAGCGGAATGAGTACAGGTCCTTCGCCTTCGCGAGCCCGGCGGCTTCGATCCATCCGGCGTATTCGGGGGGGTTGTAAGGCATCAGAAGCACGGGGCGGCGATCGAATCCCTCGACGAGGAGCCCGCACTCGTCGTTGGTCGTGAAGCTCATCGGCCCGCGCAGCACCTCGGCGCCCTTCGAGCGAGACCACGCTTCCGCGGCCGCGATCAGGGCCTTGGCTGCCTCCGCCGACGTGGCCTCGAAAAACCCGAACGTCGCCTGCTTCTCGTCCTGGAAGGAGTCGTAATTTCGATCGACGGAGGCGGCGACCCGGCCGACGATTTTCCCGGCGTCCCGCGCCAGGAAATATCCCGCTTCAGCGTGCTCGAAGTAGGGGTTCTTGCCGGGGGTCAGCCGGACGAGCTCATCCGATGGGAGCGGCGCGACCCAATAGGGGCTACGGCGGTAGTGGTCGTAAGGGAGTTGTATGAAGCTCCGCAGGTCGCTCGGACCTTCGACCGGGACGACGTCCATGGCACTCCCGTCCGATGCTAGCCGGCCTTGGAGGCCAGCTCCAAGCCGACTTCCTGGTGCACCTCGCCGACGACCTTGAGGATGTAGTCGAGCTGCTCGTCCCCGTGCGACGCCATGTAGGACGTGCGCAGGAGGTCGCGGCCGGGCGCGACCGCGGGGACGACGATCGCGTTCACGAAAACCCCGCGGTCGAGAATCTTCCGCCAGACCTGCATGGTTTTCATTCGATCCCCGATGAAGATCGGAACGATCGGCGTCTCGGAACCCGAGCCGACCTCGAGGCCCTGCGCCCGGAAGCCGGTCCGCATTTTCACGGAGATTTGCCGGAGGCGGTCCCGAAGCGCCGGCTCGGTCTCGATGATCTCGAGGGAGGCCAGCGCCGCCGCCACGCTCGCGGGCGTCATGCTGGCGCTGAAGATCATTGCCCGCGCGTGGTGACGCAGGAAATCCAGGACCACGCGGGGGCCCGCGATGAATCCGCCCAGCGAAGCGAACGATTTGCTGAACGTGCCCATCACGAGATCGACCTGATCCTCGACGCCCATCGCCTCGCATGCGCCGGCTCCGCGCGCTCCGAGCACGCCGATGCCGTGCGCGTCGTCGACGAGGAGTCGCGCGCCGTACTCCCGCGCGAGCCGGACGATGTCGGGAAGCGGCGCCAGATCGCCTTCCATGCTGTAGAGCCCGTCCACGGCGACCAGCTTCCCGGCCCGCGGGGGGAGGCTGTTCAAGACCCGTTCCAGGTCTCGAACGTCGTTGTGACGGAATCGCTTCACGTCGCCGTAGGAGAGCCGTGCGCCGTCCACGATGCAGGCGTGCGCGTCTTTGTCGAGGATGACCACGTCGCCCTTGTCGACCAGAGCCGAGACGCTGCCCAGGTTGGTCAGGTAGCCGGTCGAGTAGACGAGGGCCGCTTCCTTGCGCATGAACTTGGCGAGCCTCTCCTCCAATTCGACGTGGAGCTCGAGCGTCCCGTTCAGGAATCGCGAGCCGTTGTTCGAGGTGCCGAAACGGCGGAGCGCGTCCTCGGCCGCGGCCATGACCTTGGGGTGTTTGGTCAGGCCGAGGTAATTATTCGAGCCGGCCATAATCAGCCGCTTCCCGGCGATCGTGACCTCGGTGCCGTGATTTTCGGCGATCGGAAGGAAATAGGGGTAAACGCCCGCCTTCTGGGCCAGGAGATGCTCTTTGAAATGACCGCACTTGTCGAATAGGTCCACACGAGTCCTGTGTCTGAAGTTACGGGGTCGAGGCTGCCGGTTGGCGGCGTCAGGAATGAATTAGCACGGAACGATACTGATTTCCACGCTCGGAGTCAATCGGGTGCGGTATAAATGACGGTCCACCAACAAAGGAGGGATTTCCATGCGCCGCACTGCCCGCGCGCTTTGCCTGCTGATCGTGCTCGCCTACCCGGCGAGCGCCGGAGCGACCTTCTCGATCGTGGCCCGCGATTCGGCGACCGGCGACATCGGGGTCGCCGTCCAGTCTCACTATTTCTCGGTCGGCCCGATCGTTCCGTGGGCCGAGCCGGGCATCGGTGCGGTGGCCACGCAGTCGCTGGTCGAGGTGAGCTACGGTCCCAAGGGGCTGGAGCTGATGCGAAACGGGAAAAGCGCCGAGCAGGCGCTCCACGACCTCCTGGGTGAGGACCCGCACCCCGAGGTGCGCCAGGTCGCGATGGTCGATGTTCGGGGCAACGTCGCGGCGCACACCGGCGCAAAGTGCATCCCCGCGGCCGGGGATTCCATCGGAGACGGATTTTCGGTCCAGGCGAACCTCATGTCGTCCGACCGCGTCTGGCCCGCGATGGCGCACGCCTACGAACACTCGAAAGGCGATCTCGCGGAACGGCTCCTCGCGGCGCTCGAGGCGGGACAGCTGGCCGGCGGGGATATCCGCGGTCAGCAGTCGGCCGCGATCGTGATCGTCAAAGGGAAGCGCTCGAACCGCCCTTGGGCGGACCGGGTCATGGACCTGCGCGTCGAGGACAGCCCGAAGCCGATCGCGGAGCTCAGACGACTGGTCACGCTCTGGCGCGCCTACCGAAACGTCGACGAAGGCGACGCGCTCGTAACCGACGGGAAGGTCGAGGATGCAATGAAGGCCTACGCCGAGGCGGCGCGCTTGGCGCCCGGCAACGACGAAATTCTGTTCTGGGAGGCGGTGAGTCTCTGGAAGCTCGGCCGCGAGAAGGAGGCGTCACCGATTTTCCGGAAGGTGTTCGCGCGGAGCCACCGCTGGGTGGAGCTCGCGCCGCGGCTTGTTCCCGCGGGGCTGCTCGACGACGATCCGGCGTCGATCCGGCGCATTCAGGCGCTGGCACCGCGCGCGAAGCGGGGCCGGTAGCGATCTCAGCGACGCCGATGGCGATTTCATCGATGCCGGTGCCGATTCCGCCGTCACCGTCGACTCCCCCGGCGTTTCATTGCATCAGAGTGAGAGAAGGCCCAAAATGGTAACGGCTCGGTAGCATCTGCATCCGCGCCAGGCCGGCCCATCGGACTCGTCACAATCGCATCATCGGAGGAGGCTCATGTCGGAGCGCACCGCGCCGCCACCCAGCTCGCCCAGCCAGCCTAAGATCCCCTACGCCCCGGGGCTCGAGGGCGTCCCCGCCGCCAAGTCGAGCATCTGTTGGATCGACGGGGACCAAGGAATACTCG
The DNA here is from genome assembly GCA_041486815.1 of Candidatus Eiseniibacteriota bacterium. Classification (GTDB taxonomy): domain Bacteria; phylum Eisenbacteria; class RBG-16-71-46; order SZUA-252; family SZUA-252; genus WS-9. Next base: position 21,102 of record JBGPMG010000004.1, on the reverse strand, counting down.
AATACCGCGGCTATCCGATCGAGGTCCTGGCCGAGCGCAGCACCTTCGAGGAGACCTCCCACATGCTCCTGTGGGGGAAGCTCCCCGCCCGTGGCGATCTCGAGAAGTTCACGCGCGACCTCGCGTCGAACCGGGATGTCCGGTTCCGTTTGATCGATCTCCTGAAGTGCCTCCCCGATACCGGCCATCCGATGGAGGCCCTCCAGGCGTCGATCGCGGCACTGGGGATGTTTTACCCCGATCGCGACGTGAACAAACCGGAGGACCGCTACAACTCCGCCGTCCGGATCATCGCGAAGGCCCCAACCCTGGTCGCGGCGTTCCACCGATTGAGCCACGGCAAGGACTACATCCCGCCCAAGGAAGAGCACTCGCACGCCGCGAACTTTCTCTACATGTTGACGGGCGAGGACCCTGATCCGGAGATCGCGCGGGTCATGGACATCTGCTTCATTCTCCACGCAGAGCACTCGATGAACGCGTCCACCTTCGCCGGGAGGGTGACCGCCTCCACGCTGGCCGATCCCTACACCGTCGTCTCCTCCGCCATCGGCGCCTTGACCGGCCCGCTGCACGGGGGCGCGAACGAGCAGGTGATCCACATGCTGCAGGGGATCGGCGACCCGGAAAAGGCGCGCCCGTACATTGAGGACCTGATCGCCAAGAAACAGAAGATCATGGGCATCGGGCATCGGATCTACCGCGTGAAGGATCCGCGCGCGCTGGTGCTCCAGAAGCTCGCCGCCCAGATCATCGCGATGCGCGGCGCCGATCCGCTGCTCGCGGTGGCGCAGGAAGTCGAGAAGGTGGTGGCGGAGCATCTGGGGCCGAAGCGGATCTACCCGAACGTCGACTTCTACTCCGGCGTGGTCTACACCGCCATGGGGCTGCCGGCCGCGCTCTTCACGCCGATCTTCGCTATCGCGCGGATCACCGGGTGGCTGGCTCATTGGATCGAGCAGATCCAGGACAACCGGATCTACCGGCCCGATCAAATCTACACGGGCACCCACAACGAGCCCTATGTGCCTCTGGAGGAGCGGGTCTAGCGCGAGCCCGACCGCCCCTTCGTGTGCACGCTGATCGTCGGGCTCGGAATCCTCGGGCCCGGAACGCTACTCCTCGGGGCGAATCGGGATGAGTCTCCCGCGCGGCCCACGGCGGGACCGGGGGTCCTCGTCGAGCGCCCTCGGGTGGTGGGAGGGCGCGACCTCCTCTCCGGCGGAACCTGGCTTGCGGTGCGCGAGGCGCGTTTCGTCTCGGCCCTGATGAACCGGCACCCCAACCCGGGCGATGCACGCGATCCATCCACTCTTCGGTCCCGCGGACTCCTCTGCCTCGACGCGGCCGCCTCCGGCCCTCCCCTCGACGCGCCGTCGGCTATCGATCCCGGCACGGGGGAAGCGCGTCCGCCCCGCCTCGACGCCGCGCTCCGGCTGCTCCACGCGGGCGCGTACGCCCACTGCACGCTCGTGGGCGTTGGCCCCGAAGCCGGATGGGCCATCCACGCGGGGCATGAGCCAGAGCCCGCGGCCCCGATGATCACGCCGATCGCCAACGGGTGGCACGTGATCACGCACCGGGATCTGGACGATCCGGCCGAACCCCGGACCCATCGACTCCTCGAGCGCCTTGACGGGGCGAAGCCGGAAGGCGTCGACGAAGCCTTCGCTCTTCTGGCGGGCCTGCTCCGCGGGCATGGCGAGGGAGGCGATCCGCCGGTGTGCCTCCACCGGGGCCGCTTCCCCACCGTGTCCAGCAGCCTCCTCGCGTTGGGAGCGGTCGACTCGCCCCGGTACCACCACGCACCCGGGCCACCCTGCGTCACCCCGTACGAGGACTTCTCGTCGCTCCTGAAGTAGCTTGCGTTACTTACGTCGGGAGCGGCGTGGAGCCGCCGCGGCGCGACGTGGCGGAGCCCCGGCACTGACGAGCACCAGATCCGCGAGGTCCGGGTCGATCGCGCAGCGGCTGTTTCCGATCTTGAGGGTGATCGGCCCGCGAAACGGCGCCCGCTCGATCACCGAGACGCGCACTCCCGGCAGCAGCCCCAGCGAGACCATGTACCGGAGCTTGTCGGCATGCCGGTCGCTGATCCGCGTCACCGTCGCCGCGGCGCCGGGCTTGAGCCTCGAAAGGGGGATCCCTTTCAAGCGTTCCATCGCTCCCGCTTTGGTGGGGATCGGATCGCCGTGGGGGTCGCGCTTCGGATCGCCAAGGGCCCGCGAGAGGAGGTCCTCCATGTCGTCGCTCAGGACGTGCTCGAGCCGCTCCGCCTCCTTGTCCACGCGCTCCAGCGGGACCCCCAGCCGTGTGTAGAGGTAGAGCTCCCAGAGCCTGTGGTGGCGGACGATCTCGAGCGCGATCTTCCGGCCGCGCGGCGTAAGGGAAACACCGCCGTAGCGCGTGTAATGGAGGAGTCGCATCCCCTTGAGCTTCTGCACCATACCGGTGACCGAGGGCGCCGAGATCCCGAGGTGGATCGCGATATCCCCCACCGGGACCTTCTCGCCACCGGTCTGGTGGCTCAGCTTCCAGATCGCCTTCAGGTAATCTTCGACGGCGTGCGTAATGCTCGGCATCTCACCTCCGCTCCGCCAGGGTACGATCGAACTTGACATTTAGGCTAGCCTAAAGCACTATGGTGGGGATGCCGATAGATCGGCGGAAGGGGACCCCATTGATGAAACGTATCGTTTTGACGCTCATTTTCGGGCTGGCGCTGGCTGGCGCGGCCATGGCCTTCGTGGGTCGCGGCAAGGAGAAAGAGCCCCCTCCGACCCGGACCGTTGTCATGAGCATGAAGGAATATACCTTTAACGGCGAGAACCCAACCCTCGCCTTCAAGCCGGGGGAGCGCGTCCGCTTCATCATCAAGAACGACGAGCCGACGCCGGTGAAGCACAATTTCCGGATCGTGGGCATGGACGTCCCCTGCGAGCGGGAGCTACTGCCCGGCGAGCGCCGCGAGATCGTCGTGACGATTCCATCCTCGGGAGAATTCGCCTACACCTGCTGCACGCATCCGGGCATGGGCGGAAAACTCGTGGTCGCGGGCCGCTAGGCCGCGCGGGGGGATGCCTTCCCGCCGCATTCTGGGCGTGGGTCTCCTGGGGGCCGCCGCGTTGGCCGCGCTCCTGGTCGGCCCGGCGCGCATCACGGCGCAGCGCCCCCAGGGGGAACCGCCCGCCCTCACGATCAACCCCCTCGCCCGCGTCGCGCGGGATCACGCGATTCGCACGTTGACCGAGTTCGACTACGGCAAGGCGACCGACCTTCGTGACGGGACGTCCCTGCGCGAGTACTGGATCGAAGCGAAGCACGTCGAGGTGGAGGTGGCGCCCGGCGTGCGATTCCCGGCCTGGACGTTCAACGGCGCGATCCCAGGTCCCACGATCCGCTGCACCGAAGGCGACTCGATCCGGATCTACTTCACCAATCATGGAACGATGCCCCACTCGATGCACTTCCACGGCATCCATCGCGCCGGGATGGACGGTGTCTTCGAGCAGGTCGCCCCGGGCCAGACCTTCATCTACGAATTCCGGGCCGAGCCGTTCGGGCTTCACGTCTACCACTGCCACACGATGCCGGTGAAGATGCACATCGCCCGCGGACTCTTCGGGGTCTTCCTGGTCGATCCGAAGCAACCTCGGCCCAAGGCGCGCGAAATGGTCATGGTCATGAACGGCTTCGACACCGACTTGAACGGCGAGGACAACGAGTTCTACACGGTGAACGGTTACGCGAACGTCTTCTTCCGCGACTACCCGATTCCCGTGAAGGCGGGCGAGCTGCAGCGGGTCTACCTCGTCAACATGACCGAGTTCGACCCGGTCAATTCGATGCACACGCACGCGGCCTTCTTCCACGTCTATCCGACGGGGACTTCGCTCACGCCGAGCCTCTATACCGACACGATCACGATGGGCCAGGGCGAGCGGGCGATCCTCGAGTTTCGGTATCCCTACCCCGGCCGTTACCTCTTCCATGCCCACCAGAACGAGTTCGCTGAGCTCGGTTGGCTGGGTCAGTTCGACGTGAAACCGTGACGCCGCGCCGCCGTCAGGAACAGGCGCCGGGCCCCTCCGCGGCCCGCGTCTGGCTTGCCGGGCTCGGTCCGCTGCTTCTGGTCGGCGCGATGACCTGGTGGTTCCTGAGCTCGGGCGTCGCGTGGCTTCGACTCGGGAGCGTTCCGATCGAGAAGCTCGCGATCGAGCGCATCATCTTCCGGCCCCAGGAGGTCGTCCTCAAGGTCCGGAACGTCGGCCCGGGCCCCCTCTCCGTGGGCCAACTCCTTGTGAACGACGCCATGTGGGACTTCTCGATCACGCCGGGGCGCGAGCTCGGGCGGATGAAGGGCGCGACCCTCTCGATCGCATACGACTGGCTCCAGGGTGAGCCGTACGTCTTCACCATCGTTTCGGGCACAGGACTAAGGCACACGCGGCACGTCGAGATCGCGACGATGACGCCGGTCGCCTCTCCTCGCTCGTTTCTACTCTTCGGCGCGCTCGGCGCCTACGTTGGCCTCATCCCGGTCTTCTTGGGGCTTCTTTGGCTTCCCTTCCTGCGGGCGATGCCGCGGGCGTGGATGGACTTCTGGCTATCGCTCACGATCGGTCTTCTCCTCTTCCTCGGAGTCGACACGCTGAAGGAATCGTTCGAGATCCTGGGACGCGTGCCCCAATACTGGAACGGCGTGATGCTCGTGGCCCTCGGCGTGGTCGGGGCGTTCTTCTCGTTGAACGGGATCGGGCGCGCGTTGGCCGGGTCCGCGTCGGGTTCGGGCGCCCTCGCCCGGCCTTCCGGCATGGGGCTCGCCCTCCTGATCGCGATCGGCATCGGGCTCCACAACCTCGGGGAGGGCCTGGCGATCGGCGCCGCCTACACGCTGGGCGAGGTTGCGCTTGGATCGTTTCTCATCGTCGGGTTCACGCTTCACAACACGACCGAGGGGCTCGCGATCCTTTCGCCCCTTGTCGGTGGAAAGGCGAACTTCCGTGACCTCGCGATCCTGGGTCTCCTCGGCGGTGGTCCGACGATCCTGGGAGCGTGGGCCGGCGCGTTCACCTACTCCGACCCGCTCTCCCTTGCGTTCCTGGGAATCGGGGCAGGAGCGATTTTTCAGGTGGTCCGGGTACTCGCTCGGGGACGGGCCGAGGGCGGCGAGCCGGTCATCGAGTCGCTCTCACGGCCCCGGAACGCCGCGGGGCTCCTCGCCGGATTCATCGTCATGTACGCGACCAGCCTGCTCGTGACCGGCTAGCGGCGCGGGCGCGGACCAAGAGAAACGGGCGGCCCGGATTCGCTCCGGTACCGCCCGTTTTCCTTGAATCTCTCTGCGTTCGGACTAGCCCGACTTCTTCGTGCCGGTCTGCGCGGGCTTCTTCAACTGAACTTCCTTCGACGCCGACTTGACGGCGCCCTTCACCCGCGTGCCCGTCTCCTCCATCATCGGCTTCATCTCACCCGACATGTCGGATTCCATCGTCATCTTGTAGGTGTCGGGATCGGCGAACGCGTAGGTCATCTTCTCCGTCACGGCCTTCCCCTGCATCATGTAGCTCGTGAAGAGGACGAGCGTGTTGTCGCTCGAAAACGTCCCGTAGTAGACAAACGCCGCCGGATACATCGCGTCGACCCAGACGACCTGATACTGCTGCTTTTCCGGATCCCAGCCCCACGTCGACCGCCCGAAGGACGGTTTCCCGTTCATCTGGAACTGGTGGTTTCCCTCGATGTGCATCCCGTTGAAGGTCGAGTTGTAGATGGACTTCGACGGTGATGTCGATTCGGGGCCCATCGGGCTCGCATACATGTGCATCTTCGAGGTCCACGCACCCTGCAGCATGGAGAGCTTCTTGAGCTCGGCCGGCGGTCCCACCGGCATCATGACCTTGTCGACTTTCGGAGTCGCCTTCGCGGGCTCCTGCGCCTGGGGCGTCTGCACCTGGGGCGTCTGCACCTGAGGCGTCTGCACCTGAGGCGTCTGAGCGGGAGCCGTCTGCGACTGCCCCGCGGGCGCGTCATCGGCGATCGCGAGACAGGGCAGCGCCAGGAAGAACGCCGCGACGAGGACGATACTGGTTTGCTTCATCATCAGTTACCTCCAAATCAAAGGGTGAGCGGGGAAAACCGCCATGAGACCCCCAGCGTGGGCGAGCCCCGGGATACTACTCCCCGCTGCGCCGAGCGTTCAAGGGCTCCGCGCCGCACCGCTCCACGCCCACGCCCACGCCCGTCTCGCGGCCGCGCGCGGGCCGCGTGATAGACTCCGCGCCGTGCCTGCACCGAACAAGAATGCCGCGATCATCGCCCGCGATCTCGCGAAGACCTACGGCGTACTGGAAGCGGTCCGCGGCGTCTCGTTCGAGGTCGCTCCCGGCGAGGTGGTCGGCTTCCTCGGCCCGAACGGCGCCGGAAAGACGACGGCGGTCCGCATGATCTCCTGCTTCCTCCCGCCGACCGCCGGGGCGGCGTTCGTGTACGGCCTGGACGTACGCGAAAGCCCGCGGGAAGTGAAGCGGATGCTCGGCATATGCCCGCAGGACGACAACCTAGATCCCGATTTCAACGTGCTCAAGAACCTCCTCGTCTATGGCCGCTACTTTGGGATGCCCGGCCGGGCGATTCGCGCCCGGGCCGAGGAGCTCCTCGAGTTGGTGCAACTCTCCGACCGAAAGAAGTCGGCGATCGCCGAGTTATCCGGGGGCATGAAGCGCCGCCTCATCCTGGCGCGCGCCCTCCTCAACGATCCCAGGGTCCTGATCCTCGACGAGCCCACGACCGGGCTCGACCCGCAGGCCCGCCACGCGATCTGGACGCGGATCCGCGCGCTCCGGGCGGGCGGGGTCACCGTTCTGCTGACGACCCACTACATGGAGGAGGCCGCGCAGCTCTGTGACCGGGTCATCGTGATCGACAATGGGCTGATCCTCCTGGAAGGCTCGCCCCAGTCGCTCGTGGATCGCGAGGTCGGGCGGACCGTGGTCGAGGCGTGGAATCTCGACGCGGCGTTCGAGGAATTCCTGCGCGGGCTTCCGGGCCGGACCGAGCTGGTGGGCGACCGGCTCTACTTCTATCCGCGCGAGGGCGACGGCGTGGAGCGCCTCCTGGAGGAGCGCTTCCCGAACCAGGAGCGGCTGATCCGCCGGGCGACGCTCGAGGACGTCTTCCTCAAGCTTACCGGCCGGGCGCTCCGGGACTGACGCCGTGCGCGAGATCTGGAAGAACCTCTCCCTCCGATCGCTCCGAGTATGGCAGCGGGACGCCGACGTCTACTTCACGACGTGGAAAACCGAGTTCCTCCCGCCGCTGTTCGAGCCGATCCTCTACGTCTTCGCGTTCGGGTTGGGCTTAGGCAAGCTGATCCACGAGGTTCACTACCAAGGGCGCTCCCTCGGCTATCTCCCGTTCATGGCTCCGGGCGTCATCGCGATCGCGGTCATGTTCTGGGCCTTCTTCGAGACCACGTTCTCGTCGTACGTCCGGATGTACTATCAGAAGACCTACGACGCGATCGTCGCCACGCCGCTTCTCGTGGAAGACGTGATCCTGGGCGAGATCCTCTGGGCCACGACCAAGGCGGTGATCGCCGCCACGATCATGCTCCTCGTGTTGACCGCGCTCCGGCTCGTCGCCTGGCCGAGCGGGCTGCTCGTGATTCCGATCGCGGCGGTCGGGGGACTTCTCTTCGCGGGCTTGGGGCTCGTCACGACGTCGATGGTGAAGTCGATCTCTCAGTTCAACGTGGCGATCTTCTTGGTCATCATGCCGATGTTCACGTTCGGGGGCACCTTCTTCCCCGTCGACATCCTCCCACCATGGGCGCTCGCCGTCGCGTGGTGCCTGCCGCTGACCCACATCTCGCTCCTGACGCGCGCGGCGGTTCTGGGTTGGCCCCACCCGATGGTTGCGTGGAGCGCGACCTACGTGAGCGTCGCCGCCGTCGGACTCGCCGCCCTGGCGCTATGGCGAATGAAGCTCCGGCTCGTCCCCTAGCTCGTTCAGGAAGTCCTGGAGCCGCTCCGCCGCAACGCGTCTGAGCTCCGCGTCATTCCCGGCGAGCCGGATCGCGCGCCGATAGTGGTGCACGATCTCGTCGATCGCGGCCGAATCGGGGGCGGCGCCCGCGCGCACCCGCGCCGACTCCGCGAGGTAGAGCCTAACGCGCGCCGAGTCGGAGGCGCTCGAAGCGCCGCCGATCCGATAGAGGTTCCGAAGCGCGGGCTCGGCCCGGAGGACCACGTCGTCGGAGACTCCGGGGCCCCATACGAGCGGCAAGCCATAGCGCTGGAGCAGCGCCTTCAGCGATTCTCCGACAGGCTCCGCGCCGAGGGGGACCGGTGCGAGCGCCTGGGAGGCCTCGGGCGCCGCGGCGCGGAGAGATGAGTCCTTGTCTCGGGCGGACGATAGTTTTTCAAGGGCGGCCTGCCCTGCGCGCTGTTGATTCTCGCCTTCCTTCAGGTTTTCCTGCGTCTTGGGCTTCTCCTCGACCGCCCCGGAGCCGAGTGCGACCTGCTTGTTCGCGTTCAACTCGTCCGCCTCGTTCTTGGCGTCCAGCTTCCCCTTCTCGCCTCCCACGGCCGCCTTGAGACCGCGGGACGGGATGGAGGCGGGAGGGGGCGCGGCGCGATCCTCCCGCTTCTTCGCCTCCCTCCGGCCCGCGCGGGAGCGGGCGGACTCCGAATCGCCCGGCGCGCGCGAGCGCGCCGCGTCGGGAGCCGAGCGCTCCAAGACCGCGACCGAAGGCGCGCGCCGCCAGACCGCGCCCTCCCGGACCAGGAGAACGCCCACGACGATCACGGCGGCGGCGGCGCTCGCAGTCGATACCAGTGCGAACCAGGGGAGCTTCGGCTTCAGCTCTCGCTTCTCTTCCCACTCCGCCTCGGCTTCGGGCCGGCGCCGCTCGTGACTCGGCGCGGTGTCCGCGGCGGCGACCTTCGCCATCACCTGCTCCGACAGCCTCTCGAAGTAGGCATCCTTGGGGACCGGCGCTCCCACGCTCAGATCCGCCTCCATCCGTGAAACGTCGTCGATCAGCTCGCGGCAGGTGTGGCAGCCGAGCACGTGCGCTTCGATTACCACGCGGCGGTCGGCCTTGAGCTCGCCGTCGCGGTAGGCGAAGAGGTCCTCATGGGGCGGATGTGGTTGATTAACGCTCATCGGGGATGACCTTTCTGTACTTGCTCATCTGCTCGACCAGGGCTTCCCGCGCCCGAGCGAGCCGGGACATGACGGTTCCGATCGGGAGCCCGAGCGCCCCCGCGATCGACGCGTAGGAGAGATCCCCGTCGACCCGCATCGCGAGGATCACGCGGTGCTCTTCGGAGAGCCGCCCGAACGCCCGTTCCACCTCGAGCCGCCGCGCGAGCGCACCCGGATCCGAGGCCGGGTCCGCGATCCGGTCGGCGAGGGGCGCGCCCCCATCCGGTCCCGGGTCGTCCAGCGCCGACGCGGCCCGCCGCTTTACCGAGCGGAGGGACGAGAGCGCGGTGCGCGCCACGATCGTCAAGAGCCACGGCGCGATCGCGGCGTCCGGCGTGAACCGGTCGAGGGCGCGGAATGCCTTTACGTAGCTCTCCTGGACCACGTCGTCCGCGTCCTCGTGATTGCGGGTGATCCGTCGAGCGAGAAGATAGGCGGAGCGGCGCGTGCGACGCACGATCTCGGCGAACGCATCCGTTTCGCCGCCGCGCACGAGCCGGACCAGCTCGTCGTCGGTGAGGGCTGACCGATCGGGCCGCGGTGGGGTCATCGGCCGCCGACTCTACTACGCGGGCGGCGGAAGGACTATTCCCTACAGTGAGTTGGAGATTATAAGTGGCTATGTATAAATAGGTTACCTTCAATGTAGAGGACCTCCCCTTGGCCCGCTCCGGTGCGGCGGGCCGGTTGCCGTCCCCTCGCCGGCAATTGTCCTCCGTCCGCTGGGGGGCTAGGATGACGGGGCGGAGTGGAATCGATCGTGCGGCAAGCAGCCCTCCTAGGAGACTCCATGAACCTCGAGAAAGCCTTCGCCTATATCAAAGAGCACGAGAAGCGCCTCGTGGACGAGCTGGTTCAATTCTTGAAGATTCCGAGCATCAGCGCCCACAAGGAACACGACGGCGATGTCGCCCGAGCCCTCGAGTACGACAAGAAGAAGCTTGAATCGCTCGGATTCCGAACCGAGATCTGGCCGACGCGCGCGCACGCCGGACTCTTCGCCGAACGGACGGTGAGCGCGGACCTTCCCACCGTCTTGATCTACGGCCACGTCGACGTGCAGCCCGTCGACCCGATCGAGCTGTGGGAGTCGCCCCCCTTCGAGCCGCGGATTCACGATGGGAAGATCTGGGCGCGAGGGGCGGACGATAACAAGGGGCAGCACTACGCCCAGATCATGGGGGTCGAGGCCGCTTTGAAGGGCGGCGGCGAGCTCCCGGTGAACGTGAAGTTCATCATCGAGAGCGACGAGGAGTACGACGGCGAGGCGATGGCCGCCGAGCTCCCGAAGCACGCGCAGAAGCTTGCGTGCGATGTCTTCGTCGTCTCCGACTCCAACTTCCCCGACGTCGACCACCCCGCCGTCACGCTCGCGCTCCGTGGCATCCAGGCGGTCGAGATCACGATCACGGGACCGTCCGGGGACAAGCACTCCGGCGAATGGGGCGGGATGCTCTACGAGCCGATCGATGTCCTGCGCTGGGTGATCCAGAACTTGAAGGACTTCAAGACCGGCAAGGTCTTGATTCCCGGGTTCTACGACGACGTGGTCCCGCCGAATGACGAGACCCGCCGCGCGATCGCGCAGCGGCCTTGGAACGAGGCGGAGATCGCGAAGACGCTCGGCGTGAAGAAGCTCTTCCACGAGGAGGGGTTCACGAGCCTCGAATCCGGGACGCTCCGCCCGACACAGCAGGTGAACGGCATCCAGGGGGGATACACCGGCGAAGGGTTCAAGACCGTGATCGGGAACCGCGCCTCGGCGAAGATCAGCATGCGTCTGGTTCCCAACCAGGCTCCCGAGAAGATCTATCAGCTATTCGAGAAGTTCGTCCGAACCCTGGTGGGCGACATGGGCGTGGTGGAGTTCCGGAGCTTCGGGGCGGGAAGACCGTTCTGGTCCGACCCCAAGAGCCCCTACGTCCAGGCGGGCCTTCGCGCGCTCGAGACATCCTTCGGCAAGCCGGCCGTCATGCTGGCGATGGGTGGGTCGATCCCGATCGTGCCGCCCTTGGTCCAGGCCACGGGAGCGCCGTGCGTCATGATGGGATTCGGCCTTCCTGGCGATAACCTTCACGCGCCCAATGAGAACTTCCCCATCGCGAATTATCTCGGTGGGGCCAGGGCCGCGGCGGCCTATTTGAACGAGGTGGCGACCCGCGTGGGAGCCCCGGCAAGGCGATAGCACCGGAGGGCTGGTTTCTGTATCCTGCCCTCAGTAGTGGGCATCTAAAGGAATTAGGTGTCGAAGGGAAGCCACCTGCCAGGGAAGGCGGGCAGGCTTGGCCCGCGTCAAGGACGACGGGGCGCGTACGGCGGCACGGGTGTGAGCTCGCGGTTCTCACCGGCACCCGACTCAGGCCCGGCCGTGGCGGCGCGCCCCAGCTGCGTCACCGCTTGGATACGGCGAGCTGCTCGAAGTCGACCACGGTGTCGTCCTCGGTCCACAGACCGACACTCCCGCCCGAAAATCGCTCATCTCGGATTCGAACCCGCTCCACCCCGTCGTAGCTAACAGCCATGACGGCCCCCTTCCGCTCGACCGAGAGCGTGTGCCACGTTCCCGGCTCAACCGGCGGGATCTTCGCGTACCGGAGGTCGCGGCGCTTCCCGTAGATGAGATAGTGCACGACGAGCTGGTTGGTCTCCCCGCTCACGCGGACCACGTACCCGTTTCGACCTTTTGGATCCACCTGGAACATGAGCCCTGCCGTCGGATCGATGTCTCCCGCGAGAATTCGGAAGCGAACCGAGACGGCCTGGTCATCGAGGACCGGCTTCTTGAACTGGATGAAGTGGAACTGGATTCCGTCGTCGGACTCGCTCTGACGAAGCACTCGGGGAGCCGCCGCGAGCGCGCTCAAGGCCGCGGCGCTGTCGGCGGAGTCCGGCATCGCCCCACCCCGCGCGCCGCCTTCATGCGGCGCTCGGGTTGAATCGACGACGACCTCCCACCTTCCGCCGAACGTCGCCGTGTTCGGGGGAGGGATTCCGAGCGTGTCCGCAGCGAAGTTCCACGTCCATGTCTTCGTCCCGCGCGTACGGCCGGCGGTCTCGCCGGAAGCGGAGGCGGCCAGGGCGAGAGCGAGGACCATGGAGACGCCAAAGCAGAGACGGTGGGTCACGAGTTCTCCTTGAGTGTTTGGTAAAGGCGTAGCATCGCCTCGGTGTCCCGCCGGCAGTAGGCGAGCAGCCCGTCGTGAAGCCTCTGGCGCTCCCCCGCCGCGGTCTTCGGATTCGTCATCTTCGCGAACGCTAACGCGGCTTGACTCCCCTCCCGAATTGCCAGGTCGCGGTAGTCCAATCCCGCGACGATCACGGGCAAGATGTCCTTGATGGAGAAGGAGCCGTGGAATTCGGGGTGGTAGTAGTGCGAGTGGATCAGGTGATGGAGATCGACCATGCGCCGCTCCACGAGCGGCAGGAGGCGGCCGGCGAGCGACGGGTGGGCCTCGGCCAACCCGCGGATCACGCGAGCTTCGAACTCCGAATAGACGACGATCGAGCCTTCGCCGTCGAGCGCCTCGAGAAGCGCCTCGGTCAGCGGGCGGCGCGGGTCGGTCCGATCGGGATGCAGGTAGCTCCGGTGGTGAAGCGCGCCGCCGGCCTCCAGAACGTGGTCGGACCATTGAAACGGCGTCTGCTGAAACGGCCTCGTTCCCGGGATGATCGGAATCGCCGGATTGCACGTCTCGAAATCGAGGAAGTGGATGGGATGGCGGACCGCCTCGAGCGCGGTCTTGAGCTCGGGATGCGCGTACGGCTCTCCCGTCACCACGCAGTTCCGTACGCGCCGCTGGAGATCGCTCAGGCCGTCGAACTCCTCGGGGATGTCGCGGATGTCGACGATATCGGCTCCGAGCAGCGCGCGGTATACCTTGGGCGAGAGCCTGGGCAGATCGGCGACGTGGTGCTCCGGAGTTCCTTGGTGGCAGTAGTCGTAGAAGGAGCAGATGTAGGGCTTCCGGCAATGCGGGCCCACCGCGATCTCCGGAATCTCGGTCGCCTGGAGCGTGGCCCGCATCCGTTCCACGCACTCCAAGAGGCCCGGGATCGACGCGCGCGCGTCGGCGGTCAAGTCGTGCTCCGTGAAGAGGGCGCCGAGATCGTAGTCGCCTCCGGGCCAGACGTACTGGTTGTTCACGTGGAGGAGAGCCGCGCGGCCGATCGGAACGCCGCTCCCCTCGGCCACGTGAAGCTGGATCGCGATGTCGTGGAGGTATTCCTCCTTGTATCCCGAACTCGACTTGACCTCGATGAGATCCCACGCCTTCTCGTCCCTCCGAGCGAGGATGTCGACGCGCGCGCGGATCTGCGCGTGGGTAAACGCCGCCTCGTAGATCGCGGAGGGTCCGGATGAGGAAAGCGCGGCCGCGGTCTCACGCACGGCCTGGTCGTGAAGCTGCGGATCCTCGGTGACGGTTATGCCGCCCGGGTAGCGCCCGCGGGCCACTTCACCCACCTGCTTTCCCGCTTCGAGGATCGCGAGGCGGCCCGGGTCGATGTCGTCCCTTTCGTCGTAGTGGTAGGCCTCGAGGTAGAGCCGCTTTCGGCACTGAAGCCCCGCCATGACGCGCGACTTGGAGAGAGCGCGGACCGAGGAGCGGCGGGCTGGGATGGATTCCCAGAGTGGAAGCTGGTTCATCAGGGAGAAACGATAGCACAGCCTGCGGAGGGGGTGGAGCGGGTCGGAACGGTTGTTCGCCGGACGCGAACGGACCCGGGCGAACTCGCGAGATGCAGGTTGGGCCCGCCGCGCCGGCAGGGCAAGTATACAGGATCGGCGACGCCGCGCCCGGCGGCGCGGAGAAGGATTCCCACACGATTGCGGCGCGCCAGCGTTAGGATAGGGGCACCCGTGACCCTGCACCCGGATCCGATCGCGCTCTTCCAGGAGTGGTTCCAAGCCGCGCACTTAGTCGGCCTGCCCGAGCCGTCGGCCGCGGCGCTCGCGACGGTCGGAGGCGACGGCCAACCGTCCGTGAGGATGGTTCTCGCTCGCGGCGTGGACGAGCGGGGCATCGTCTTTTACACCAATTTTCAGAGCCGAAAGGGACAAGAGCTGGGCGGCGGGCGGCTGAGCGGCGTGAAAACCTCCCTCTGCTTCTACTGGCCGCCGCTGACGCGCCAGGTCCGAATCGACGGAGTCGCCGATCCGATTTCGCCCGCGGAGGCCGACGCCTATTGGGCGACGCGGCCGCGGCAACACCAAGTCGCCGCGTGGGCATCCCCTCAGAGCCAGGTGCTGCCCGGCGGGCGGGCCGATCTCGAGAAGCGCTTCGCGGAGATGGACCAGGCGCTTCCTAGGGAGAACGTGCCGCGCCCCCCTTACTGGTCCGGGTTCCGTGTCACGCCGAGCCAGATCGAATTCTGGGAAGGAAAGGCGAATCGGCTTCACGAGCGGACGCTCTATCGGCGCGAGGGAGCAACCTGGGTCAGCGTGACTCTCGCCCCTTGACCGGGGAGCCGCGCGGGCGTTGGGCACTCGGGCACCGGCTCGCGGCTCTGGGAATCGCGGCCATGGCCGCCGATCTCGGCGGGGTCCTGTTCAAGGCCCCGCTGGGCCCGACCGGCGTCACCGTGGGCGATTGGATCGACGCCCTGGGCGTGTTCGCGATGATCGCGCTCTACGCATGGGTCGCCTCCGGGTTGTGCGCGAGGGAGCGGCGTCCGCCGCCGGCGATCCTTCACGTCACTGCGGCCGCCTACGCCATGGGCGGCGGCATCCACCTCGCGGCGAACTCCATCCACGACATGATCGACCACACCGGCGGGGCCGACCCCTGGGGGCTCATATATTTCTGGGACGAACACGTCGGCCATTACATGGTGGACGCGGCGCGGATCTCCTTCGCGGTCGTGCTTGCCTTCCGGGATCGCCCACAAGGCGCGGCGGCGGCGGCCGAGGGCGGCCGCTGGGAAAGAGCCGCAGCCCGCGTGGGTGCGCTCGCCTACGGGTTCACCTACTTCGCGAGCGCGGTGGAGGGCCAGACCGTCCCCCTGGCGCTCCCCATTTCCTTGGCCTTCGCCGTCTGGGGAATCGGGACCGCTGCGCGGGGCCGGTCGCTCGGGCTGACCCGAGCCTTCTTCACCGGGGCAGCCGTCACCTCCCTCCTCTTCTTCGCGATCTGGGGAATCTGGCAGCGTGGCTTCCCCGAATTCTCCCACGTCGGCATCATCCGATGAGGGTCCCGGCGACCGCGCCGCGCCTCTCCGAAACAATCGGCCCCCGAGGATGGAGACCTCCCCGGGGGCCGCGACCTGCTTCGAAACGCGAGAGACCTAGCGGGTCATCGCCAAGTGCTCAGGGCCGCGCTCCGCGGTCGGACCCTGACGAACTTGATGCCAGAAGGCCGCCGGATTCGCGGACCGGAGCCGGGCGGTCTCCGCAATCGAGTGAAACGCGAATCCGACGCCGCAGCCGGTCGCGATTCCAGCCATGAGATCGCCGCGCGCACTCGCCGCGGCGTAGAGCCACGCGAAGACGATCGAGGTGACCACGATCGCGTTGACCAGGATCGTCGCCACCCAATCGCTCGAGGGATTGAATCCAGGCACGACCTCGAGATGGCCGAGCCGCGTGAACCACTGCGGTCCGCCGGGCTGAGTCTCGACGAACTCCTTCACGTAGCCGGCGATCAGCCGGACTTGGTTCCGGCTATGAATCGTCGCGTAATATCCGAACGCCGCCGCGAAGATCACCGGAAGCATGAGGCTCGAGTTCTTCGCCCCGATCCCCCAGGAGAGGAGAACGGCGGCAACCAATCCGGCGGCGGTCCAGCAGATCAACGCCGCCCGCTCCGCGTCCCGCCCGCGCGTCATGAGGGCTTGATACTCCGAGTGCTCCCAATCTCCAAATCCGGACATTTCTGACCTCCGTGCTGATTGCGGTCTCGAGTGGATCAGCGCCGCCCCCTGCGGTCGCCTCCGGATCTATCGGCAGGTTGCCGTCGTAATTTGACTCCTGGAGGTGTGATCGATCCTCCGCGCATGAGGGGGTCCGGTCACAGTATCGGCCTGATGCCTGGGGGCTGTATTGTCGGCTAATACAAGCTCATTATGCAACTTACGCCATGCTTACGATTCGGGCACGCGGGTTGCTTTGTCCCGTGTTGATGGCGAACGGGGGTCCCCCCAGCGCCGGAAAGGAGCGGTCCCGATGAACGCAAGATGGATCCAGAGTAGACGATCGATGCTCGTGGGCCTTCTCGGCGCCACGGTTCTATTCGTCTCGCCCATCTCCGCACAGGCGGACCAGGGCAAGTGGTGGAATCCGGAGAAGGGCGCGAGGCGCTCCGCGCAGCGGAACGAGGGGAATCGGCCGCAGCGGAACGAGGCCTATCGGCAGCAGCGGAATGATACCTATCAGCCGCAGCGGAATGAGGCCTATCGGCCGCAGCGGAACGAGGCCTATCGGCCGCCCGCGTCGCGCGGCCAAGGTTCGTACCGGCAGGGGCCGCGATATTCGCGTTCCTGGCAGGGCCGCCGCATGTACCGGGACCGCGTCTGGGTGCGCTCCGATTGGGGCAATCGCGGCCGTCCGGTCTATGGCTGGAGGTACTACAGCCGGCCCTCGTACTACTATCCGCGGCACATCGTCTACGTGCACCCGGTCCGCTTCTTCATCTCGCTGGGCGGGGTGATCGGAGGAGCGCACGTACACGGCTCCTATTCCAACCAGGGTGATATCTACGGCTGCAATTTCTGCGACGAGGAGTTCTCGAGCTACGACGCATGGGAAGCGCACGTCGCCAACTGCCCGTACGCCCCGCGCGGGTATCGGGTCTGTCCGAGCGACTGGGATCAGGGACAATGGAATGATCAGGGGTACCAGGACGACCACGCCTGGCAGCAGGACCAATACCAAAACCAAGATCAATACGACGGGGAGTGAGGGGGCGGGCTGAGCGGACCCGCTTCTGGGCAGGCCGGCGCGACGATCTGTCGCGCCGGTCGTTTTATTGAGGTCGCTGTGGTACCCTGATCCGCTGTTCGTGTCCCAAGTTCGATCGGAGTGCTCTCCGAAGGGATCCCGTTGGGTCAGGCGACCGAAGCGGCAACAAGGGAGGGGTTGGGGGCGACCGACCGGCGCGACGCATGGTGGCTCGCGCCCGTCGCCGTCGCGGTCGGCCTGGGGCTGGCCGGCCTCTATCTAACCTGGGCCGCGGCGCAGAACGCGCACTTCCGGGCCGGCGGCTACCTCTCCCCGGTCTATTCTCCGGAGATCCATCCCGCGTGGTGGCCACTCTCTCCGGCCTTCCTGATCCTGATCCCGCCGCTTCTCTTCCGGACCACCTGCTACTACTACCGCAAGGCATACTACCGCGCCTTTTTCTGGGATCCGCCGGCCTGCGCCGTGGGGGAGATCAAGCGCCCGTACGCGGGCGAGGCCAGGTTCCCCTTCATCCTCCAGAACATGCACCGCTTCGCGCTCTACCTCGCCCTCTTCTGGCTCCTCTTCCTCTGGCACGACGTCTGGGACGCGTTCCGCTTCGAGGGACAGTTCGGCGTCGGCTTAGGCTCGCTGTTCATCCTCGCGAGCACGGGGACCTTGACGCTCTATACGACGTCCTGCCACTCGTGGCGCCACCTGGTCGGTGGGAAGCTCGACTGCTTCTCGTGCTCCGCGAGCGCGCGCGCCCGGCACGGCCTCTGGGAGTGGTTCACGGGCTTGAACGAGCGCCATCAGCTCTACGCGTGGGTCTCGCTCTTCGCCGTGACCGCCGCGGACGTGTACGTGCGTCTCCTCTCCATGGGCCTGATCCAGGACGTGAGGCTCCTGTGAGCTCGCGGTTCGAATCCCACGATCTGGACGTGCTGGTTATCGGCGCCGGCGGAGCAGGGCTCCGCGCCGCGATCGAGGCGTCGGCGATGGGCGCGCGCGTCGGGGTCGTCTGCAAATCGCTCCTCGGGAAGGCCCACACCGTGATGGCCGAGGGCGGCGTCGCCGCGGCGCTGGCGCACGTGGATCCCAAGGACTCGTGGAAGGTCCACTTCCGCGACACGATGCTCGGCGGAAAGATGCTCAACCACTGGCGCATGGCGCAGCTCCACGCCCAGGAAGCCCCTGACCGCGTGCGCGAGCTCGAGCATTGGGGCGCCGTCTTCGACCGGACAAAGGACGGGCGCATCTTGCAAAGAAACTTCGGCGGGCACAGCGCGCCGCGCCTTGCCCACGTCGGCGACCGCACCGGACTCGAGATGATCCGCACGCTTCAAGATCACGGCGTCCACCAAGGCCTCGAGGTCTATATGGAGTGCACGGTCACGAGGCTCTTCACGAGCGGAGGGCGCGTCGTCGGCGCGTTCGCCTACTGGCGCGAAAACGGTCGCTTCGTGGTGTTTCGGGCCAAGTCGGTCGTCCTCGCCACGGGCGGCATCGGCAAGGCATACAAGATCACGTCGAACTCGTGGGAGTACACGGGGGACGGCCTCGCGCTCGCGTATGACGCCGGCGCGGAGCTGATCGACATGGAATTCGTGCAGTTCCACCCCACCGGAATGGTGTGGCCCCCCGGCGTGCAGGGTCTCCTCGTGACCGAAGCCGTCCGCGGCGAGGGCGGAATACTCCGGAATTCGACCGGCGAGCGATTCATGGAGCGCTACGATCCGAAGCGCATGGAGCTCTCCACTCGCGACATGGTCTCGCGGGCCATCTATACCGAGGTGAAGGAGGGCCGCGGCTCGCCGCACGGCGGCGCCTTCCTCGACATCTCCCACAAGCCGGCGGAACTCGTGAAGAAGAAGCTCCCTTCCATGTACCACCAGTTCATGGAGCTGGCGGACGTCGACATCACGAAGGCGCCGATGGAGGTCGGACCGACGACCCACTACATCATGGGCGGCGTCCGGGTCGATCCCGACACCGCGGCCTCCACTGTGGCAGGCCTCTACGCCGCGGGGGAAGCCTCTGGCGGGATGCACGGCGCGAACCGCCTCGGCGGAAATTCGCTCTCCGATCTCCTGGTCTTCGGCCGCCGCGCCGGAATGGGAGCCGCCGAGAACGCGAAAGAGATCGCGAAGCACGTGGAGCTCGACCCCGCGGAGATCGAGAAGTCCGAGCGCGAGATGCTCGCGCCGTTCGAGCGGAGCGGCGGCCCATCGCCGTACGACATCCACGCGAAGCTTCAAGAGATGATGCAATCCTTGGTCGGAATTTTTCGCGTCGAGGAGGACCTCAGGAAGGCGATCCAGGAAATCGGAACGCTGGAACGGGAGGCGGCGCGGATCACGGTGGCCGGCTCCCGCGAATTCAACCCGGGTTGGCACCTGGCCCGGGACCTCCGGTCGATGCTCCTCTGCAGCGAGGCGGTCGCCCGGAGCGCGCTCCTCCGGAAGGAAAGCCGGGGCGGCCACGCGCGGATCGACTACCCGAGCCTGGACCCGGAATTCGCCCGGAAGAACACCGTGGTGAAGAAGGACGGAGAGTCGATGGGCGTGAGCCAGGCACCGCTCCCCGAGATGCCTGCCGAGCTGCGCGCGATCGTCGAAGCCGAGCTCGAAGCCGTGAAGGTCTGAAGGGAGACCGGATGAAGGAAGCCGTCTTTCACGTTTACCGCGGCGACGCACGGGGCGGCACGCTAAAGGAGTACAAGGTCCCGGTTGAGGAGGGGATGGTGGTCCTGGACGCGATCCACCGCATCCAGGCCCATGCCGCGCCCGACCTCGCCGTCCGGTGGAACTGCAAAGCGGCCAAGTGTGGATCGTGCAGCGCCGAGGTGAACGGGAGACCGAAGTTGATGTGCAAGGCGCGCCTCGACGCCCTTCCGCTCGACCGCCCGATCACCGTGCGGCCGATGAAGTCGTTTCCGATCATCAAGGACCTCGTCACCGACGTGAAATGGAATTACGAGGTGAACAAGAAGATCCCCGTGTTCACCCCGAAGAAGGACGCCGAATGGCGCTGGATGCAGGAAGACATCGATCGCGTGCAGGAGTTCCGCAAGTGCATCGAGTGCTTCCTGTGCCAGAACGTCTGCCACGTCCTCCGGGAACACGATGAGAAGGCCCGCTTCGCCGGCCCACGCTTCTTCGTGCGCGTGGCCGGTCTCGAAACCCATCCGATGGACTCCCTGAATCGGACGAAGCTCCTGAAAGACTCGATGGGGATCGGCTACTGCAACATCACCAAGTGCTGCACGGAAGTCTGCCCCGAGGACATCCACATCACCGACAACGCGATCATCCCCCTGAAAGAGCGGGTCGTCGACGACCACTACGATCCGGTCGCGAAGGTAATCCGCCTCATCAGCGGAAAGAAGTAGCCGTGTCCGTGCGCCGCGCGATCCTGCTCCCCTGCCTCCTCCTGGCCGTGTCCTCGTGCGACAGTTCCGGGTCCGGCCCCGCGACGTTGCGCCCACCGCCGGCGCCCTCGGGATACATGGCGGTGCGCGTGGCCAACAACCTCGCCCAGCCGGTCGGCCTCACGGCGCCCCCAGGCGACACCGCGCGAATCTTCATTGTCGAGAAGAGCGGGACGATCCGAATCCTACGGGGAGGGCAAGTTCTCTCTCGCGCCTTCCTGAACATTTCGAACCTCGTGAGCACCGACTCCGAGCAGGGTCTCCTGGGCCTCGCCTTCCACCCGCAGTACGCGTCGAACGGAAAGTTCTACGTCTACTACACGGACACGCCGAACGGGAACATCCACGTGGTGGAGTACGTGGTCTCGTCCGATCCAGACAGCGCTTCGGCGATAAGCCGCGAGATCCTGTTCGTGGACCACTCGTTGCACACGAATCACAACGGCGGCCAGATCGCGTTCGGACCGGACGGCTATCTCTACATCGGCCTGGGCGACGGCGGCCTCGGCGGCGACCCGGATGGGAACGGCCAGAACCTGAACGCGCTCCTCGCCAAGATTCTCAGACTCGACGTGAATTCGGGCTCCCC
>JBGPMG010000003.1:0-42064 GCA_041486815.1 Candidatus Eiseniibacteriota bacterium | reverse complement strand
GCCCGAACTCGTAGCAGTCCTCCACCGTGGCGGGGAAGAGCATGACGTGCTTCGTATCTCCGTGGGAGAGGAACGCGACCGAAAGGAGGTCGGCTTGGGACGTTCGGGTGGGCAGCCCTGTGCTCGGGCCGATGCGCTGGATGTCCCAGATCACAGCCGGAATCTCCGCGTAGTAGGCGTACCCGGTGAACTCGGTCATGAGCGAGAGGCCCGGGCCCGACGTCGTCGTCATCGCTCGTGAGCCGGCCCACGACGCGCCGAGCACCATGCCGATCGCGGCGATCTCGTCCTCGGCCTGGACGACGGCATAGGTCGCCTTCCCCGTCTTCGGGTCGCGGCGATAGCGGGCGAGGAACATCTCCAGCTGCTCGGCCAGGCTCGAGGACGGCGTGATCGGATACCAGGAGACGTAGGTGACGCCCGCGAATACCGCGCCGAGCGCTCCGGCCTGATTGCCATCGATCAAGATCTTTCCCAAGGTCTTATCGAGACGCCGAACTTGGAACGGCGCCTTCTGGAGATGCTGGGCCGCGTAGTCGATGCCCGCTTGGACCGCGGCCCGGTTCATCTCGAGGGCCTTCGGCTTCCGCCCCAACTGGGCGGTGAGCGCGCGATCCACCTCGGCCGGATCGATCCCCAAGACCCAACTGACCACGCCGACGTAGATCATGTTGATCACGAGCTTCCGAAGCTTCGCGTCCGCGACCAAGGGCTCGACCAGCTTGGCGAAGGGGATCGCGTAGACCGTGCGATCGGCTGGGATCTTCGGATTCGGAACTCCCTCGGCCAGGATCAGGACACTTCCCGGCCCCATCGCGGCCACGTCCGCCAGCGAGGTGTCGGGGTTGATCGCGACGAGGACGTCGTATCGTTTGTCGCGCGCGAGGTAGCCTTGGTCATTGACGCGGATCGTAAACCAGGTGGGGAGCCCCGCGATGTTCGAGGGGAACAGGTTCTTGCCCGAAACCGGCACGCCCATCTGGAAGATGGCGCGCAACAGCGTCGTATTGGCGGTCTGGCTGCCAGAGCCGTTGACCGTCGCGACGTGGAGTGTGAATTGATTGTCGCTGGGCGACAAGGAGCGGTTCCCGTGGTTTGAGGGTGGATCGCTGCTCGCGGTCGAGCGGCCCATGGTCCCATTTCGCTCGGAGCGGGTCAAGGCCGCTGGGGCGCCTCGGCGCCCCTAACTCATTTTAGACGCGCCGAATCGGTCGAGAGATTCACCTGGATGAGCGTAGGTACTTTCCCTTGACCCGGAGCCCGCCGCCGCATCAAATAGAGTGATATGGCAACCCACGCTCTGGCCGTACCCGAGCCCTACCTGATCCTCGAAGACGATGAGATCGCGTCCCGCATCCGCGCCGCGAAGCGCGCGCTGGGCCGGTCGCTGGTCATCCTGGGGCACCACTATCAGCGCGACGACGTCATCGAGCACGCGGACTTGACCGGCGACTCGTACAAGCTCGCGCGGCTCGGCTCGGAGCGGATCGACGCCGAGTGGATCGTCTTCTGCGGCGTTCACTTCATGGCTGAGAGCGCCGACATTCTGCGCCAGCCCCACCAGAAGGTGATCCTCCCCGACATGAACGCGGGCTGCTCGATGGCCGACATGGCGGCCACCGACGACGTGCTCGAGGCCGGCGACGCGCTGGAGCGCGCCGGGCTCCGTTCGGTGATGCCGATCACCTACATGAACTCCACGGCGGAGCTCAAGGCATTCTGCGGCGAGCGAGGGGGCGCGGTCTGTACCTCCTCGAATTGTCGCGGCATGTTCGAGTGGGCGTTCTCGGAGCGCGAGCAGGTGTTCTTCTTTCCTGACGAGCACTTGGGTCGGAACACCGCGGTGGCGATGGGAATTCCCCTAGAGCAGATCGTCCTCTGGGATCCTCGCCTGCCCCAGGGAGGAATCCCCGACGGGGCCCTCCGCGAAGCGAAGGTGATCGTCTGGAGGGGCTGCTGCTCCGTCCACACAAAATTCCAGTACCGGCACGTGGTCGAGCGCCGGGCGGAGGACCCGGACGTCAAGATCCTCGTCCATCCCGAGGTGCCTCACGAGGTGGCGAGCGTCGCCGATTTCGTCGGATCGACCGAGTACATCATCCGGACACTTCGTGAAGCACCCGCCGGTTCGAGCTGGGCGGTCGGCACCGAGTACCACCTGGTGCAGCGGCTCGCGAAGACGCTCCCCGACAAGAAGATCGCGATTCTCTCGAAGGACTTCTGTATGTGCGCTACCATGTACCGAATATCGCCGCAGAATTTGTTGTGGGCGCTCGAGCGGGTGGTCGAGGGAGATCCGGTGAACGTGGTCCGTGTCGCGGAGTCCACGAAGCGGTCGGCCCGAGCGGCGCTCGATCGCATGCTCCAGGTGCATTAGGTCCGATCCGGTCCGGGGGGCTCATGGCGTACGAGATCGTCAAGGATATCTGCGAGGGCGAGAGCTCGTGCGTGGATGTCTGTCCCGTCGACTGCATCAAGAAGGGCGAAGGGCAGAATACCAAGGGCACGCTCTGGCTCTTCATCGTTGCCGAGGACTGCGTCAGCTGCAATGCCTGCCTCGAAGCCTGCCCCGTCGAGGGGGCCATCCTTCCGGATTGAAGGCCTCACACTCAGCATCCGATACTCCAATATTAGAATGATTTGCGCGGTTTCCCTAAGACCTCCGCTGAGGCCGGGGCCCGCCCCCGCCGCTTCCTTTCGCCTCAAGAACCTACCTCCCAAATCCGATAGCTAGAGGTACGGGCACCCGCGGGCACGGTCGGGCGCGCGCGAGCCCGGCTTGGTCCGATCCAACGGGAGATCTGTTCCGCGATGAACTGCTCCGAAGCAAAGCTCAAGCTGGAACCGAGCGTGTCCGGGACGCTCTCGCCCGAAGAGCGGATCGAGTTGCAGGAGCATCTCGCGGTCTGCGAGGGCTGCCGGCTCGAGCTCGAGCTGACCCGGGCCGTCATGGGCGCACCGCCATTCGAGATTCCCGATGAGCCGCTCGCGGGGAATATCGAGTCGCCGCCGCCGCCCCCGGAGCAGGAGTCGCGCCCCCAGACGGCGTTGTTCGACGAGATGTCCTTCCCCGACATGGGATCCCAATCGACCGCCTCCGCAGCCACCCCGGACGTCGCGCCGGTCCAGGCCGGTGGAACCGCCGACGCGGGCGGGCCCGACCCGTTCGAGAATTTCACGCCCAAACCGGAAAAGCCCGCGGAGACGGCCGCGACGACCTGGGATTTCGAGCCCGTGGAGGTACCGCGCGATGCGAGCCCGCCGGAGGGAAGCCTCTCGTTCGCGCACGAGGCGCTCAAGCGCAAGAAGGCGGGAGACGAGAGGCGCAAGGTCGCGTTGGTCCGGCTAGCGCTCTGGGGCGGCGGGATCGGCTGCGGCATGGTGCTCCTGGGAATCTCCGTCTGGATCGCCCTCGCCTTCCGGCAGGAAAAGCCCGCGGAGCTCCCTCCGAGTGGACAGACCCCATCCCCCGCACCGACCCAATCGGCGACGCCGGTTCCGCCGGTGTCTACGCCGGCCCCGAGTCCGGGAGACAGCAGCGCTGCTCCTGCGCCCGGCACGACCGGGACTCAGCAGTCGCCGCCGGCCCCGTCCACATCGGCTCCGGTTGAGCCCGCCCCGGACGCGCAGGCTCCGACCCTTCTCAACGCGACGCCGGGGGTGGTCGCATCGCCCGGTCCTCCTCCGCCCAGTTCGAAGATCGCGGCGAAAGGGAAGCCCAAGAGCGGTTCGAAGGGAGCGAAACCGGCGACCGCTTCCGCCGCGCGGAAGGGTGGGAGCGGGGGGGATGAGGGAGAGTTTCCTTGGAGACCGGTGGACGACCCGCCGGTCGCCAGCACCGTCACCCGTCGCCCGGCCGACCAGCGACCTTCGGGCTCCACCGCGACATCTCCAGCTCCCAATGGGGGCGTGACTCCTGGGGGTTCCGAGAGTCCTCCCGTTGAGCCCGCGCCCGCGAACCCGCCCGCCGCGACTTCCCCCGGACAGGGATCGGAGACGTCCGGCAGCCCGGCACCGGTGAGCCCGTCCCAACAGACCGGCGAATCGGCGGCTCCCGCGCCGCAGACTCAGGAGACGCCGCCGACAAAGCCGATCGATCACCTCCACCTAGCGACCGAGGCGGCGGCAAAGAACGGGGACATCGCCACGCTACGGAAGCTCAGGTCGACGTGGAAATCGCTCATCACCTCGACCGCGGGACCCGATCGGACCCGAGCGAAGCGGGAGTACGCCGACTGCCTCTGGTCGATCCAAGAGATCTCCGGCCGCAATTCCGACCGGCGAGAAGCACTTGCGGCGTATCGCGACTACGTCCTCTACGCCCCGGCCGGCGGCTCCGATCCAAGGACCATCAGCCGGATGCGATTCCTCGAAGACATCCTGACGGACACCAAGTAGCGCGCATCGCTCGGGCCGCGCGCGGTTGACGCGCGCCACCGCTCCCCCTAGGCTCCTTCCGCAGTGACCGAAAAGCCGCCTTCCAAATCCGCGCCCGGCAAACCGGGCCCCTGGTGGACCCGCCGGCCGTCTCAGCTGCCGCGCGGCCGCATTCGCTGGGTTGTATTCATCCTGGTTCTCGTCGCCGCGTTCCTCGGTTACGACTGGTTCCGGCTCTCCTCGCTCGCGTCATACCGATACGCGGGGCAGGGGTGGAAATTTCCGACCCAGGTCTTTGCCGACTGGCGCGATTTCCGTGTGGGCGATCACGTCGACGTGGCGGGAGTGCAGCGCTACCTCGACCGCGCGCGATACCGGCGGGTCTGGAAGCTGCCGACCGATCCGGGGCAGTACCGAATTCGCGGCTCGACGTTCGAGATCCATCTCCGACCCTTCACCTACCCCGATCACGTGGAGCGAGGCTCGGAAGTGATCGCCGAGATCCAGGACGGCCAGATCGCCTCCCTCGGCGAAGGCTTCGCCGAGCCCGGACAGCGAGGGCTTCTTCGAATCGACCCCGAGGTCCTCGGCGAATTCTCCGACCAGGAACGCGAGCGCCGAAGCTATATCCCGCTGGGTCAGATGCCGCGGCATCTGGTTCTCGCGGTCGTGGCGAGCGAGGATCGTCGCTTTTTCAGGCATTGGGGCCTCGACCTGCTCGGCATGGGGCGCGCAACCATGCGCAACGTGCGCGCCGGCGCGGTGGTCGAGGGCGGGAGCACGATCAGCCAGCAGCTCGTCAAGAACCTCTTCCTCTCCCGCGAGCGGAACGTGTGGAGGAAATTCCACGAGGCGCTGCTCGCGGTCATGGTGGAGCTCCGGTATTCGAAGGAGCAGATTCTCGAGTTCTACTTAAACCAGATCTACCTGGGACAGCGCGGCTCCTGGAGCGTGTGCGGCGTGGAGGAGGGATCGCTCTACTATTTCAACAAGCACGTGCAGGAAGTCACCCCCGCCGAGGCTGCCCTTCTGGTCGGCATCATCCCGGCGCCGAACAAGCTCTCGCCGTACCGAGATCCGGAGGCCGCACTGGCGCGGCGCGATCAGGTTCTGAACGACATGGTGGAGTGCGGCTTCATCTCGAAGATCGATGCCAAGCGGTACCGGCAGACGTCCCTCCGGTTCGCGGCCAACGCGCCGCCCACCACGCGCGCTCCCTACTTCGTCGATTACGTTCGGGAGCAGCTGTCCAAGGACATCTCGGAATCGGACTTGAGCGCACGCGGCTTCTCGATCTTCACGACGCTGGACGGCCGGATGCAGGAGGAGGCGGAGCGAATCGTGCGCGCCGGGGCCCGGGAAGCCGACTGGCGCTCGCCGGTCGGCGGCTCCGAGCGCAGCCCGGCGCAGGCATCGCTCGTGGCGATCGAGCCGTCCACCGGGTACATCCGGGCGATGGTCGGGGGACGGAGCTACGAGGAGAGCCCCTACAACCGAGCGGTCGATTCGCGACGGCAGCCGGGCTCCGCCTTCAAGCCGTTCGTCTACGCCGCGGCCCTTGATTCCTACTATTCCGGGAGGCGGCCACCCATCACCGCGGCGACCCTCCTACGCGACGAGCCGGACACGTTTCAAACGAGCCTCGGGCCGTGGTCCCCCAAGAACTACGAGAACTCGTACGCCGGGCAGGTGACCGTGGCGCGCGCCATCGCGCGCTCGCTCAACGTCGCGACGGTGAGGCTTTCCCAAATGGTGGGGCTCCCCAAAGTGATCGAGATGGCGCGGGAGCTCGGGATCGAGAGCCGCCTTCGCCAGGTCGCGTCGCTTGCACTTGGAACCAGTGAGCTCTCGGTCCTCGAGCTGACGACCGCCTATGCCACGCTTGCCAACGGCGGCGTACGCATGACCCCGGTCGCGGTGAAGGCGGTTCTCGACCGGGGCGGAAACGTGCGCTGGTCTCCTCGCAGGGAGGGCCGACGCGTCATCCGCCCGGAGACCGCCTATCTGACCACGATCCTCCTCGAGGGGCCGGTGATTTACGGAACCGCGTCGGCGGTCCGCAGCGCTTATGGGTTCGTACGCCCAGCGGCCGGGAAGACCGGCACCACCGATGACGAGAACGACGCATGGTTCATCGGCTACTCGCCCGATCTCGCGGCCGGGGTATGGGTCGGGTGCGATCGGCATCGCCGGATCGGCTTGACCGGCACCCAGGCCGCGGTGCCGATCTGGGCGCGCTTCATGCAATCCGCGCTTCAAGACCGGCCGTTCCGCGATTTCGAGGCCCCGCAGGACGTCGTCGACGTCTGGATCGACGGGGATACCGGATATCGCGCGGGGCCGGAATGCCTGCACGTGATGCGGGCCGCGTTCCTCCGGAAGACGGAACCGCGGGAGCTGTGCCCGGTCATGCACATGCCGTTCTGGTCCGATTCGCTGCCGCCCGACTCCACGATGTATGAGGAGCCTCGAGAGGAGGCGCCGAAGCAGGATCAAGAGCAGGAGACGCCTCCGACGCCGGAGGAGCCGCCGCCGTCCGGAGACGCGGGCGCCGGGGGAGTCGGGACCGGCGTGCCACCGGGGAACTAACGGGGACCTAGCGAGGAACTAGCGGGGAACTAGGGGGGACCTAGGGCAGGAACTCCCGGATCTGAAAGAGCGCGCGGAACGGGACGCCGCGCGCCGCGAACTCCTCGCCGCCGCCCTCGCCGCGATCCACCACGCAGACCACGACGCGCACGTCCCCACCCGCGGCCCGAACCGCGTCGTATGCCTGGAGCGCGGATCCGCCTTTCGTGATCACGTCATCGACGATCGCCACGGGGAGGGTCTTGTCGAAGGGGCCCTCGATTCGGTTCCCCGTGCCGTGCGCCTTCTGCTCTTTTCTTACGAGAAACCCGATCAGCCCTCTGCCTTGGAGCTGTGTCCAGGCGATGGTCGCGCCGACGATCGGATCGGCTCCCAGCGTCAGGCCACCGATCGATTTCACGTGGTGCTCCGCGAGAATCGGATCGAGAAGGCGCGCGATGAGAAGCGCTCCCTCCGGATGCAGGCTCGTCTGCCGCACGTCGGCGTAATAGCTGCTCTTCGCGCCGGAGGAGAGCGTGAAGTCCCCGAAGCGGATCGATCGCTCCAGGAGAATCTGCCGTAGGCGCGCGCGCGCGGCGGCGGGATCGGTGGGCGTGGACGAGGTCTCCATCCGGCGCGAGAGATACCACAGTTCGACGCGCGAGCGAATCGGAAAAACGGTTGAAGCCGCGCGAGCGTCGTCGTGTAGACTCGGTTGGTGGATCGCCTGAGCATCCGAATGTGCGCCCCCGACACGCTCGACGCACGATGAGCGCCCCCTTCGTCCACCTCCACAACCACAGCGAGTACTCGCTGCTCGACGGCGCCTGCCGTGTCGACCGCCTGGTCGAGCGCGCGGCGCGGTACGAGATGCCGGCGCTTGCGCTGACCGACCACGGGAATCTGTTCGGAGCGGTGGAGTTCTACGACAAGGCCATCGCCGCCGGAATCAAGCCGATCCTCGGATGCGAGGTCTACGTCGCGCACGGTTCCCGCCTGGACCGCTCGCGGGCACCGGACGGCAAGGGCGCTTACGACCATCTCGTCCTCCTGGCGCGAAACCGGGAGGGATACAAGAACCTCGCCAAGCTCTCCTCGGCGGGGTACCTCGAGGGCTTCCACTACAAGCCCCGGATCGACAAGGAGCTCTTGGCCCGCCACGCGGGGGGACTCCTCTGCTTGAGCGCTTGCCTGCGGGGGGAAGTGCCGCAGCTCGTCGTCGCGGGCGATATGGATGGCGCGCGCCGCGCCGCCGCGTGGTACCGCGACCTCTTCGGCGCCGACCATTACTTCCTGGAAATCCAGGATCACGGTCTCGCGGACGAGAAGACCGCGGCGAGCGGAATCCTCGCGCTTGGGCGCGAGCTTGAGATCCCGGTCGTCGCGACGAACGACTGCCACTACCTCGCGCGAGAGGATTCCGAGGCGCACGAGGTGCTCCTCTGCATCCAGACCGGGAAGACAATGCTCGACGCGGACCGGTTCCGGTTCGCGACGGACCAGCTCTTCGTGAAGTCGCCCGAGGAGATGGCGGCGCTCTTCCACGAGTCGCCCGAGGCGCTCCAGAACACACTCGCCGTCGCGGAGCGCTGCGAGCTGACCCTCGACACCGAGCGCGTGCAGCTGCCTGCGTTTCCGATCCCGCCGGAGTTCGAGAGCGAGGAGGGGTATCTGCGCCGGCTCGCGCGCGAGGGGCTCGCCCGGCGCTACCCGGAGATCAATTCCGAGATGGAAGCGCGCCTCGCCTACGAGCTGGACACCATTTGCACGGTAGGCTACGCGCGCTATTTCCTCATCGTCCGCGATTTCACCGATTACGCGCGGCGCAACGATGTCGGCGTCGGGCCGGGGCGCGGCTCGGCGGCCGGCAGCCTGGTCTCCTACTGTCTCGGGATCACAGACATCGACCCGCTTCGGTTCGACCTCTTGTTCGAGCGCTTCCTGAACCCGGAGCGCGTCAGCATGCCGGACATCGACATCGACTTCGCGTACGAGAGCCGCCAGAAGGTGATCGACTACGTGATCGACAAGTACGGCCGGCAAAGCGTGAGCCAGATCATCACGTTCGGGACGATGGCCGCGCGCGCCGTCGTGCGGGATGTCGGCCGGGCGCTGGGGATGACGTACGCCGAATGCGACCAGGTCGCGAAGATGATTCCGGCCGATTTGGGGATGACCCTCCCCAAAGCCCTGGAAATCGTCCCGGAGCTGCGCGCCTTGACCCAGCGGGACGAGCGGTACGCACGGCTCCTCCGCTGCTCCCTCGCGCTGGAAGGGCTCGCGCGCCACGCCTCGACGCACGCGGCCGGCGTCCTGATCGCGCCGGGTCAGCTGACCGACTATGTCCCGATGTACCGATCGCCCAAAGGCGACATCACGACCCAGTTCGACATGAAATCGCTCGAACGGGTCGGCCTCCTCAAGATGGACTTCCTCGGACTGCGCACCCTTACCGTGCTCGAGGACGCGGTCCGGACCGTGAGGGAGTCGACCGGGACGACGGTGGACGTGGCCTCGCTCCCGCTGGACGACGCCGCAACCTATGCGCTGTTGCAGAAGGCGCAGACGGTCGGAATCTTTCAGCTCGAGTCGGGCGGGATGCGGGACCTCCTGCGCAAAGTCCTCCCAGATACCTTCGAGGACATCATCGCGATCAACGCGCTCTTCCGGCCGGGACCGATCCAAAGCGGGATGATCGACGACTTCGCCAAGCGCAAGCACGGCAAGCAGCGGGTGACGCACCTGCATCCCTCGCTGGAGACGATCTTGAAGAAGACGTACGGCGTGATCGTCTACCAGGACCAGGTCATGCAGATCGCGAACCGCCTCGCCGGGTTCACCCTGGCGCAGGCCGATCTCCTACGTAGAGCCATGGGCAAGAAGATGCCGGAGGAGATGGCCAGCCAGAAAACGGCGTTCGTCGAGGGTTGCTCGCGCAACAAGGTGTCCACGAAGAAGGCCGAAGAGATTTTTGACCTGATGGAGAAGTTCGCGGGGTACGGCTTCGTGCGGTCGCACAGCGCCGCCTACGCGATGCTCTCCTACGAGTCCGCCTACCTCAAGGCGCATCACCCGGCCGCCTTCCTCGCCGCCTCGCTCACGAGCGAGGTGGGGGACACGGACCGTATCGTCACGTTGGTGGACGAGGCCCGCCGGCTCGGCATTCGAGTTCTTCCACCCGACGTGAACGCGAGCACGAGCGGTTTCACGCTCGAGGGGGACGCGATCCGCTTCGGCCTTTCCGCGATCAAGAACGTCGGCCAGGGCTCGGTGGAGGCGTTGGTGCGCGCGCGCTCCGAATCCGGACCGTTTCGGACGCTCGGGGACTTGATCCGCAGGGTCGAGACGGCGAACGTCAACCGGCGGGTTCTCGAATCGCTCATCCAGGCCGGGGCTTGCGACGCCCTGGAGGGAGACCGGGCGCAGCTTCTGGGAGCGGTCGGAGATCTTCTGGCCCAGGCGCAGGAGCGTGCCCGTGGGGTCAGCGAACATCAAGAAAGCCTCTTCGGAGGGGACCAGGCCGTCCTAGCGCAGGACGTAGCACTCCCCTGGACGAGTCCCTGGCCGCTCGAAGAGCGGCTCCGGCGCGAGCGGGAAGTGCTGGGCTTTTACTTCTCCGACCATCCCCTCGCCGCGTACCGCGAGGTGATCGCGGCGCGGGCGACGGCCGACACGGGCCGACTCCGCGAGCTCAAAGACAACGCGGACGTCACGATGGTCTGCCTCGTGGCCGCGATGAAATCCCACACCGATCGGAACAAACGCGCGATGGCGTTCGTCACGCTGGAGGACATGAGGGGGACGGTCGAGACGACCGTCTTCGCGGACCTCTACGAGCGGACCCGCGCCCTGTTCCAGCCCGGGACGATCCTCGAAGTGCGCGGGCGCGTGAATCTCCGGGAGGATGCGGAGCCGAAAATGGTATTGAGCGCGGTGAGACGGCTCGGCGGGCCCGAGGAGTCGGGCGGCCGGTCGGTTCATATCGACCTCGTCGATGCGCGCGCCGCGGTGTCGCTCGAGGAGATCCGGGACCTCCTGCTTCGCCACCCCGGGGAAAGCCCCGTATACTTCACCGTGCGGGATGGCGGCGGTCCCGGCACGACGCAGATCCGCGCCAAACGCCTGCTCGTCCGCTTAAGCGACGAGCTCCTACTGGCGCTTCGCGAGCGGCTGGGCGAATCCGCCGTGCGCGTGGCGAATGGGCATGCCGAGACGGTCCCCTTCTAATTCCGGAGCGCGCGTGAACGGAACCTGGCTCGACTTCGAAAAGCCGATCCTCGACATAGAGCGCAAGATCGAAGACTTGAAAGGGGTCGCCTCGGAGGGGAATCCCGAGGCGGTCGAGGAGCTGAAGCGCCTCGAGCGGAAGGCCGAGCGGCTGCGCCGCGAGGTCTACGCGAAGCTCACGCGCTGGCAGCGCGTCAAGCTCGCTCGCCATCCCCGCCGGCCGTACACGCTCGACTACCTCAAGCTCATCGCCCCCAATTTCATGGAGCTGCACGGGGACCGGCGATTCGGGGACGATCCGGCCATCGTCGGCGGGCTCGCGGTGGTCGACGATCTGCCGCTCGTGATCATCGGCCACCAGAAAGGCCGGGATACCAAGGAAAACATCTACCGGAATTTCGGGATGGCCCATCCCGAGGGATACCGGAAAGCGCTTCGGCTCATGCGCCTCGCCGCGAACTACGGCTGTCCCATCGTAACGCTCGTCGACACGCCCGGCGCCTACCCTGGCCTTGGGGCCGAGGAGCGCGGCCAGTCGGAGGCGCTGGCGCGGAACATCCTCGAGATGGCCCATCTGGCCGTCCCGATCGTGACGGTTGTGATCGGTGAAGGGGGCTCGGGCGGGGCGCTCGCGATCGCGGTCGGGGACGTCGTGATGATGATGGAGAACTCGATCTACTCGGTCATCACGCCGGAAGGGTGTGCCGCGATCCTCTGGAAGGACTCGAGTAAAGCCGAACAGGCCGCCGAGGCGCTGAAGCTCACCGCCCCGGATCTGCTCGAGCTCAAGGTGATCGACGAGATGATCCCGGAGCCGCTCGGGGGTGCGCACCGCGACCCCGAAGAGGCCGCGCGCCGGGTAAAGGATGCCGTGCTGCGCCATGTGCGCGGATTGATCGGGCTCCCGGCGCAGGAACTGCTCGACCGCAGGCTGGAGAAGTATCTGAAGATGGGGGTGTATCTGGAGGAAACCGCCGCGGCCGCCCCAGGCCCGCCGGCCTAGGAGGCATATGCCGATCAGCGAAGAGCTTCTTTCGATTCTAGTCTGCCCACAGTGCAAGCAGGATCTCCAGTACGACCGGCCCGCCGAGAGGCTCATCTGCGCCCGGTGCGGACTCCGCTACCCGATCGTCGACGATATTCCGGTGATGCTGGTGGAGGAAGCCGAGCGGATCGACCCGCGTTGATCCGTCTCCCGGCATCCGCCCTCCGCGCGGCAGTCCTCGCGGCGTGCCTCGCGACGGTGCCGTTTTCCCCGGCGCCGGCCGCGGCTGCGGTCGGCGGATCGGCGCCCGAACTGCTGGTCGAGGCGGTGACGCCGACCGGCTATCGAGTCCGGGTTCCGCTGGGCGAGGCGTCGGTCACCCGCGGGCAGATCCTGGGCTTCGACCTCGCGGAGATCGATCTCCCCGGAGCCGACTTCGAGGCATCCCCAGACTCGCCGGCCCTGCCGGTTCGGACGGTGTTCCTCCGTATCCCGTGGGGCGTAGAGGCGTCCGTCACCGCGACGGCAGGCGCCGCGCGATCGCTGGGCGCTCTGCGCCCCGTCCCGTTCCCGCATCTGCTCTCCGATGGAACGATTCGCTCGTGGTTCGGATCGGGCGCGATCGTCGCGGCGCTCTCGGGCCCGGCCTACGCGGCGGGGGCGCCGCCGGGCTTGCGCTCCCGGACGATGACCCGCGAGATGGCGGCCGGCGGGGAGCGCTTTCTCGCGGTCACGCTTCGGCCCGTGGCCTGGGATCCCTCGAGCGGGGAGGCGACCGCCCTAGAGGGAATCGCGCTCGACGTGCGGTGGGACCGGCCGGTAGAACCCTCGAGCGAACAGCAGCGAGGCGCCGCTCCCGGCGCTTCAACGGGACGCAATGGCTCAAGCTCCTTCGCTCCGGCCGGGGCGGCCGGCCCGATCTACATGCCTCGCCCACCGGCGGTGCGTCACTCGCTCTCGCCCACGGCGCGCCGGTCGGTCCTCGCGGCGGCGGCCACAGGGCCCCTGCGCATCGACCCCTCGCGTCCCTGGGTTCGACTGGGCGTTTTCCGCCCCGGCCTCTATCAGGTCGGCGCGGCCGACCTCGCCACGGCGGGAGTGAACACGGCCGCGATCGATCCCGCTACGTTTCGGATCTTCCGCGCCACGCCGGGAGAGATTCCGGAGGCTGCCGACGTTGATCTTGGTCCCGACTCGCTCCGCGAATGCGCGATCGAGGTGACCGGCGCCGTCGACGGCGTCTTCGATGTGAGCGACCGAATCTACTTCTACGGGACCGGCAATACCGGATTTGGCTACGATCTCGCGCCCGGCGGAGGAGTGGAGTTTCTGGAGGCGCAGCAGAGCGACCAGGAAACCCTCTGGCTGACCTGGGGGTCCGGACCTCTCCCCACGCCCCCGCGGCGCATCGCCGCGCGAAGTGCCGCGCCCGCGACGGTGGGCGCTCCGCTATTCACGAGCGTGACGCATCGCGTCCACTACGAGCAGAACCGGCTTCCGAACTTCAACCTCTACGAGCCGCCCGCCCGGTGGGAGCGCTGGTTCGACCGGCTCTTCCTCCAAGGATCCCGGGTGCCGTTCGTCTTCCAGCTCCCGGGCGCGCTCCCGGGTGGAGCGGCCGACGTACGCGTTCGGCTCTGGGGTTTGGGCACATCGATCGGCGCGATCCCCGATCACGTCGCGCGCATCTACTGGCACCGCGTCCTCGCGGACACCGCGGGGTGGGATGATCCCACGTTCCAAGATCTACAGGCGACCGGGCTCGCCGTGGGGGCCAGGGACACGCTCGACATCGAGGTGCCGGTCGTGATCGATCCGAGGGACGCCGCGCGATTCGATCGCTTGTATCTGGCCTGGTTCGAGTTCTCCTATCCCCGGGTGCTCGCGGCGGTGAACGACACGATCCAGTTCACCGCGGCCGACTCCACGAGCGGCCGGGTCCAGTACGCGATCTCGGCGGTGGGGGACTCGGGAGCGGTCTGGCTTCTCGACCGCACCGACCCCGAGACTCCGGTCCGGCTTGTAGGCGGCGCCTGGGCCGGATCGGCGCCCAACTTCACGCTCACGGCGGAGGACGGCGCGGCGCCCGGCGGCGGGATCCGATATTCGCTCGTCTCGCTCCCGCGCGCCCCAAGGCCGCCGGTCGTCTCGCTCTACAGCCCTCTTTCGAGCCCCCACGCCGTGATCGACCTGCTGGATCCGGGGAACGGCGCCGACTACCTGATCGTGGCGCCGCCGGCGTTTCTGGCCGCGGCGGAGTCGCTGGCCGTCTACCGGACGGAGCGGGTATTGGGAATGGCCTCTCCGCGGCTTCGGATCGCGACCACGGACCGGGTCTTCGCTCAATTCGGCTCCGGGCGCCCGAGCCCGACCGCGATCCGGAACTTCGTGGCCTACGCGTCGCGGCATTGGGTGCCGCCGGGCCCGAGCTACCTCTGCCTCCTGGGCGACGCGTCCTACGATCCCAAGAACTACCTGGGGATCGGTACTCCCGACCTGGTCCCGACCTATTCGAACTACTTCGACACGACCCTCCTCAGCCAATTCACCTCGGACGATTTCTACTCGTTCCTCGACGGACCTTCCGATCTCCTCGCCGACCTCGCGGTCGGCAGGCTCCCGGCCGGGACCGCATCGGAAGCGATTGCCCTCGTGACGGGGAAGCTTCGGACCTACGAGGGAGCGGCCGACTTCGATGCGTGGCGCGCCCGGGCGCTCCTTTGCGCCGACGACGCAGTGATACGCAATCTACCGGACATTCTCCGCAACGACCACGTGGAGCAGCTGGAGCGGAAGGACCGATTCCACATTCCACCGCCGATCGAGCGGGCGAAGGTCTACCTGAACGACTTCGCCTTCGCCGACACCACCCGCCAGTCGAAGCCCGCCGCGCGCGATGAGTTCATCGCCCAGATCAACCGGGGGGCATGGCTCGTCGATTATGTCGGACACGGCTCTGAGGATGTTCTGGCGGACGAGCAGGTGTTCCGATCGAGCGACGTGTCCCGGCTCACGAACGCGGCGCGCCCGGCGATCTTCGGCTTCTTCAGCTGTTCGGTCGGGAAATTCGACGAGCCGAGCGGAGAGGGGCTTGGAGAGCTGCTGCTTTCCCTGCCCAACGGCGGCGCGGTGACCTCGCTCGCTGCGAGCGCGCTCGTGTTCGGCACCGAGAGCACGAGGCTGAACGACAGCTTCGTGGATGAGCTCTTTCCGCTCCGCCCGCGGATCGACAGCCTCCGCACCGCGGGCCTCGCCTTCGCGCGCGCCAAGAACGACGTCGCCGCCGCGACGAACTTCACGGCACGCAAGTATGGGTTTCTGGGGGACCCGGCCCTGGACCCACCGATCCTCAAAGGGCGCGGCGTCTGGGAGAAGGGACCGCTCGACTCCCTGCTGCGCGGCGATCCGGTCGTGATCCGCGGGCACGCGCTGATGCCCGACTCGAGCGCCGACACGCTCTCCACGGGTCTCGCCGAGCTTTGGATTCAGGGGCCCCCGTTCGTGCGCACGCAGGTTGCGCCCTACAACGGAGAGCGCGCCACATACCGCATCCCCGGCCCCACCCTCTATCGGGGGCAGGTCGCTCTCGACCGGGGATCGTTCGAGGCCCGGTTCGTGGTGCCGATCGACGGGAGGATCATCGGTCCGAACGCCCGCCTTCGGGCGCTCCTCTCGGCGGCCGGCGGCATGGGCGTCGGCTGGGCGGTCGATTCGGTGCGGATCTCAGCCGGCGCCTCGACCCGGGCCGACGCGACACCCCCGACGATCCGGCTCCTCTATCCGTCCCTCAGCGACTCGACCCTCCGCCCGGGGGAGCGGGTGACCTTCGTGGTCGAGGACTCGAGCGGAATCGACCTGACCCGGCTCGACAACGCCCACACGATCTTCGTGATCATCGACGACCGGGGAAGCCCGATCGAGCTGACACCGCAGTTTTCGTACGACCCTGGGAGCTACACGCGGGGGAGCGTCGACCTGGTCGTGCCGGCGTTGTCCGACGGCCCGCACATGGTCGAGGTTCACGCCTCCGACAACTTCCGGAACATCGGGGTGCAGAGCTTTATCCTCAACGTGGCCAACGCCCCGGCCGCGGGGGGTGCCCTCGTGCTGGACCAAGTATTCAACTACCCCAACCCGTTCCCGGAGGACACCTTCCTCCACGCCCGCATCAACCAGCCGGCCCGTCTCAAGATCCAGATCCTGACGGTCGCGGGGAGGCGGGTCTGGGACACCCAGCTCGACGGGAAGGCTGGGGAGAACTACATCCCTTGGAATGGGCGCGATTCGGTGGGAGAAAAAGTGGCCATTGGGGTGTACTTGTTCAAAGTCACCGCCGAGTCGCCGTCTGGAGCCAAAGCATCATCGATTGGACGGGCCCTTCTCACGAAGTAGACGCAGGACTCCACCACTTGACCCTGGCACGATTCTTCGATAGTATTATTGTCCGTTCGGGGCGCTCAGGCGTCCCGCTTTTTTCATCCGAAGGAGGTTCCAGCATGAGTCGCATCGCTACCGTCTTTTTCGCCCTCGCACTTCTCCTGGGGGCTTCGGAAACCGCCTTCGCGCAGTCCGAAGCCGGTGGCCAGTCTATGTTGATCGCGCCGGGCGCCCG
The DNA here is from genome assembly GCA_041486815.1 of Candidatus Eiseniibacteriota bacterium. Lineage (GTDB taxonomy): Bacteria > Eisenbacteria > RBG-16-71-46 > SZUA-252 > SZUA-252 > WS-9. The sequence continues at coordinate 25,295 of JBGPMG010000003.1, read as the reverse complement.
GGCCGACGGCATGGGGCGGGCATGGGTGGCTGTGGCGGACGATGCGAACGCCATGTGGTGGAACGTCGGAGCGCTCGCCTTCGTCCGGGGACATCAAGTCGCGGCCACGTACACGGCCCTCGTTCCTGATCTCGCCGACGATGTGAACTTTTCGTATCTCTCCTACATCCAGCGCGTTGAGGGTCTCGGCGGGATCGGCGCGAGCTTCGGCTACCTGAGTTACGGCAAGAGCACGGCCACCGACATCGACGGGAACGACATCGGAACGTTCAAGAGCTACGAGGTGGCGCCCGCCATCGCGTACGGCACCGACCTCGTGCCGAACATGGGCTTCGGCGTCGCGCTCAAGCTCGTCCGTGTCGATCTGGCTCCGGCCTTCGTCTCGCTCGACGGCCGCGCGGGCCGCGGAACCACGTTCGCCGCCGACTTCGGGTGGCTCTACAAGCTTCCGAAATGGAAGACTTCACTCGGTGCGACCCTCTCCAACATCGGTCCTAATATCGCCTACATCGACCAGGACCAGTCGGATCCGCTCGGGCGAAACGTCCGGGTCGGCGCTGCCTACCGCCCCATCGAGACGGACATCCACCGGCTTCTCGTCGCCGTGGACGGGACCCGGTACCTCCTGCCGGGGCGCACGCTCGCCGTCGACGTTTGGGATGCCGGGCTAGAGTACGAATTCAACCGCCTCCTGGCGCTCCGGGTCGGCTACATCAGCGACCCGATCGGCACGATCACGAGCGTCACGTACGGATTTGGAGTGGGGTATCGCGGATTCCACTTTGATTTCGCGAACATTCCGCAGTCGGAGTTCCTGGCGAGAGTGAATCGGTTCTCGGCCGGGTACCGCTTCTAGCCGACCGAATCCAGTGTCGACGAATCGGGGGCGCGTCCTCCGGACCCTGATCGTCTTTGTCCTAGGAAGCCAGGCCCTTTGCCCGGGTCTGGCTTCTCTTGCTTCGGCCGATCCTTCCCGCGGGCGCTCGACCTGGCGCGTGACGCGCGGCGTGCCCGGGGGCCCGCGGCAGGGCCCGGACGTGACGGCGCGGCGCGTAGAGCTTCGGCGGGCGATGCCCGACCGCCTCGGCCCGGTTCAACATGCCCCGTGGGTCACGCGCGGGAGGATGCCGCTCGCTGCGCCGGTCATGGGTAGGCTCCAGCGCTCCACCGCGTTCACCGGCGTCCCCGATACGGTGCGCGTGCTGGGGATCCGGGTCGATTTTCAGACGGACCGACTCGGCTCCCAGACGACGACCCCGGACGGTCGCTTCGATATGCGGGACGGGAAGGCGCTCGGAATCGCCATCGACCCCCCGCCTCACGATCGGAACTACTTCCTATCCCACCTCGAGGCGATGGCCCGCTACTGGCGCCTGCAGTCGTACGGCAACTTGGTCGTCCTCTACGACATCTATCCGAAGGCGGACAGCGCCGCGTATCGACTTGGCGACACCGGCGACTACGGTCCGTGGACGCTCGGAGCCGCCTCGTACAACCAGGCGCAGCGCTTCTTCCGGGACGCGATCACGCTGGCCGACACGACCGACTCGATCCCGTTCGGGAATTTCGACGTGGTCTGCCTCTTTCACGCCGGATCGGACTTTCAGGCGGACATCGCCGGCGACAGCCCGCGCGATTTCCCCACCTTCCAGATCGGCCTCACCGATTCGGTCGCGGTGAACGGTGGCACGGTTGGAATTCACGGGGGCATGGTGATGCCGGAGACCGAGAATCAGGACGGGTACTACGGCGCGCTGAACGGCACGATGGCGCACGAGTTCGGCCACACCCAGGGGCTGCCCGACCTCTATGACATCAACACCTTCTTCCCGGCGGTCGGGGTCTGGAGCAACATGGACTCCGGGTACCTCCTTGCGACGCAGATCCAGGACCAGCAGTCGGGGGCGCTGATCGAAGCCAGCGGCGTGCTGCCCACGAGCCTCGATCCCTGGTGCAAGTCGGTCCTCTGGCCCAACGGCATCACGATCGTCGATCCGGGGCGATCCCTCACGACCTCGCTCCGATCGTCCCAGCTTCAGAGTCGCCTGCTCCGCGTCCCTCTGGGCGCCGACGAGTACCTGCTCGTTGAGAACCGCCAGGCGGATCTGAACGGAGACAACACCGTCTACTTGGATCGGGACTCGACGAAGCAGGTGATCCTCGGCCCCGGGCTCTCGAGCGCCGATCTCAGCGATTCGCTCGGCGACAAGGAGTACGACTTCCTCCTTCCTGGGCAGGGCATCCTGGTCTGGCATGTCGATGAGACGGTGATCTGCACCGCGGTGTCCGAATCGACCTACGTCTGCGGACCGAACGCCAACCCTGATTTCGGAATCAATTCGAATCCGGAGCGTCGCGGCTTGCGTGTCCTGGAAGCCGACGGGATCGCCGACATCGGGAATCCCAACTCGCGGTACTTCTTCGGCAGTCAGTTCGATCCCTACTTCGTGGGGAACCATACGAGGCTCACGGACGACACCAATCCGAGCGCGCGGACGAACGACGGAGCGCGGAGCCACGTCGACCTCAAGGTCACGTCGGTTCCGGGGCTCCAGATGACCCTCTCGATCGACTCCGATTGGCGTCTTCCAGGGTGGCCGGTCTCGGCCGAACATGAGCTGACGGGGAACGCGCCGACGACCGGGAGCTTCCTCCATGACGGCAGGCGGTCGGTCGTCGCCTCCGCCGACAGCCTGATCTTCGGCTGGATGGCGGGCGGGTCGTCGTTCTTCACGTCGAGGACCGACGGTCTCTGGGCCGCGCTCCCGTCAAGGATCCGAGGCTCGGTCCTGTTCGCCGACAGTCTCTTCCAGGCAAACCAACTAATCCGGTCGCACGGCGCCGGCGTTGTGGCGACGGGCGTCGACGGGAATGTCTATGCCTTCCGCCCAGGCGCGCAGTCGGACCCGAGCGCGACGCAGCTCTTCGGCTGGCCGCCGACGCTCGACACGAACGCGCCCTCGGTCACCGCGACCACGGCCCCCGCGCTCGCGTCGACCGCCGCCGTGATCGTAGGCGGAAGTGACGGGCGAATTTTCGCGATCACCCCTTCGGACGACGAGACGGAGGCGCCCCTCGTGAGCGCGATTTGCGACACACTGGTTGTCGGGGGTGTTCCAGTCGTTTCCGACGTCTCGAGCAATCTCGCTGTGGGACGGTTCACCGGCGCCGGCGGCTACCAGGTCGCGTACGCCCTCCGGAACGGCACCATTCGGATCGTGGACCAGGCGAGCAAGGACCCGGGGCGGTTCCAAGCGCACTGGATCTCGGGCGGGGCCGGCTACCAGCCGTATCTGCTTGGGCTCGACATGGACCGCGCATCCGATCGAAATCTGGAGCTTGTCGCGGTCGATCCGCCGAGCGGGACCATCCACTGCTACAACCTCGCCGGAGCCGAGCTGCCCGGCTGGCCGGTCCATGTGTTCACTGGCCTCGCGGGGCCGGTCGCGGCCGGAGATCAGGACGGGGACGGCTACCCCGAGATCGTCGCCGTGGACACCCTGGGGAACGCGCATCGCTGGAATCGGAACGGCGTGGAGGTCCAGGGGTGGCCGGTCTCCCTCACACAGCGCTATGGAGCGGGGGCCGTCGGAGGCTCGGGTTCCCCGATCGTCGGCGATGTCGACGGCGACGGTCTGCCCGAAGCGCTCTTCCCGCTCGACAACGGGGTCCTGGTCGCGCTCAAAGCGGATGGTCGCGCGGCCGCCGGGTGGCCGATCTCGGTCCCTGGAGGAGCCGACGATACGCCGCTTCTGCTCACGTTGAACGGCTCCGATCTGCCGCCGAATCCCGCGGGCCCGGCCTGGCTTCACCTGATCGCCGGTGGGGGATTCAACGGCAGCTTGGGCGGCTATCAGCTAGCGGCGCATGCCGATAGCGCGCTCCTGACAGACCCGGGCGTCTCCTCCCGCACCCCCTGGACTGGGCTAGGAGGGAATCGGCTTCGCTCCTCGGTTCTCGAGGATCTCAACCTTGGGCCGATCGCCGCCTCGGCTCCGGCGCTCAAGCCTGGGTCGGTCTACTGCTACCCGAACCCGGCGCTGGGCGATGAGATCGGTGTGGCCTACACGCTCGGGGACGGGGTCACCGAGGTGATCATCCGGATTCTCGATCCGCTGGGGCACGAAGTCAGCCGGATCACACCTGCCCCGACCCCGGCGGAAAATGTGGCGAAAATCGGGCTCCGGAACATGGCGAGCGGGGTATACCTGGTGCGGGTCGAAGCGCGGCGGGGAGGTTCCGCGGACGTCGTTTTCCAGAAGTTCGCGGTTGTCAAGTAGGGTCGATCCCAGGTACAATAAATCGTTGTTCGAGAGCCACTTCAGCCCGGCGCAAGGGACCCAAAACTGACCCAGTTCCGCATCGTTCCCTCGCTCGTCGTGAGCCTGTTCGTCGCGGCCGCGTTCGCGTCCCCTGCCCAATCCTCCGTCTTGGACTATCGGCGGTCCTCCTTGAGCGAGATCTTGCTCGCCCAGCGCTCGATCGCGGACACGGCCGTTACGAGGGCGACCAATCCCCCCGCGGCGCCCTACGACTCGCTCCAACCGCCCCCGAAGCCGGAGGGAGGCAAGTCCGCGGGCAAGGCGTTCCTATACAGCCTGGCGATGCCGGGGGCGGGCCACCTATACGCCGGCTACAAGCGCGGATGGGTGAACGTCGGGGTTGAGGGTCTGACCTGGCTCACATATTTCTACTATCACGATCGCGGCAAGACGAAAGAGACCGAATTCGAGGCTTACGCGGACGACCACTGGGACTATCAGAGATGGATTGGCCAGTGCGGATGCCAAGGGTCGCCAGAGGACAGCCTCATTCTGGGATTTCGCGACAGCAACCGGCAGCAATACTACGAAGACATCGGAAAGATCCCGACCTACTTCCAGGGCTGGGACGACTACAACGGCGCGAACAACGAATCCGCCAATCGCCGCTTCTACCGTGGGATTCGAAACGACAGCAATAATTTCCTCAACAACGCGCACTACGCTCTGGCGGCGGCCTTCGTGAACCGGATCGTGAGCGCCGTCGACGTCCTGCGCCTCGTGAAGAAAAAAGGCAAGGGCGTCGACCTAGGCGATGACACGAGCCTCTTCATCCGAATCCACTCCAAGCCCTTCAGCAGAGACAACGGCATTGGGCTCCAAATCTCGAAGCGTCTCTAGCGCGGCCCTCCTCGCGCTCCTTGCGGCGCTCGGGCTAGGGGCGATGGGCGCTCCGGCCAGGGCGGCGGACCGCGCGCCGCTTGCCGGCTGGTCGCCTCTCGCCACGATCTACCGCGGCGGGCTGAGCCTCGAGCAGGCCGGCGCGTCCGGATCGTTCACCGCCGCGCGCTCGCAGGAGGGAGCCGCGACAGCCGAGGCGCCCCGCCGCGCGTCCGGAAGGAAAGCCCTCCTCCAGTCGCTCCTTCTCCCCGGATGGGGAGAGCTATCGATGGGGCGCAGCGGCAGAGCGACCGGGTTCTTCATCGGGGAGGGCGCGGTCTGGACCAACTTCGTCTACTGGAAGGTGGCCGGCCATCTGCGCAGGGACGACTACATCGAGAGGGCGATGCTGAACGCAGGCGTCGGCGTGAACAAGGAATCGGACGACTACTGGCGCCTCGTGGGCCAGTTCGAGCGATCGAGCGGATCGGGCCCCGGGAGCTATGAAGAGGATCTCCGGCGCGAAGCGCGGGACACCTATCCGGGCGATCCCGCGGCGCAGGACGCGTTCGTGGCGGCGAAGCTGCCCACGGGAAATCGCGCGTGGGACTGGTCGTCGCCGGAATTCCAGGCGTCGTATCAAGCGATCCGCGAGAACTCGAGGCGAGCGTTCAACCGGGCTCAATATTCGTTCGCCGCGGCGATCCTGAATCGAATCCTGAGCGTCGTCGACGTTCAGCTGCTCCGCCACAACGCAGCCAAGGAAGTTGAGTCGCGCCTGGACGCGCCCGAGACCCGGTTCTACGCGGACACCGACGCGGATGGATACGGGAGACTGGTCATCGAGCGCCGGTTTTAGCGCCTCCCCCCGCTCGACCGCGCGCCGCGCGCCTGGGGTACCCATGAGCGGCTTCAGCCCACTGTTCCGAAGCGGATTCGCCGCTTCCCTCGCGGCATCGATCTTCGCCATCTCGTCCGCGATCGCCGCGCCTTCGATCACGCGCGAGCTCCCCGCGGGCCCCCCTCTCGCGCTCCGCACGGAGCGGATCCTCGACCGCGAAGCGCTCGAGGCGCTCGGTGTCCCGCGCCCATCCCGACTGAAATTCGATTCCGCTGGAAACCTGTACGTGCTGGACGCGGTGAGTCGCCGCGTCGTGAAGCTGGACCCTCGCGGTGCGGCGCTCTTGGACCTGGGGGGGTACGGCGACGACGAGGCGTCCTTCTCCGTCCCGTGCGATCTCGCGGTCGATGCGCGGCAGTCCCTTCTGGTTCTCGACCGGGGGAAGGGCGCCGTGATGGCCTTCGATGGAAGCGGGCGCTTCCTCGCCGCGCGGACGGTGGACGCTGACCTCGCCGCGGAGGCGTTCACGCCCGCCGCGCGTCTACTCGTCGATCCCTTCGGCGCACTCTGGCTCCTCTCCGCGCGCTCCCGCGATCTCGTATCGCTCGATGAACGCCTGGCCCGCGCTCGCCAGTCGAGATTCCTGGCTCCGGAGGAATCGCTGGGCGCGGTCGCTGCCGCGGCCTTCCTGCCGGACGGCGGCGTCTGGATCCACGATCCGGCCGCCGGCGCGCTTCGCCGATTCGCCCCGAGTGGCCGTCTCCTCGGCACCGTCTCGCTCCGCGACTCGACCGGCGTCGCCTCGCCAAGCGAGCTCGCGACGGACGGCGAAGGCTACCTCTACGTTTCCGATGCGGAAGGACAGCGCCTCGTGGTCTATGACCCCGAGGGAGCGCTCCGGTTTTCGCGAGCGCTCGGCGGCCCGACCGCCCCCTGGCGCCCGGCGGCGCTCGCGGTCAGCCGCCTCGATCGGATTGCGATCGCCGATCCGGCCCGGGGTGAAATCCAAATTTTTACGATCGAGCGGGGGCGCGCCCCGTGAGACGGCCCACCCGACCACGGGGCAGCGCCGCGGCAGCAGCCTGGTTCACGGGCCTCGTCGTAGCGATTTGGCCTGGAGTTACCTCCGCCCGTCCGATCCCCACGATCTACCCGGGCGGCATGCCCGAGTCGCCCGACAGCGTGGTCGTCGAATTTGCGGTGAAACGCTCCCCATCGCTCCTCTCCCTCCGCGCGATCGGGCCGCTGGGCGGTGACGCGGCGCCGGCGGTCCAGGACAGCGCCATCCTCCCTCGCTTCGCGGCCGGCACGAGCCTGCCCGGGCGCGCTCACGCGACGGTCCCCGATCCGGCCGGCGAGGGCATCACCTTCAGCGGCCTCAAATCGTTGAGCGTCGAAGTAGGGAAGGACCGCAGCGCATCGCTCGAGCAGTCCCTGGATCTGACGGTTCGCGGCCGCGTCGCGGGGGACGTCGAGGTGGCCGCCATGATGAGCGACCGACAGCTGCCGTTCGAGCCGGACGGATCGAGCCGCGAGCTGGACGATCTCGACCGGCTCTCGCTTTCGATCCGGTCGTCCCGGGCCGAGGCGACGATGGGCGATTTTTTCCTCGACGGCCTCCCCGGCCAATTCGCCCACCTTTCCAGGCACCTCCAAGGGGTCCGCGGCGCGGCGCGCGCGGGAGGGGCGCAGTGGAACGTGGCGGCGGCGAGCGCGAAGGGCGAGAAGCGGACGATCGAATTCCGAGGGGAGGAAGGGCGGCAAGGGCCGTACGCGCTCGCGAGCCGGAGCGTCACGTCGGATGACGCTGGGGTGGTCGCGGGCTCCGAGGTGATCTGGCTCGACGGAACCCGCCTGAAGCGCGGGGCGGACGACGACTACGTGATCGACTACGGAGCGGCGACCGTCACCTTCACGGTGCGCCACCCGATCACGGCGCAGAGCCGGATAGCCGTCGACTTCGAAGCCTCCGCAAGCCGGTATCGCCGGAGCCTCTACGCGGCGACGACGCAGGGCGGGCGGGCGGGAGGTGGATCGTGGTTCGCGAGCTACGTGACCGAAGGGGACGACTCGAAGCATCCTCTCGGCGCCGAGCTGACGCCCGGCGATCGCGCGGCGCTGAGTCAGTTGGGCGATTCCGCTTCGGTCGCCCTTCCGAGCGGCGTCCGCTACACCGGCCCGGGTCAGGGATCGTACGCGTGGGATGTCACCGATCCCGCGAATCCTCACTGGGTTTACCTCGGCCCCTCGCGCGGCGACTACGAGGTCGAGTTCGCGGGCGTCGGACCAGGACGGGGAGCGTATGCGGATACCCTCGCGGCGGACGGATCGCGTTTCTACCGCTTCCGCGGTCAGAATCTCGGCTCCTACGTCCCGGGCCGCACCGTCGCCGTGCCGAGCTCGAAGAAGCTGCTCGACCTGGGCGGCGCCGCGCGGCTCTTCGGCGCGCTAGCGCTCGAGGGTGAGGTCGCCCGCTCGGGATTCGACGAGAACGCTCTCTCGACGCGCGACGACAGCGACAACTTCGGAACGGCGGCCCGCTTCGCGGCGCGGCTCGATCCGCGCCAGGTTTCCGTGGCCGGGCGGAGCCTCGGCACGGTTCGCGCTCAGACCCTGATCCGTTCCATGGGAAGCCGCTTCGAGCCGCTGGACCGGATCAACGCGGCGTTCGAAGGGGATCGATGGAACCAAGGTTCCAGCTCGACGGGCGAGGATCGGCAGGAGCTCTCCCTTCAGTACGATCCTGGCGCGGCGCTCGCGATGCGAGGGGAGATCGGGCGGCGTCTCGTGAGCGGCGGCTCGCGCTCCATCCGGCGCGCGGCCCAGGCCGATCTCAAGACCGCGATCGTGGGGACGCTCCACTGGGAGGAGGCGCGAAACGCGGGGGTTGGAGATCGGGGCCTCCGGTCCTTGTGGGGCTTCGATCTTGCGCGCGAGAAGGGGTTCGTGATGCCGCGCGTGACGGCACGGGAAGAGCGGATCCGCGGTCAGGAAGGGGACAGCGTGGACTCGCGGTCAAGCCGCGAGCTGCAGCTTGGGCTCAAACTCGCGCCGGTATCATCGATCCGGCTCCGAGGGGGATACGGGGTTCGGGAAGGCCGGACGGTTCTCCTCGCCGGCGGGCCTCGTACCGATGAGCACGCCACGACGTGGGACGGCGGGATCTCCGCGCGGTCGGGGACCTCGCTCTCGATCGACGGGGGGTTCACGCGCCGGCGCGTCGCGTCCGCGGCGGGTCCGCAAGGAACCGACCTGGCCCAGCTCGCGGTCCTGGCGGGCCGCCCCGGCGCGCCGATCACCTCGGAGCTTCGCTATGACGTGACCCAGCTCCGCGAGCCGGCGCAGATCCGCCAGCTTCGGCCGGTGAGCGCTGGCGGCGGCTCGTACGATCGATTCGGGAATCCGAGCTTGGGCGGAGGCTACGAGCTGGTCGCGACCACGGGGGATCCTTCGACACGCTCGCGGGCTGTCGTGCAAATGCGACTCGATACGTACCCCTCTCGTGGTGCGGTCCGAACGGGGAAGAAACGGCCGGTGTGGCGCGGATTCGGCGGGAGCTCCTTCCTCCGCCTCGAGACCCTGTCGACGCTCCCGCTCGGCCGCCTGGAGCACGCTTTCAATCCGGCCGACTACCTGGCGCCGGGAACGACCTTGCGCGGAACGCTGAACGCTCGCCAGACGCTCGAGTACGTCCCGCCGTCGGGGCGCTCGGATGCGCGCGCGGAGGCGGGCTTCCGGCGGGAGCGGACCGGGGAGATCGAGGCGCTTGAGTCCCGCCGGGACTCCTGGGACGCAAAGCTGAGCGTTCGCCATCCGCTCCCGCTCAAGCTCCGAGCGGCCGCCACGGCCGCGTACGACCGATCTCTCGAATCCGACCGGCGCGAAGACACCGGGGAGGATCTCCGCTCGATCCTCCGCGGCCGAGCATTCGAGCTCGAGGTCTCGCGCGAGCTCAGGCGGGACTGGTCAGTATCGATCCTCTCGCGCCAGCGACGGGACATCGACATGACGCACGGCGGCTTCTTCGACCTCTGGTCGGTGGGACCGACGGCCCGATACAACTTGGGATCGCGGCTCCGCATCGACGGCCGTACGCTCTGGGGATGGAGCGCTCAACAGGGCAGCTATTCGCCGCCGGGTCTCTACCTCGGCGCCGCGACGGGGAACCGCCTCGACTACGACTTTCTCGGTGAATGCCGGGTGCGCGACAACGTGTCGCTCTCGCTCTCGTGGACCGGTTTCAAAGCGCCGCGCCGGACCGGCTACTACACGGGCCGGTTCGAGCTCCGAGGTACGTTCTGATGCGCCGCGGCTGGATCGGCTCGATCCTGGTCGGTGCGCTGATCGCGGCGACTCCCGCTCTCTCGGCGCCACCCGCGGGCGACGAGCCGTCCCTTGCCTCGGTGCCGAAGGTGCTCCTTTCGGCGGAGGGAATTCCGGATTCGCTGTTCCGCGACGAGGCTCCGGTGTCGGATCTCTTCGCGCGCCTCTGGGAGCGCCGGGAGCTGGAGGCGCTGGCGGGTCGGCTCCGCGACCGGCTGCTCCTGCTCGGCCGCTACGACGCGACCGTTCGGCTCTTGATCGTGAATGGGAGCGGAACCGCGCCCGGGAGCGCGAAGCTCACCCTTCGGTCGGCCACCGACCTCGATCGCACGATCGGAGGCGCGGCGATGCCTCCCAACGGATCGCCCCGGGCGGTCGCGGTGGTTGCGGGGAGCGCTCCGGCAGGGCCGCTCGATCCGGTGCGCTCGTTCGAGCGTGGATCCCGGGGCGAGGCCAGCCCGGGAGGAATCGCCGCGGGGATCACCGCGATCCGAGACGATGCCGTCGCGGCGGGGCGGTACGCCGCGGTCGTGTCCGTTGATTCGGTTGTCGGCGCGGGAGACCAGGTCAGCGTCTACCTGAGCGTCGACCCCGGCCCGCCCGTCGTGGTGGAGGGACTCGAGCTTCCTGGCGCCACCGCGACGCGTCCCGGCGCCGCGGCGGCGATCGCCGGGCTCAAGGCCGGGCGGCGGATCACGCCGGCCCTGCTCGTCGACGCCCGGGAACGGTTGATAGGAAGCGACCTCTTCGCGACCGTCGGTGAGGCGCGCGTTCTCCCCGGCCGTGAGCCCGGGCGCGCGCGCGTGCTGATTCCGGTGGAAGAGCGGAACGCCAGCCACTTCGAAGGCGCCCTGGGAGTGACGCAGGACGGCGGCGTTACCGGGTTGATCGACCTCGGGCTGGGCAACATCGGCGGAAGCGGAAGAACCGCCGGCGCGCGTTGGGCGGGACTCGGCCAAGGGCGCGCGAGCTACGCGCTTCGGTACCGCGAGCCCGCGCTCCTCGGAAAGCCGATCGACGGATCGTTCTCGCTCGACGCCGACGTCGCCGACTCGTTCTTCACGCAGACGCGGTGGTCGCTCGCGCTCGGAGGACGGCCCGCGCCGCGGGCGCGCGGGAGCGTCGCGTTCGCCAAGAGCGGTAGCGTCTACGGGGGGGTGGGACGGGGCTCGAGCGAGACCTGGTCGGTGATCGGCCGCCTCGAATGGCAGGGCCTCACGCCGCAGCCCAACCCGGCGGGCGGCGTCACCGCCGCGCTCGAGTTGGAATCGGGGACTCGGACCGAGCGCTACCCTGGGATTCCCGAGGCACGGCGCCGCCTCCTTCGGGGCAAGGCCTCGGTAGCCTCGGCTGCCTCCCTCGGAGGTCCGCGCGTCCTGTACGGGTCCGTCCGGGCTGAAGGAGTGACCCTGGGCGCAGGCGATTTTCCGGCGGAAGAACTTCGGTATGTCGGCGGCAGCGAGGGGCTGCGGGGGCATCGGGACCGCGCGTTCGCCGGGAACGGCATCGTGGTCTTCAACGTGGAGCAGCGATGGATCACCGACCCGCGCGGAGGCAGGGCCTACCTCTTCTTCGACGCCGCGCGGCACTCGCTGGACGCGCCGGTTACCGCCGGCGTCGCCGCAGGCGTCGGCGCCGCCGCCTCCCTGGCCCGAACGGAGTTGAGCCAAGGGTGGGAGCTGGGCTACGGTGCGGGGCTCAAGACCCCCGTGGCCTCCGGCATCGCCGGCCTGGAGCTGGGCCTGGCGCCCGGGGCCGCGCTTCGTCAAGCTACGATCCACGTGAGGTACGCGAGCAGCTGGTGACCTCAAGCGCCGCTCAGCGAGTCCAAGCGCTCCGAAAACAGATCGAGCGCCACGACCATCTCTACCATGTCCTCGGCGAGCCCGAGATCACGGATCGGGAGTACGACGTCCTGATGCGGGAGCTCATCGAGCTCGAGCGCGCGCGTCCGGAGCTTCAAGACCCGGACTCGCCGACGTCGCGGGTCTCGAAGGGCCTCCTTCCTGGGTTCCCTACGGTTCGCCACTCCACGCCCATGCTGAGCCTGGACAACACCTACTCCCTCGAGGAGCTGGCGCAGTTCGACGCCCGAGTCCGAAAGGCGCTCGGCAGCGAGGAAATCGACTACGCCATGGAACCGAAGGTCGACGGCGTCGCGATCCACCTTCGGTATGAGCGTGGTCGGTTCGTTCTCGGATTGACGCGTGGGGACGGCGAGGAAGGCGACGACATCACCGGGAATCTCCGCACGATCCGCTCCATCCCTCTGCGCCTGCGGGGAACCTCCGTTCCCGATCTGGTGGAAGTTCGAGGGGAGATCTTCATGGAGAGGCGCGGGTTCGAGCGACTGAACGAGCGCCGCGTGAACGAGGGGGAGAAGGCGTTCATGAATCCCCGGAACGCTACCACCGGAAGCCTCAAGACGCTCGACACGGCGGAGGTCGCTCGGCGGCCCCTCCAGATCTTCATCTACCAGCTCGTGAACGCGGGCCAATACCGCCTTCGGACTCATCTGGAAGCGTTGGCCTACGCGGCGAAGCTCGGCCTCCGCGTCAACCCCGAGAACGCTCTCGCCCACGGATTCGAGGAGGTGCGCCGCCTCTGCGCGCGGTGGGAGAAGAAGTGGGACTCGCTTCCCTATGGAGCCGACGGGCTCGTAATCAAGGTGAACGACCTGCGCGAGCAGGAGCGGCTGGGTACGACCTCCAAGAGCCCGCGATGGGCGATCGCCTACAAGTTCGCGACCCATCAAGTGGAAACCACGCTCAAGAAGATCGACCTCCAAGTGGGGCGCACGGGCGTCGTCACCCCGGTCGCGATCTTGGAACCGGTGATGCTCCTCGGGACGGTGGTGAGCCGCGCGACCCTCCACAATTTCGACGAGATCGAGCGAAAGGATATTCGTGAGGGAGACCGCGTCGTGATCGAGAAGGGTGGGGAGGTGATCCCCAAGATCGTGCGCGTCGTCCCGGGCACGGGGAGGCGAGGCCCGAAGTTCGTCCTGCCGACGAAGTGCCCGGTCTGTGGGAGCCCGCTGGAGAGGGATCCGGAGCAGGCGGCGGTCCGCTGCGAAAACCTCTACTGCCCCGCCCAGGTCCGGCGCCGCATCCAGTACTACGCGAGCCGGGGCGCGCTGGATATTGAAGGCTTGGGCGAAAGGACCGTGGACCTGCTCGTCGACGCCGGCCTCGTCAAGGATCCGGCCGACCTCTACGATCTGGCGGTCGATTCGCTGGTAGAGCTCGAAGGGATGGGAGAGAAGTCGGCTCAGAATCTTGTGAGCGCGATCGGGGCGAGCAAGAGCGCGCCCCTCGAACGCCTCGTCACCGCGCTCGGAATCCGCCACGTCGGCAACACCGTCGCGCGCATTCTGGCGGAACAGTTCCGCGCCCTTCGAGCGATCGCCGAGGCGGACGAGGAGGCGCTCCGGCGGATCCCCGGGATCGGGCCCGAGATCGCAGCGAGCGTCGTCTCGTTCTTCGGCTCCAAGGAGGGCCGGGCCCTCGTGCGCCGACTCGAAGAGCGCGGCGTGAAGGGGCGCGCTCCGGAACGGCGCGCAGCGACCTCCGGGCCGTTCGCGGGGAAGTCGTTCGTGATCACGGGTACCCTCGAGATGCCGCGAGAGGAGGCGGAGGCGCTGATTCTCTCCGCGGGGGGGCGGGTCACGTCATCGGTGAGCAAGAAGACGGACGCCGTCATCGTGGGGAAGGATCCAGGCTCCAAGCTGGAAAAGACGCAGGCGCTGGGTATCGCGACCTGGAACGAAGCGAAATTCCGGGCGGCGCTCCGCGAGGCGGGGCTCGGGCGTGGGTAGTGGGTCATGGCCCAATAACCGGGGCGCGCCTCTCGTTGACTTCCCGGGCAGCCTCCCTTAGGGTCGAAGGGGCAGCGCCATCCGACCCCATGACCACTTCCGAAAAGAAAATCCAGGAACCGCTGCGGGCGGCACTCGGCCGCCTGGGACACCTGATTCCCGCGTTCGAGCGCCGACCCGGGCAGCTTGAGATGGCCCGCCTCTGGGACGAAGTCCTAGCGAGGGGGGGCGTCCTCGCGGTGGAAGCGCCGACCGGCGTCGGCAAGTCGCTCGCCTACCTGCTGCCCGCCCTCCTCCACCGCGTGCGCGGCTCGGGTCCGGTCGTCGTGAGCACGCACACGAAGGCCCTTCAAGATCAGCTTCTCACGCGCGACGTGCCGCTCGCGATCGCCGCCATCGGCGTTCCGCTCCGCGTGGCGACTTTGAAGGGCCGAGCAAGCTACCTCTGCCGGCGGCGCGCCCGCTCACGGATCGCACAGCGGCGGCTCTTCACCGCGTTCGGATCCGGAGAAGAATCGCTCGATCGACTGGAGCGCTGGATCGAGCTCACACCGACCGGCGAGCTAGACGAGCTCAAGGCTCTGGGGATCGATCTGCCCTCGGCGCTCGCTGCCGAGATCGGCTCGGACCCGATCTTCTGCGCGGGAAGCGGGTGCGACGCTCAAACCGGCTGCTTCGCGAAGCTCGCGCGGCGCGAGGCCCGGAAGGCCGACATCGTCGTCGTGAACCACGCGCTCCTCCTTTCGGATCCCGGCCTTCGAAACACGCTCGTCGCCGAAGCTGGGTCGCTGATCCTCGACGAAGCGCACCATGTGGAACGCGTGGCGCGCGAGCAGCTGGGTGTTTCGCTCGGCGTTTCGGATCTCGCGCGGCTCGCCGGGCGAACCGACGCGCGGGGAGGGGCGCTCCGTCTCCTCACTCGGGCCCTCCGCCGCGGGCGTGGCGGTGTCGTTCCGGAACGGATCGCCGCGGCCGAGGCCGCAATTCGTCCCGTGCTCGAGCACGCGGCGGCGCTCGCGCGCGACCTGGGGCAGCTGATGCCCGACGGCGTTTCCTCGGTGCGCTTGACGCGCGAGACCGAATGGGTCGCCGTGAGCCCGGCGGCGCTCGACCAGTTGATGGCGGCGATCGGGAGCCTGGCGCGCGCTCTCGAGGCCGCGGCCGACGCGGCCGAGGGCGATCCCGGCGGCGCGCTCCGACCCGAGGCCCACGACGCCGTCGAGGAGCTCAGGGCCCGCCACGCAACATGGATCGAAGTGGAGCAGGCGCTCCGCGCCGTGACGAGGCTCGAGGAGCGAGGAACCGCCTTCTACCTCGATCGCGACGAGCGAGGCGCGCCCCGGCTGAACCGGCGTCCGCTTCGCGTTGGCGACGCGCTCCGCGCGCAGCTCTTCTCTCTAAGCGAGCGGACGCTCCTGACTTCGGCCACGCTGATCTCCGAAGACGACTTCGCCCCTCTCCTGGCGTCGCTCGGGCTCGAGGGCGATACCGTCGACACGGCGCGGGTCGCATCTCCGTTCGCGCTCGAGCGCCAGGTCGTGAGCGTGGTCCTCGATGGACCCGATCCCAACGACCCGGAGTTCGTGGAACGGTTGGCCGCGGTGGTCATCGGCCTCGCGACCTCGATTCGTCGAAACCTGCTCGTGCTCCTCACGTCCTATCAGATGCTCGATCAGCTCGCGGCGCGGATCCGCACCCCGCTTCTCGAGGCGGGCCTGCGCCTCCTCCGACAGGCGCCGGGCGAGGCGGCGGCGCCTCTCGCGCGCGAGTTCCGGGCGGGCGAGGGTTCGGTTCTCCTCGGCGCCGCGTCGTTCTGGGAGGGGGTCGACTTTCCGGGGGCGGCCCTTGAAGTGCTGGTCATCGCGCGCCTGCCGTTTCCGGTGCCGACCGACCCGGTAGTCGCGGCCCGGTCGGAGCAGATCGAAGCCGACGGCGGCGACGCGTTCCGCGATCTGATGCTCCCCGAGGCGATCCTCCGGTTCCGGCAAGGGATCGGCCGGCTGATCCGCGCGGCGGACGACCGAGGCGCGGTCATCGTGGCCGATCCGCGTATCTCCCGGGCGAGCTACGGCGCGCGCTTCCTTGCGGTCCTCCCCGTGCGCCCGATTCTTGAGAAGTCGCCGGAGGAGGTGGTGGGTCTCGTGCGGGGCTTCATCGCCCGCGAGAGCGCCGAATGTCCCGCGTGAAGACGCCGTTGGTGGAGCTGGGAGGCGGGCGGTTGACGTTCGAGGGGCTCCGTTCCCTCGCCGAGGGCGCCCCGGCCGCGCTCGGCCCCGAGACGCGCAAGCGGGTGAAGCCCGCGCGCGACCTGATCGACCGGGCGGTCCGAAGCGGAGCGCCGGTCTACGGCGTCAACACCGGATTCGGCGCGCTCAAGAGCGTCCGGATCGCCGACGCGGACGTCGAGCGGCTTCAGGTCAACCTCCTCCGGAGTCACGCTGCCGGCGCCGGCCCGGAGCTCGAGCGGCCCGCCGTCCGGCTCATGCTCGCCCTCCGCGCCCACTCCTTGGCGCTCGGATCGAGCGGGGTGCGGTCCGAGCTGCTCGAGCACCTGGTCACGATGCTCGAGCGGGACCTGCTTCCGGTCGTGCCGAGCCGCGGGTCGCTCGGCGCGAGCGGCGACCTGATCCCTCTGGCCCACCTGGGGCTCGGCGTGATCGGTGAAGGCGAATTGCGCCGGAACGGACGAAGCGGCGCGGCCGCGGATCAGTATCGCGAGGCGGGCGTGACCCCGCTCCCGCTCGCGGCGAAGGAAGGGCTCGCGCTCATCAACGGAACCCAGGCCTCCGCCGCCGTCGGGGTCCAGGCGCTCCTCGAGAGCGCGGACGTGCTTCGTGCGGCGCACGCGGCGTGCGCGCTCTCGGTCGACGCCATCCGCGGATCGTCCAAGCCGTTCGACCCCCGCGTCCACGCGCTTCGGCCGCACCGCGGCCAGATCGACTCGGCGGGCGCGATCCGCGGGCTCTTAACGGGGAGCGCGATTCTCGCCTCCCATGCGGGGTGCGGGCGCGTCCAGGATCCCTATTCGTTCCGATGCGCGCCGCAGGTGCTCGGCGCTTCGGTCGACGCGTTCCGGTACGCCCGGGAAATCGTCTTGACCGAAGTGAACAGCGTGACCGACAACCCGCTCTGCTTTCCGGAGTCGGAGGAGGTTCTCTCGGCGGGAAATTTCCACGGCCAGCCGCTGGCGCAGGCGCTCGACTTCCTCGCGATCGGCATGGCGGAGGTCGGATCGATCGCCGAGCGGCGGACATTCCTGCTCCTCGACGCGGAGAAGAGCGGGCTCCCGGCCTTCCTGAGCCGGGAGGCCGGCGTGAGCTCGGGACTGATGATCGTGCAGTACCTCCAGGCCGCCCTCGTGGCGGAGAATCGAATGCTCGCCCAGCCCGCCTCGATCGACTCGATTCCGACCTCGGCCGGACAAGAGGATCACGTGAGCATGTCGATGCACGCGGCGATGAAGGCGCTCGCCTTGGTTCGGAACGTGCGCCGCGTCGTGGCGGCGGAGCTTCTGTGCGCCGCGCAGGGAATCGAGTTTCTCCGTCCGCTCCGATCGAGCGAGCCGCTGGAGGAGCTCCTTCGTGGCCTTCGGGACCGCGTGCCGCCGCTTAACGAGGATCGCCGGCAGGATCGGGACCTCGCGGCCCTCGATGAGTGGATCGAGCGCGGGGCGGCGGCGGATGCCGCGGCCGTCGCGCAATTTTGAGCGCGCCGTGAGGAGTGAGCCCGCTATGAATCGAGCCGCAGCGGTACCCGGCAACCCGATCCTGGGAGAGCCTCCCGCGGAGCCGGTCCGGGCCCCGAGGGGTCCGAATCGCTCGTGCAAGGGCTGGCACCAGGAAGCGGCCCTCCGGATGCTGATGAACAATCTCGACCCCGACGTCGCGGAGAAACCCCAAGAGCTGGTCGTCTACGGCGGCACGGGGCGGGCCGCCCGCTCGTGGCCCGCGTACCACGCCATCGTGCGCGCGCTCCGGAACCTCGAGCCCGACGAGACGCTCCTCGTCCAATCGGGGAAGCCGGTGGCGGTCGCTCGCACGCATTCGGACGCTCCGCGGGTCCTGATCGCGAACTCCCTGCTCGTCCCCGCGTGGGCCACGTGGGATGAGTTCCGAGCGCTCGAGGCCAAAGGGCTGACGATGTATGGCCAGATGACCGCGGGGTCCTGGATCTACATCGGCACGCAGGGAATCTTGCAGGGCACCTACGAGACCTTCGCCTCCGCGGCCCGGCGCCACTGGGACGGGACCCTTCTGGGACGATGGCTTCTCACAGCGGGACTGGGCGGCATGGGCGGAGCGCAGCCTTTGGCCGTCACCATGAACGAGGGGGTCTGCCTTGCGGTCGAGGTCGATCCCGCGCGGGTGAACCGGCGGGTCGAGACGAACTATCTCGATCGGAGCACCACCTCCCTCGACGAGGCGCTTCGTTGGGTCGAGGAGGCCGTGCGGGGAAAGAAATCACTCTCGGTCGGCCTCGTCGGAAACGCCGCGGACGTGCTCCCCGAACTGGTGCGCCGGGGACTCCGCCCCGACCTCGTCACCGATCAGACCTCGGCCCACGACGAGCTGAACGGCTACGTGCCGGCGGGGCTCACGCTGCCCGATGCGATCGCGCTCCGTGCGTCGGACCCGCGCGCCTACATCGAGCGCGCGCTCTCCTCGATGGCGGCCCATGTGCGCGCCATGCGCGCGTTCCAGGAGGCGGGCTCGGTCGTGTTCGACTACGGCAACAACATCCGGGGTCAGGCGAAGCGTGCCGGCGTCGAGGACGCGTTTCGGATCCCGGGCTTCGTTCCGGAGTTCATCCGGCCCCTCTTCTGCGAGGGAAAGGGCCCGTTCCGGTGGGTGGCCCTCTCAGGCAATCCCAAGGACATTGCCGCGACCGATCGCGCCGTCCTCGAGCTCTTCCCGAAGGACGAAGCGCTTCACCGCTGGATCCGCCTCGCCGGGGAGCGCGTCCGGTTCCAGGGGCTTCCGGCGCGGATCTGCTGGCTGGGCATGGGCGAGCGCGAGCGATTCGGCGAGGCGATCCACCGAATGGTCGAGCGCGGCGAGGTGGAGGCTCCCATCGTGATCGGGCGCGACCATCTGGACTGCGGCTCGGTCGCGTCGCCGTACCGCGAGACCGAAGGGATGCGGGACGGGAGCGACGCGATCGCGGACTGGCCGATTCTCAACGCCCTCTTGAACGCGGTCTCCGGCGCCTCGTGGGTTTCCGTGCATCACGGCGGAGGCGTCGGAATCGGAAATTCGATCCATGCGGGCGTCGTGATCGTCGCGGATGGAACGCCGGCTGGTCTCGCCCGATTGAAGCGTGTTCTCTCCAACGACCCGGCGACCGGCGTCTGGCGGCACGCCGACGCGGGCTACCCCGAAGCGCGGGCGGCGGCCAAGCGCCACCGGCTGCAGATCCCGACCGAGGAGTGAGGCCCCTCCTCCCGAGGAGTTCGATCCTCCGCGGAGCGGGCAGTCGACCGCCGGGACCGCGCTCGTGAAGTCCGACCTCCTCGTACTTTCCGCGGCCCAGCTGATCACGGCGCCCGACGGATCCGCGCCGCTTCTGGGCCCCGACCTGGGCCGCCCGCTCCTGCTCGCCGACGCTGCCGTGGCCGTGGTCGGCGAGAAGATCGCCGCGGTCGGGCCGACACGCGACGTGGCGGCACAATACCCGGAGCGCGAAGCGAGGAAGGTGCTCGACGCGCGGGGCCGGCTCGTCGCGCCCGGTTTTGTCGACGCCCACACCCACCTGCCGTTCGCCGGCACCCGTGAGATGGAGTTCGAGGCACGCGCCGGCGGCGAGAGCTACGAGGCGATCGCGGCGCGAGGCGGCGGCATTCGTGAGAGTGTCCGGCAGCTTCGCGCACTCGGCGAGGACGAGCTCGCGGAGCGAGTCGGGAAGCGGCTCTCGCGCCTCCTTCTCCAGGGAATCACCACCGTGGAGGCGAAGAGCGGGTACGGGCTGGCGCTCGAGCCCGAGTTGAAGCAACTCCGCGCGATGAAGAGAGCCGCGGCGACCTCGGCCGTCGAACTGGTCCCCACCTTCCTCGGCGCGCACGAGATCCCGGATGAATATCGAGACCGGCGCGGCGCGTACGTCGATCTCGTCGTCCAATCGATGATTCCAGCGGTGGCGGCGGAGAAGCTGGCCCGATTCTGCGACGTCTTCTGCGACCGCGGCGTCTTCACGGTCGAAGAGGCGCGTCGGATTCTCGAGGCGGGGAAGGCGCACGGGCTTCTGCCCAAGCTCCACGCGGACGAGCTGGCGGACGTGGGAGCGGCGGCGCTCGCGGCCGAGGTGGGCGCGGTCTCGGCGGACCACCTCCTCCAGGCCGCCGACCGTGGGCTCGAAGCCATGGCCAAGGCAGGCGTGATCGCCGTGCTCCTCCCCGGCACGCCGTTCACCCTCGGACTCCCGTACGCGAAGGCCCGGCAGATGATCGAACGGGGGCTGGCGGTCGCCCTCGCGACCGATTTCAACCCGGGGACCTCGATGTCCTCCTCGATGACCCTCACCCTCACGCTGGCCGTCACGCAGATGCGCCTCTCCCCGGCCGAGGCCTGGATGGCGGCCACCGCCAACGCCGCCTCCGCGGTGGCGGAAGCCGCGAAGATCGGGAGGTTGAGGCCCGGATTCCAAGCCGATTTCTGCCTCTTCGACACCGACGACCACCGCCATATCCCGTACCATTATTCACACGATCACGTGCACGCGGTGGTGAAACGCGGTCGCGTGGAGATTGATGCGGGCCATCATTGGAGTTGTTTCTGAAGCTATTAACAGATGCCGCTGTAAAGTAATAGGTTACGAAGTCACTATCGCGCCCTATTCACGCCACAAAAACGCAAGGAGTGGGCATGAACGAGCTCGTGGAGTGCGTTCCCAACTTCAGCGAAGGCCGAAATAAATCTGTAGTTCAGGCCATTGCTGCCGAAATTTCGCATGATCGGTCGATCCGTTTGCTCGATCAGGAGATGAACGCCGATCACAACCGCTCCGTGATCACTTTTGTGGGGGAGCCGGAGGCCGTCTTGGAGGCGGTCTTGAGGGGTGTTCGAAAGGCGACCGAGTTGATCGACATGCGCCAGCATCGGGGGGAGCATCCGCGGATGGGGGCCACCGATGTAGTTCCCTTCGTGCCGGTGGGGTCGACGCCTCTGGAGCGCTGTGTGGATTTGGCGCGGCGGGCCGGCGAGCGGATCGGGAGTGAGATTCAGATTCCCGTCTACCTCTACGAGGCGGCGGCGACCCGCCCGTCCCGACAAAATCTGGCTGACGTCCGGCGGGGGGAGCTGGAGGGCATCGCGGCGACGATCGCCACGGACCCCGAGCGCGCCCCCGACTTCGGTCCGAGGGCGATCCATCCGACCGCGGGAGCCATCGCGGTGGGGGCTCGTCTCCCGCTCCTGGCGTTCAACGTGAATCTAGGCACCAAGGATGTCGAGGTCGCGAAGAAGATCGCGAAGGCGATTCGGTTTCAGTCAGGTGGGCTTCGTTATGTGAAGGCGCTCGGATTCGAACTCTCGGAACGCGGCATCGTGCAGGTGTCCATGAACCTGGTGAACACGTGGGGGACACCCGTCCATCGTGTGTTCGCGCTCATTCGGGACGAAGCCGAGCGATACGGCGTGCCGATCGTCGGCAGCGAGGTCGTGGGGCTCGTCTGTCAAGACGCGCTCATCGACGTGGCGGAGCATGCGCTCCGCCTCGAGAATTTTTCACGAGATCAGATTCTGGAGAACCGCCTGGCGAGGCATCTGGGCGCGGCGGAACAGGCCGTGCCCGACTTCCTGGACGAAGTCGCGTCCTCCGCGCCGACGCCGGGTGGAGGTTCGGTCTCCGCCTTGGCCGGCGCGCTGGCGGGGGCCTTGGGCTCGATGGTCGCGCGCCTGACGATTGGAAAGAAGCGGTACGCCGAGCACGAGGAAGCCATGCGCTCGGCGGAATCGGCGTTGGAGTCCCTTCGCCGGGAGCTGTTCGGACTCGTGGCCGAGGACGCCCGCGCCTACGACGGGTTTCGCGCGGCTGCCAAGATGTCGCGGCGCACGCCGGAGGAGATCGCCGCGCGCGCGTCCGCGATGCTCGAGGCGGCTCGGGGAGCGGCCGGTACGCCGCTCCGTACGGCGGAGTCCTGTGTCCGAGTCTTGGAGCAGCTACTTCCGGTCGCGACGCACGGGAACGAGCACGCGGTGAGCGATGCCGTCGTGGCGGCCTGGCTCGCGCGGGCGGGTGTGGAGGGGGCTGCGTGGAACGTTCGAATCAATCTGCCCGAGCTGCCCGAGTCGGAGCGCGCGGAGTTCGAAGAGCGCGCGCGCCGCGCGGCAACCCGGGCGGAACAGCTCCACTCCGCTTGTGTGGACCAGGCCCGCCGCCGGCTCGACGCGGCGGTGGCGTCCGCATGATGTCCGTCGGGAGCTGCTGAGGAGACGCGTGGACCGAAACGTCGCCATCAAGAAGCGGGCGCAGCTGCTCGTTCAGAAGGGGCAGATCGACGCCGCGCTTGAGGAGTTCGACAAACTCTTCGAGAGCGGGGATAAGGATCCGTACGACTTCATCCTCGTCGCGGACCTCCTGGCGAAGCGTGGCGCCATGCAGGAAGCGGTTCGCCGTTATCGCCAGGCGATCACCGAATACACCAAGGCCGAGCTCTTCAAGAACGCGATCGCGGTCTGCAAGAAGATCCTCCGAATCTCCAAGGAAGACCTCGAGATTCATCGCTCCTTAGGCGACCTCTACGCCAAAGAAGGGCTCCACGGCGACGCCCAGATTCACTACCTCGAGTTCGCCGAAGGCTCCATCCGGCGCCAGGATCACGAAGCCGCCCTCGATGTGATCGAGCTGGTGCTCCAGCTCTCCCCGGAAAACACGGATCTCTCCGAGAAGTACGTCGAGATTGCCATGCGCGCCGACGAACCCGAGCGCGGAGGGCGCGAGCTTCGGCGCCGCGCGGAAATGCTGGAGCACCGCGGAGAAATGGAGGAGGCGCGCCACCTCCGCGAGCGCGCGTCGACGCTCGCTCCCGGCACGTCGGCCGATGGACCATCCGCGTACGAGCCGACGACGGAGGCGGAGGAGGCTCCCGAGGCGATTCTCGACGAGCCGGTGTCGAGCGAGGCCGCGTACGAGCCCTCCGTGCGCAGCGTCATGGACGAACTGTCGCCCGAGAGCCTCGTGACCGAGGCGGCGGCCGAATCGCCTTCGATGGAGGGTCCGTCCGAGACCGCGGCGACCGCGCCCGAAGCGGAGGACGCGCCGCCTCGCCACGAGGACCTCGCGGCGGGCTACCTGAGCGCGGGGAACCGGGAGCTGGCGGCCGAGGAGTTCTGGAAGGCGGCTGAGCTCGCCTTTTTCCGCGACGATCTACCGCGCGCGCGCCTGCTGCTCTCGTCGCTTCTTCAAGTGACGCCCGACCACGAGGCGGCCCTTCGCAGGCTGGTCGACGTGACGGCTCAGGCCGAGGATCGGCCCGCCGAGGCGAAGGCCAGGTTCAATCTCGCGGAGCTCTATCTCGGTCACGAGGAGTGGGCGCTGTCGAGGGCGGAGTACATGCGCTCCCTGGAGCTCGATCCTTCGAACGGCCGCGCCCGGATGCGCGTGGCCCGCATCGACGCGATGAACGGAACGTCGCCGGAGCCGCAGGTGGACCTGGACTCGCTCCCCAACAATCGGCCCGCCGCCTCGGTCCGCGTGCGGGACGAATCGCCGACCAGCACCGACAATCTGATCGACCTCGAGGAGATCATCGACGAGTTCAAGGCGGGGGTGAGCAGCAGCATCTCCGGAGAGGACCACGAGAGTCACTACGATCTCGGCATGGCCTACATGGAGATGGGCCTGTACGAGGAAGCGATCGGAGAATTTCAGGTGGCCTCGAAGGGCGGGCCGATGGAGCTCAAGTGCTTGGAGATGATCGCGCTCTGCTACTTGGAGAAGAACGAGCCCGCGGCGGCGGCGCGCGAGCTCACCCGGGCCCTCGAGCTCCCCGGGCACGGTCCCGAAGAGACCATCAGTCTGCGGTATCATCTAGGCATGGCATACGAGCGGCTGGGAAATCTCGAGAAGGCCCTCCAACATTTTGAGGAGGTCTCTCTGCTCAATGCCGGCTTCCTCAAGGTGACCACCAAGGTCCGCGAGCTGACTCAGCGGATCTCGTCCGGCCGCGGATCATGACGCCCGCATCCACGATCGATCTCCACCTCCACTCCACGGCGTCGGATGGATCGTACCCGGCGGAAACGGTCGTCGCGATGGCGGAGCGGAACGGGGTCCGCGTCATAGCGCTTACCGACCACGACTCGCTCGATGGGATCCCCGCGGCCGAGGAGCGGGCGCTGCGCTCCGGGATCCGCGTGATTCCCGGCGTGGAGCTGTCCGTGAGCGAGACGGGGATCGACGTCCACCTCCTCGCGTACGGGTTTGATCCCCAAGACAAAGGCCTCGTCGCCGCGATCGCGCGCTACCGCGATTCCCGCCGCGAGCGCGCCCGAAAGATCCTCGCCCGCCTCAAGGGACTCGGGATCAAGATCACGCTCGAGGAGGTCGAGGCGATCGCGCGCGGAGGCGCGCTCGGCCGTCCCCATGTGGCCGAAGCGCTGATGCAGGGTGGACACATCGAGACCTTCCAGGAGGCGTTCCAGCGCTTCCTGGGGCATCACGCGCCCGCCTACGTTCCGAAACAGACGGTCGCGCTCGAGGAGGCAGTATCGACCGTCCGCGAGGCCGGCGGAGTCACGGTGCTCGCGCATCCCGGCACGCTGAACCGCGACCACCTGATCGCTGGGTGGGCGGGCCGCGGCCTCGATGGGATCGAAGTCTGGCACTCGAAGCATGCCACGGCCGACGCGACGCGCTACAGGGAGATCGCGAAGCAGCATGGATTACTCATGACCGGAGGCTCCGACTTTCACGGAGAGCGGACGCCGGACGTTTCGATCGGAGGCGTCCCGGTTCCGGAAGCCGCGCTCACGACGCTGGACGAAGCCTTGCGCGCCCGCCGCGCGATTCGAACGCCCCGCTGAGGCCCCGCGGGCCTCCGCCGCGACGCGGAGGTTCCGATTGCGCGGGCCCGGACCTTCTGCTAGCGTCCGGCTTCTCTCCCGCCCCCATGCGAACCGTCGTCCGAAGCGCCGCCCTCATCGCCTTCTCGGTCGCGTGCGGCTACGCGAAGCTGATC
>JBGPMG010000002.1:0-42520 GCA_041486815.1 Candidatus Eiseniibacteriota bacterium | reverse complement strand
GATCCGTCTGCTCGGGATCCCGATCGTGGAGCAGCCCGGCGTCGAAGCCGACGATCTGATCGGGAGCTTAGCCCGGGAGGCGGAGCGGGACGGGGCGACCGCGATGATCGTGACCGGCGACAAGGACTTTTTCCAGCTCGTCTCCGACCGGGTCCAAGTGCTGGCGCCGCAGAACCGGGGCGGCGAGCTCGTCCCGATCGACCGCGCGGCGGTGCGTGAGCGCTTCGGCGTGGCGCCGGAGGAGATCGTCGATCTCTTGGCCCTCATGGGCGACGCGTCGGACAACGTGCCGGGGGTTCCCGGAGTCGGCGAGAGAACGGCGGCGCAGCTCATCCAGCGATTCCACTCGGTCGACGCCCTCTATCAGTCTCTCGATCAGGTGGAGCGCGCCTCTCTGCGCGAGAAGTTGCGTCTTAACCAAGAGCGCGCCCTCTTGAGCCGAAAGCTTGTCACGATCCGATCCGATCTTCCGCTCGACCGCCACTGGTGGGAGCTCGACCGCGGCCCGATCCGGGCGACCGAGCTCAACCGGCTCCTCGACGACCTGGACTTTCACGCGCTCCGACGCCGATTCGCGCCCGTGATCGCGGAGCGCGCGCCGGTGATCGCGGAGCCGCTGCCCGGAGAGCTTTTTCCGCCGGAGACCCCCGCCGCGACGCGGCCGCCCTACGGCGACTACCAGATTGTGCGTAGCGATCGGGAGCTAACGGCGCTTTCGCAGGAGCTTCTGGAGGCGCGCGACCCGGTTGCCTTCGACACGGAGACGACGGGGCTCAATCCGATGCGCGCGGACCTCGTCGGGATCTCGATCGCGACCGCTCCAGGGCGCGCGTTCTACCTGCCGGTCGGCCACAAGGTGGGCCCGAATCTCGATCCGGACCGCGTGCGGGAGGCGCTCCGTCCCTTCTTCGACTCTCCCCAGGCTCAGCGCGTCGCGCAGAACGCGAAGTACGATTGGCACGTGCTCCACCGCTTCGGGATCCCGATCCGGGACGTTTCGTCCGACACCATGGTCGCCTCGTACCTGGTCGATCCCGATCAGCCCAAGAACCTGGACGCGCTGGCCGCATCGCGGCTCGGGCTCGAGAAGATCCCGACGGCGGCGTTGATCGGCTCGGGGCGGGACCAGGTCACCATGGCCGCGCTCCCTGTCGACCGCGTGGCCGAATACGCGTCCGAGGACGCGGACGCCGTCGTGCGCCTCGTCCCGATCCTTCGTCAGGAGATGGAGGCCGCCGGCGTCCTGGCGCTCTTCAACGACGTGGAGATGCCGCTGGTCGGCGTCCTGACACGGATGGAGCGCGCCGGGGTGAAGCTGGACACGCGGCCCCTGGAGTCGATGTCGGCCGATCTGGGGCGCGAGCTGGCGCGCCTCGAGGCTGAGATTCAGGAGGCGGCGGGCGTGCCGTTCAACGTGAACTCGACGCGCCAGGTCGCGGAGGTCCTCTTCGAGCGCCTCAAGCTCCCGAAGGGCAAGAGGACGAGGGAGGGCTACTCGACCGACGTCGAGGTATTGGAGCAGCTGGCGTCGCTCCACCCGCTCCCGAAGCTCCTTCTGGCCCATCGCCAGTCCCAGAAGCTGAAGACGACCTACGTCGATTCGCTGCCGCTCCTGGTGAACCCCGAGACAGGAAGAGTCCACGCCACCTTTCATCAGACGGTCGCTTCGACCGGGCGGCTGAGCGCGAGCGATCCCAGCCTCCAGAACATACCGATCCGCACGGAGGAGGGGCGCGCGATTCGCCGAGCGTTCGTCGCGGAAGGGGAGCGGGGGCTCCTGGCGTCATTCGACTACTCGCAGGTCGAGCTCCGGCTGCTCGCTCACCTTTCCCACGATCCGGTCTTGACCGAGGCGTTCCGGACAGGCGAAGACGTCCACGCCACCACCGCGTCGCGCCTCTTCGGGGTCGCGCCGGAAGCCGTGACGCCCGCGCAGCGGGCGCAGGCCAAGGTGGTGAACTTCGGCATTCTCTACGGCATGGGCGCGGCTCGCCTTGCGCGCGAGCTCTCCCTCTCGCGGGCGCTGGCGGCCGCATTCATCGAGGAGTACAAGCGCACCCTCTCGGGAGTGGCGGCCTATCTGGATCAAGTGTTGGAGTCGGCGCGCCGAACCGGATACGTCGAGACGATCTTGAAGCGACGCAGGCCGCTGCCCGGCCTCCGGGGCGAGGGGGCCCGCCGGGCGGAGGCGGAGCGTGCCGCGATCAATACGCCGATCCAGGGCTCGGCCGCGGACCTGGTCAAGGTCGCGATGGTGAGAATCGATTCGCTTCTCGCGGAGCAAGGGTTCAGGACGCGCCTGATTCTCCAAGTGCATGACGAGCTTCTCTTCGAGAGCGACGAGGAGGAGATCGACACCGTGGCGCCGATCATCCGCGAAGTGATGGAGCACGCGATTCCGCTCCGCGTCCCTCTCGTCGTCCACGAAGGACGGGGAAAGACGTGGGCGGAGGCGCACGCGTGAGGGAATTCGGCTTGACCGTGCGCCGTGGCGACCGATAGGTTGAGATGATGATCCGGATCGGCGTGACCGGGCGCATGGGCTCCGGAAAGTCGACCGTGGCGCGCCGTTACGAAGAGAAGGGTGCCGCGCTCGTCGACGGCGACACGCTGGGGTGGGAGGTCCTGCGCCTTCCCGAAGTGCGGAAGGCGCTCGAGGCCTCGATCGGCCCGGACGTCATCGATCGCGAAGGGCACGTCGACCGGGCGCGCCTGGGACGGGTGGTCTTCCGGGATCCGCCCGCGATGGAGCGGTTGAACGCGATCGTGCAACCGGTGCTTCTCCGGCGGGTGCGCGAGCTTCTGGACGCGCCGGGGGAGGGGGTCCTCGTCTTGGACGCGGCCCTCCTCCCGACGTGGCGTCTGGAGCCGGAGCTCGACGGGGTCATCGAGGTGGTGGCCCCCGAGGACGTCCGCATCCGGAGAATCCGGGCCGCGCGCGGTTTCACGGATCAGGAGGCGCGTGAGCGCGTCCGGGGACAAAAGCTTCCGGCGATCCGCGGGGCGCGGCGGCAGTGGCGCATCGAAAACGAAGGTGATCGCGCGGAGCTGGTACGCCGCGCGGACGCCATTTGGGAAGAGATCGAGAGCCTGAAACGAACCGGCTCCGACGGTCCTTCGACTTGAACGGAAAGGGGGCGGACGAGATGGATTTGTTAACGACGCGCAAACGGCTCGAAGACGGTCGCCAGATTCTGGCGGAGCTCCGGAGCTATCTTTGACATCGAGCAGCGCGAAGCGCGCGCCCGGGAGCTTGAGGGCAAGATGGCGGACCCCGGCTTCTGGGAAAACCCGGAGAAGGCGCAGAAAGTCGTAGCCGAGCTGAAGTCCCACCGGCGCATCTACGAGCCGTACCGGGATCTTTCGCGCCAGGTCGACGATGCGGAGGGAATGGCGGCCCTCCTGGTCCAGGATCCCGACGAGTCGCTCGCCGCCGAGCTCGACGAGCAGTCGAAAACTCTTCTCCCCCGAATCCGCGCCCTCGAGATGCGGAGCCTCCTTTCGGAGGAGAGCGACGCCCACGGCGCGATCGTGACGATCCACCCGGGCGCCGGCGGGACCGAGTCCCAGGACTGGGCCGAGATGCTCTTCCGGATGTACACGCGCTATATCGAGCGAAGCGGGTGGAGCGCTCAGGTGCTCGACCTGCAGCCCGGGGACGAGGCGGGGATCAAGGACGCCACGATCCAGGTGGACGGAGAGTTCGTCTACGGATACCTGAAAGCGGAGCGCGGCGTTCATCGACTGGTGCGGATCTCGCCGTACGACGCGCAGCACCGCCGGCACACCTCCTTCGCGTCGGTGTTCGTCTACCCGCAGGCAGGAGACGACATGAAGATCGACATCAAGGAAGGCGACATCCGCATCGACACGTTCCGCGCGGGCGGCGCGGGCGGACAGCACGTGAACAAGACGGAGTCCGCGGTGCGCATCACGCACCTTCCGACCGGACTCGTGGTCCAATGCCAGAACGAGCGCTCGCAGCACCGGAACCGGGACGCCGCGCTCAAGGTCCTTACGGCGCGCCTCTATGCCCTGCGCCTCGAGGAGGATCGCGAGAAGTTGAATGCGCTCGGTGGAGGGAAGAAGGACATCGCGTGGGGAAATCAAATCCGTTCGTACGTCTTCCAGCCATATACTCAGGTGAAGGATCATCGGACGGACGTCGTGGTGACCGACGTGCAGGCGGTCATGGACGGCGACCTCGATCCATTCATCGACGCCTACCTTCGACATAGGGAGTCCAAGTGAACCCGGAGATCTTCCGCGAATACGATATCCGCGGCATCGCCGACCGCGAGCTTACCGATGACGTCGTCCGGTCCGTGGGGCGCGCGTTCGCGCAGCGGATGCGCGAGCAGGGGAAGACCCGGATCGCGGTAGGGAGGGACGTCCGCCTCTCATCCCCTCGGATCCGGGCCGCGCTGATCGACGGGCTCAAGGACCAGGGCGCGAGCGTCATCGACGTGGGCATGGTCCCCACGCCGGCGCTCTATTTCGCCGTGCTTCACCTGAAGGCGGACGGCGGGGCGATGGTGACCGGCAGCCACAATCCGATCGAGTACAACGGGATCAAGCTCTCCGACGGAGTCCAATCCCTGCACGGCAGCGACATCCAGGAGATCCGGGACCGGACCCGATCGGCGGGCGCCTTGGCCGAGCGCGGCACGGTCGAAGAGGTTCCCGTGGACGAGCCCTACCTTTCGGATCTCGTCGCTAAGATTGGCTCCGTCGGTTCGATCAAGGTCGTTTGCGATCCTGGCAACGGAGCCGCAAGCATTCTGGGACCACGCTTCCTCCGCGCGATCGGATGTCAGGTCGACGCCATCTTCGCGGAGCCTGATGGGCGCTTCCCGAATCACCTTCCGGATCCCACCGTACCGGAGCTGACGCGGGCGCTCACGGAGCGGGTGCAGGCGACCGGCGCCGACGTCGGCATCGGATTCGACGGGGACGCCGACCGTGTCGGGGCGGTGGACGAGAAGGGGAGGCTCCTCTTCGGGGACCAGACCCTCGCCCTCTATGCGGCGGACGTGCTCTCGAAAAGGCCGGGCAGCCCGATTGTCTTCGAGGTGAAGTGCTCACAGGGCCTGGTCGAATGGGTGGAAGCAAAAGGCGGAATTCCGGTCATGTGGAAGGCGGGCCACTCGCTCATCAAAGCCAAGATGCGCGAGCTTCAGGCGCCGCTCGGCGGCGAGATGTCGGGCCACATGTTCTTCGCGGACGAGTTTTACGGCTACGACGATGCGCTCTAC
Organism: Candidatus Eiseniibacteriota bacterium; assembly: GCA_041486815.1. Taxonomy (GTDB): domain Bacteria; phylum Eisenbacteria; class RBG-16-71-46; order SZUA-252; family SZUA-252; genus WS-9. The sequence continues at coordinate 37,265 of JBGPMG010000002.1, read as the reverse complement.
GCGGCCGGCCGTCTTCTTCGGATCTTGGCCGAATCGGGCAGGAGGCCGCTCTCGGCGCTGGTCGACGCGCTCCCACAGTCGCGGTACTTCGCGACGCCGGAGATCCGGCTGGGCTGTACGGATGCCGCTAAATTTGATATTGTCAATGGAGTGCGCGAGCACTACCGCGCCCAGCACGAGGTGCTGGACGTGGACGGGGCCAGGGTCCAGTTCGGCGACGGATGGGGCCTGATTCGGGCGTCCAACACGCAGCCGGTGCTGGTCGTCCGATTCGAAGCTAAGAGCCCGGAGCGCCTGCAGGCGATCTCTCGCGACGTGTATGAGGTTTTGGCTCGTTACCCCGAGGTGACGATCCCCGCGCTCCAAGTCTGAGCGCCGTCGTCTCGCGCCACGCCGGAAAGGGTGGACTTTCTTGCCAGCGGGACCCGGCGAAGAATCCCTGCCACGAGCAAGGCTGACCCGTGCGAACCGTCTCGATCGACGGTCCGTGGGCGCCGTCCTTCGCATTCTCCTCACTCTGGTTTCGCTGAGTCCCGCGTGGGTTCCGCCCCGCCCCGCGTTCGCGCAGGACGAGTTCCTCGTCAACGACGATCGCGTCGACCGAAATCAGTGGGTCCCTCGCGTCGCCCGAGGCTCGACCGGCGCGCTGGTCGTCGCCTGGATGGACGGACGGAACATGATCGGATCGGTCGTCGACTTCGATACCTACCTGGTGACGATCCGCGACCCGCAGGCGATCGGATCGACGGTCAATCGGCGCCTCAACGACGATCTCCCGGGAGCGGTGCAGGGATTCCCCTCCATTGACGCGAGCCCATCGGGCACCTTCTTCTGCGTATGGGAAGACAGCCGGGCCGGGAATCGGGACATCTACGGGGCGACCCTCGACTCGATCGGACTTCGGATCACGCCCAACCTGCGCCTGAATGACGACGCCGGCCTTTCGGAACAGGCCGGTCCCCAGGTGGCAAGCGTAGGAACGGACCGATACTTGGTGGTCTGGGGAGACCAGCGACAGGGGCAGGGCGAGGTGTTCGCCTCCAAGCTGACCAGCTCCGGCGCCCCGATCGGACCCAACTACGCGATCTCGGTCGACCCGATATCGGGTGGAAGCTATCAGGGAGAACCCGGCCTGGCGGCAAGGGCGGACGGGAAGACCCTCGTCGCATGGCTCGACGGGCGGGAAGGAGGCTCCGTTTTCGGAACGACGTTCGACGTCTACGCGCAGTGGCTCGACGCGGACGGGCAGCCGATCGGGGGAAACTTCAAGGTGAACGACACCGTGGGCCCACAGCGGAACACCTCCGTCGCGGTCGCGACCGACTCCACGGGCGGTTTCGTCGTCGCGTGGATCGACCGGCGCAACTTCCCGGGCGATCCGGGCGACGTGTACGCGCAACGCTACAGCGCGTCGGGCGCTCCGATCGGAGGCAATGTCCGCGTGAACGACGACGGTCCCGGCCGCGAGCAGCGCGCGGTCCGCGCGGTGAGCCTTCCGGACGGGGTCTGCCTGATCTGGGAGGATCTCCGAGGAAACCTCGGGCTCGACTCGAACGTCGAGGCGTCGCGGGTCGCGATCGATTCGTCGCCACCCGGCGTCAACTTCCGCGTCAACGTCTCGATCCCCGCAAGGCAAGGCACCCCCGGCGCGGTCTGGGACGGACGCGACGCCATGCTCGCCGCATGGGAAGACGGGCGGAACGGTTCGCCGGACATCTACGCCATTTCCATCTTTCCGAGCGGCACGCGGCGCGGATCGGAGACGCAGCTCAACGACGATGCCGCAGCCGGCGACCAGCTGAGGCCGGAGGTGGGACGAGGCCCCGGACGTTACCTTGCGACGTGGATTGACCGGCGCACCGCCACGAACGACCTCTTCGGCCAGTGGATCACCGCGGCCGGCGGCCGCGACGGGCCGAACCACAGGGTGTGGAAAGACGATGGGGTCACGCGTGCCGTGTCCGCCGTATCCGCGGTCGCGCCGGGAGGATCGGCTCTGGTGGTCGCGCACGTGACTCGAGACTCCGACGCGGGCGAGATTCGAGGCTTCTACTACTCGACGATCGGGGCGGCGCCCTCCTCGAGCTTCTGGATCTCGGACAGTCTGCCGAGCTCTCAGGCAATCCCGGCCGTCACCGCGACCGCATCCGGCTACTCGGCGGTGTGGCTCGACTACCGCGAGGGGGTCCCTCGGGTCTACGCGCAGGAGCTCGCGGCGAACGGCGCGCGCGTCGGAGGAAACCACGCGGTCCTGACCGTCGAGCCGGTCGATCCGATCTTCGCGCTCGATCTCGACGCCGATCCGTCCGGCGGCTACTGGCTTTGCTACGCCGAGGGCGCGAGCATTAACCAGCGGCTATGGATCGTGCACCTGGACGCGAATCTGCTCGCCGATCAGCCCCCGATTCAGGTCGCCTCCTCCATGAGCGGGGAGCGTTCGCACCCATCGATCGGCGCTGGGCCGGACGGCCGCGTCGAGGTTGCCTGGCTCGGTGCGGGAGTGGGGGGGCGCGGCCAGTGCTACCACCAGGGATTCGACCGATTCGGCGCTCCGTTGAGCGGCGTCTACGCGCTGGGTCCGGCTGATGGGTCGGAGGCGCAGGCCGCGCCGCGGCTCGCGGTGGCGGGGGAGACCTCCGTGGCGACCTGGGAGGCGGACCGGGACGGGGACTGGAGCGTCTGGCTCCAAGTGTTCGCGTCGGGGGCGGCGCCGAAGAGCGGGGTTCTGCGCGTCGATCAGGATGTGCTGGGCGCCGACCAGCTGGATCCGAGTCCCGGGTTGGATGCCGCCGGGCGGCTGGTCGTCATCTGGACCGACGGGCGATCGCTCTCGAGCGGCACCGACATCATGGGCCGCGTCTTCACGTTCGGCACCACCGATGTCACGGATCCTCCGCTGCCGCCCCCGGCCCCGGAGCCGCCTCCAACGCCGCCGCGCGCCCTTCGCATCGGCCCCGTCCGGCCGAATCCATTATCGGGGTCGGGCGGAATCTCCTTAGAAGTTCCGGCGGAGGGGTTGGCGCGGGTTACGGTTCGCGTGATCAACGTCCGCGGTGAAACGGTGGCTACGGTCTACGACGGTCCCACCGCGGCCGAGCGGCTCCTGATACGATGGGACGGCACCGACGGGCGCTCGCACAAGGCGGCGAGCGGCGTCTACTGGATTGTCGCCGAAGCAGGAGGGGAGCGCCGTGCGCTTCGTGTCGTCCAGCTTCGCTAGATACGTGGCCCTCGTCGCCTTCTTTGCGACCGGAGGGACCTCGTCCGCGGGGGCGGCCCCATCGTGGGGTGGAGACGCGCTGCGCTCGGTCGCGAGAGCGCCCGGCGTCCGCGTGGTGGCATCGAACGGGCACGGATCGCCGGTCGAGACCGTGGATGCGCTGGAGCGAGCCGGCTACCACGTCGATGTTGCGGTCCTTCCGGACATTTTCTTCGTCCGCGCGGGCGTGCATGCGTCGCCCCTGCCGCTGGGATTCGCGGATGCCACGCCCCCGGAAACCGCCGCAGCACCCGAGGGGGGCCCCCTTGAGCTTTTTGGGGGAAGCTCCGACCTTCTCCCGCCGGCGGCCTCGCACTCGAGATCTCTCGGCGCGCGCGGCATCGACCGAGCCGCGGCCGCCGGGCTTCCGGTTGGGCTTCCCTACGGCGCGCGGTGGGAGGACACGAGCGAGTTCATGATCGGCCGGGTCGCGGTGCCGATCCTCTTCCCGGACAGCGACGGTGGCATCGACGCGAACCGCTACGATTGGACTCCCGCGCTCCGCGACTCGGTGATTCGATCGGCCGTCCGTGGATTCTTGAAGTGGACTTCGATCGCGAACGCCCGAGGCGTGTCGCTGACGTTCTTGATCGAGGTCGAGCCCATCTCGCCGACCCGCTACGAGCCGATCGACCGCCCCGTGTCCGAAGAGCATCTGTGGATCGAAGATACGCTCGAGCCTCTGGTCGGATATCGGAGGGATGCGGTCGCGATGGCCTACGATCTGGCCAACGCCGCGCGCGCGCGTCTCGGCACCCACTGGGCGGCGCTCCTCCTGGCGGTGCAGAACGACACCGACCCGGACGGCAAGTTCCCCGACGGGATCGGGGAGCACGCGATGCTGGGAGGCCCCTACTTCGTCGTAACGGTCAAGCAGTCGAACTTCGCAAGCGCGACCCTCGACTTCTACATCGAGCACGAGATGACGCACATGTTCTGGGCGCTCGACGAGTATCCTGCCAACAACGCGTGGTGGGCGTGCACGTGGCGGACCGGCTATTTCGACCAGCCGAACACGAACTCGGACATACCGATTGCGGGCTACTGCGGCCCCCGCCAGCAATGTTTCATGAAGGGGAATTATCCCGATAGCCTGTGCGCCGCCACCGCGCGGCAGATCGGCTGGGTCGACCTGAACGGGACCGGAGTATTGGATTTCTACGAGACCCACCCGACGGTGCGACCGGATTCGATCCAGTACGAGTCCGGGGCGGGGATACCGATCACGATCCACGGCGCGGCGGCCGACCTGGCTCCACCGAATCGAAATCCGTACCACTTCGGAGCGGGCGACTCGATCACGATCGCGATCGTCGACTCGATCTGGTACCGAGTCGACGGTGGAGCATGGATTCCCGTGCCTCCGGACGACGGAATCTTCGACCAGGGGATGGAGCGCTTCACGATCCTTCTCCCGTCGCCCGGAGTCGGAAATCATCTCCTCGAGCTCCAGGCGCGAAACTCCTATGGGGGAAGCATGGCGGTTCCGGCGAGCGCGGTGATCAAGGTCACAGGCGGCGCGGGGCCGATCGGCGGCACCGAGTCAGACGATGCGGCGCTCCACCCGCGGCTTCAGGCAGGGCCGGTGCCGAGCCACGGAGGAGTGCGCTTCTCCCTCGTTGGCCGGGGCGGCTCGCCCGCACGGGCCCGACTCTACGATGTGGCGGGTCGTGAGATTCGCTCCTGGCCGCTTCTACTCTCATCGTCCGGCACCGCCGATTGGGAATGGGACGGCCGCGTCTCCGGCGGGGCTCCGGGAGCGGGCGGACTCTATTTCCTCGTGGTGGAGATCGGGCCCCATCGCCTGACCCGCCGAGTCGTCCTCTTCCACTGAGCGAGGGATCGCCGCCGCCGTGAGCTCCACCGATCGACTCGCGACCGCGGCCATCGCCGACGCGACCGGCGCGGCGGAGCACCGACGCCGCTACGACGAGGACCGTCTTCACCTTCTCGTGCGCGACCCGCGTTGCGTTTTCGCGACCTGGGAGATCTCGTCCGCGCTTGCCTCGTTCGCCGCCGCGCGTGCCGCGGAAGCGGGCGCGCCTCTCCGATATCAGATACGCCTCGAACGGAACGAGAGCGGGGGGGATACGGCCCGGACGGTGGCGACGGTGGATCTCTTCGACGCGCTCGCCGACGACGGCCGGTACATCGACCTACCGGTTTCCGGCGGGGAGGTGCAGGCCATCCTCGGGCTCGATCTTCCGAGCGGGTTTCATCCGCTCCTCCATTCGCGCTGGGCCGCCGTGCCCCCAGAAGGACACAGTCACGAGAAGTGCTCGTTGGCGGTCGACATCGCGCCCGTGGAGACCACGACGAGCCCGGGCCGCGGGGCGGCGGGCACGCTCATGATCCTGCTTCACGCCCACCTGCCGTTCATCCGGCATCCCGAGTACGAGGACTCCCTCGAGGAGCGTTGGCTGGACGAGGCGCTTATTGAATGCTACCTGCCGCTCCTTCGCATGCTCGAGGGCCGCGCCGACCGTGGGGCGCCGGGGCGCATCACGATCTCCCTCTCCCCGACGCTCCTCGCGATGCTTGAGGATCCGCTGCTTCGCCGGCGTTTCGCTCGACGGCTCGATCACCTGACCACCCTCGCTGACCGGGACGCGGTTCGATATCAAGGCGATTCCCGCCTCGGCCCGCTCGCGCGCCACTACGGGGACCGATTCCGCGCCGCGCGGGCCCAGTACGAGGAGCGCTACCGGCGGGACGTCGCGGGCGCATTCCGGGCCGTTGAGCAGCGCGGGGTCGCGCGGCTCATCACATGCGGCGCCACGCACGGGTTCCTGCCGCTCATGGACCTCCGCGAGCCGTCGTGGAGGGCGCAGATCGGGACCGCCGTGCGCGAGTTCGAGCGTCAGATCGGGCATCGGCCGGAGGGGATGTGGCTTCCCGAGTGCGGATACGCCCCCGGCGTGGAGACGGTGCTTGCCGAATTTGGCGTTCGTTATTTCGCCGTGGATGCTCACGCGATCGAGCACGCGCACCCGCGCCCGGCGGCCGGGACCTACGCGCCGCTCCGCCTCGGGGGCGGTGTATTCGCCCTGGGGCGAGATCTGGAGTCCTCGCGACAGGTCTGGTCCTCGACGGAGGGCTATCCAGGAGATCCCGAGTACCGCGAATACTATCGCGATCAAGGCTTCGATCTGCCGATGGAAGAAGTGCGGGAGTTCCTCCCGTCCGGGGGGACGCGGACCCACCTCGGGCTCAAGTACCACCGGATCACCGACCGCCGGTTCCCACACCGAGAGTTCTATGATCCCGACGCGGCGCGGGCGCGCGTTCTCGAGCATGCGGAGCACTTCGTGCGCGGGCGCGAGGAGCAGGCGCGAGCCGCCGCCGCGGCGATCGGGCAGCCCGCGCTCCTCCTCGCTCCTTACGACGCGGAGCTGTTCGGGCATTGGTGGTACGAAGGCCCCGAGTGGCTGGATGCAGTGCTCGACCGGGTCGCCGCCTCGGAAGGCGTCCGCGCGACCGATCCGCTGGATGCCATCCGCCGGCTGCCCCGCGCCTCCACGAGCAGCCTCCACCTGTCGAGCTGGGGAGAGGGCGGTTACTGCGGGGTCTGGCTGGACCCGGTCAACGATTGGATTTACCGGCCGCTCCTGCGCGCGGCCGAGAGGATGCGGATCCTCGCCCAGGAGGGCGATCGGGGGGAGCCGGGCCGAGCGCGCGCGCTGAAACAGGCTGGTCGCGAGCTCCTCCTCGCTCAGGCGAGCGACTGGGCCTTCATCATGAAAACCGGAACGCTGGTTCCGTACGCTCGGCGGCGCACCCAGGAGCATCTCGATCGCTTCGAAAAGCTCGCCAGCGCGCTCCACCGGGGCCCGATCAACCCGGCGGAAATCGCTGGTATGGAAGAGCGGTACGCGCTTTTTCCCGATCTCGACCCCGGGCTTTTCGCTTGACAGTCGAGCGCGTCGCTTCTTACTCTACGTCAGTTCCCCCCAGGTCCGAGTGATCCGAGGAGCACAGATGTTTCGCGCGGGCATCGTTCGAGCAGGGATTCTTATTGCCATCGCCGCCGCGGGGACGATTTCGTGCGGCAAATCCAAACTCACCCAGCCCAATCCGAAATCCGACGTCGTCGCGGTCCGGGGCTTCGAGCGGTTCCTGAACTCGTCGCAGCGGGAGTCTCGAGAGCTCCTGATCGACGGCAGGGTGACCAACATCGAATGGGACCTGACCGGCAATCCCTCCGTAATCCTGCTTCAAGGTGGCGCCGGCGGCGGCGGCAACTACTACGTCTTGGTCCGAAGCCTCTGGACCATCAACCAATTTAACGAGACAGACGGGTTCTACCTGCTCCTCGAGTGGCCCGACCGCACGGAGAACCGGCTCCAAGAGCCGCTGATAACCAGCGCGGACGTTCTCTCGGATGTGGGGGGCGATACCCTGATTCACTGCCAGACCAATGACACGCTGATCCGGGAAAGCTCCTGGTCCCGCTCCTCGGATCAGGAAGACCAGGTAACGATCGAGATGTTCTCGGACTCTCTCGGATCCTTCCCGGCCGATGTGTGGCGCTGGGGAGCGGAGACGACCGATCTGTGCACTCCAGTCAACGGAACCGAGTTCGTCGGAGCGAATACGACCGGCGACACGCTGGGCGCCACGACCCATCCAGGGGCCGGCTACTTTGAAGACCTCTACGACATGGGAGGCGGCCCGGTACGCGACGTCGGGAATTGGACCTATATCCTGACCAATCACAATCCCGGATCGAACGTCCCTCTGTTCATCGTCTCGAAGGGGACCCGCGACAGCAGGCTCAACCGAGCCAAGCCGTCACAATATGTGGTCTGGTCGTACGTGGAAAAGCCGATGGGTCCCTGCGAGCTCAATAACCCGATGCGCGAGGATGACGCGGGCGTGCGGGACAAGAGCTGGAATCCGGGCGACTACGTTCCCTCCTTCAGGACCAGCATGCCCACCGGGAGCCAGCGAGACGTGATCGGGAAGGGTGCTTGGCTCGCGGGCAAATGGGCCCTCGAGGTTCGGCGGGACCTCATCGCTCGACAACCACCAGACTCCAGCCAGGTTCAAGGAGATCCATGGCCCGACGACGTGCAGCTCGTGCCCGGACGCCGGTACCTGATGCGGATCACGATCTATGACGGGGCCACCAAGACGTCCAGCCGGTCCTCCCTCATTCCCGTCTACTTGAGGCCGTGAGCCCGATCTCCGAATGACCCACCGATCGAGTTCCGCTGAACACTGCGCGCGCGCCGCGCTCGCCGCCTGGCTCGGTCCGCCGTCGGTTCTCGCGCTGATCCTCTCGACCGCGGGACTCGACGCCCGTCCCGCGGCCGCGCAAATCGCCGACGCCTGGCTCCGGTATACGCCGGTCGAGGCTTACGCCGGCATGCACTCGACGCGCCTCCAGGGAATGGGGTCGGTCGAGGTCGCGGTCGAGGACGACCAGAGCCTGATCGATCCGTACCACTACGGCCGGAATCCCGCGGCGCTCCTGGTGTCGGGCGACACTTCCGTCGTCGTGATTCCCACGAGCTACCAGGGCTTCAATGATCGTTACTACGGGCTGAGCCACAGCGCCGTAGGGCGCGGGGCGGGATTCCACGGCGAATTCCGGCCGAGCCAGCGGTGGGGAATGGCCGCGGACGTCGATTACGGCGCGCTCGCCGCGAGCCGGCACGACCTCTGTCCCACCCCCGACGACTGCCGCTTCATCCGCGATTTCGATCTGCCGGTCGCTCCACAGATGAGTCCGGTAACGACCGACAGGACATTCGGCGCGGGCGTGCAGACTCCACTTGGGGCGGTGACCTACGCCCGGACCTTCTTCGGAAACGTGACGTTCGGGGCCCGGGCGGGATTCCGGCACGAAGCTGAGGACCGCCGCATCCGGCAGCCCTACGACCTCAACGTGAGCAGCAACGCCGCCGAATTCACGGGGGGCGCGTACTGCCCGCTGCCGATCTGGGGCGGCTCGGTAAGCGTCTCCGGGTGGGGAGCGGCGATGAGGCACAAGGTCACGGGGAGAAGCCAGTCGTCCCTGAACGACGACGAATATGACTGGGATCGCCCGCAGGTCGCCTACGGCGGCGCGATCTTCGTGAAGCGGGGAGAGTGGCTCCGCGCGATCTTCGACGGACGCCATCGCTCCTTCGACGGCGAGGAGATCGCCCGGGTCAACTGGGCACCCCAGTTCTTCATGAATCCGAACCCATCGATCAACAACCAGGTGAACGTCTTCAAGCGCAATTGGTCGGCATTTCTCAGCGGCCTGCGACACAACGAGGGGAGCACGCGATGGCTGATCGGGTTGCCTGGAAAGCCCGTTCACGTGGGCTTGAGCTATGCCTACTTCCGCCAATATGAATGGATCCACCCGAACGACGTCGTGCTCCCGACCGTCGATCCACTCGACGTGAAGCGCTCGGGCTATCGATTCGCAAGCGGCTTCTCGGTCGGCGGCGCCGACCAGGGCCTGGTCGCGGTCGAAGCGCGCGTCGCGAGGGAGTACCGCCAGGACTTCACGCACGAGGTCCCCGATATCTCGCTCATCACTTACTCGTATCACTTCGGCGCGGAGTACCCGGTGCGCCCGCGCCTCCCTCTCCGGGGCGGCGTCGAGATCATCCGCCACGACCCCAACCGAGGCGATCTGTATGGTCCTCTCAAGGGGTTCGGAGTGACGGCGGGCGCCGGCTACTTCTGGAGCGCGTTCGACTCGCGGATCGACCTATCGCTCGCGCATTATCACTTCAGCCGTTCGCCGAACGATCCCTCCGAAGAGCTGGGATACGGCGACAGCATGACCCTCACCATCCAGCGACTCTTTTAGATCGCGGGGCCCTTCCGCGATGAAGGACTTAGCCCAGCTCGCCCTCGACACCGCGGTCGCCCGAGGCGCCGATTTCGCGGATGTCCGGTTCCTGGAATCCGACCGTGAAGACATACAGGTAAAGGACGGGCAGGTCGGCGGCGTCGACCGGTCGGAAACGCGCGGGATCGGCGTTCGCGTCCTCCGCCAGGGCGCCTGGGGCTATGCCGGCACCGACGTGCTCACGCGGGAAGGTGTGGATGCCTGCGCCGCCTCCGCTGTCGCGCTGGCGCGGGCGAGCGCCACGGTTCGTCGCGAGCCCGTGGTCCTCTCTCCGGAGCCGCCGCGGCGGGTCGTCTGGAAGTCGAGCTGCGCCGTGGATCCCTTCACGGTCCCGCTGGAACGAAAGCTGGATCTCCTCTTCCGCGTGGACCAGACGCTTCGCGGGGTCAAGGGAGTCTCGATCACGGAGGGCTTCCTGGCCTTCGTCCGCAGACGCCAGTTGTTCCTCAGCTCCGAGGGCGCCGAGATCGATCAGACGGTCACCCGGTCGGGGGGCGGCTACAGCGCCACCGCCGTCTCGGATCACGAGGTCCAGCGGCGAAGCTTTCCACAGAGCGAGGGGCACCATCAGACCCTCGGCTATGAGTTCATCGAATCCGTCCCCTGGGTGGAGAACGCGGCTCGAGTGGGGGAGGAGGCGGTGGCTTTGCTGACGGCCGACCCCTGCCCGGCCGGGGAGTTCGACATCATCCTCGAAGGCTCCCAGCTGGCGCTCCAAATCCACGAGTCGGTGGGGCATCCCTCGGAGCTCGACCGGGTGCTCGGCATGGAGGCCAACTACGCCGGGACCAGCTTCCTCACGCTCGATCGTCTCGGAACGCTCCAGTTCGGATCCCCGCGGGTGAACCTCGTCGCCGATGCCACACTCCCTCATGGGCTCTCGACGTTCGCGTTCGACGATGAGGGTGTCGAGGCGCAACGGTGGCACATCGTGAAGGATGGAATCTTCTCGGGCTACTTGACCTCCCGCGAGCTGGCGCATCGTGTGGGCGACCCGCGAAGCCGCGGATGCGTTCGATCCGACGGATGGCACCACATCCCGATGATCCGCATGGTCAACCTCAGCCTGATGCCGGGCGAAGGATCGCTCGATGACTTGCTCGCGGATACGGATCGCGGAATCTACATGGAAACGAATCGGAGCTGGAGCATCGACCAGCTTCGATACAACTTCCAGTTCAAGACGGAGATCGCGTGGGAGATCCAGAAGGGCCGGCGCGTCCGGATGCTCCGCAACCCGACGTACCAAGGGATCACCACCCGATTCTGGAATTCCTGTGATTTCATCTGCGGTCCCGAGGCGTGGGCCCCGTGGGGCGTGACGAACTGCGGTAAGGGGCAACCGGGCCAGGTCGCGGAGATGACGCACGGGGCCGCCCCCGCCCGGTTCCGAGGGGTTCGGGTCGGGGTGGGCTACGATGACTAGGGACGAGGCGCGCGCGATCCTCGAACGGGCGCTGCGCGCCGTGAAGGAGGGTGAGGGCGAGGCGGTCCTAGGGGGAGGCACGAGCCACCTGACGCGGTTCGCGAACAACGAGGTGACCCAGAACGTCTCGGAGCGCCGGTACGTGCTCTCCATTCGCGTCGTCCTGGGAAAGCGGACCGGCCGGGCCAGCGGGAACGACCTGAGCCAGGCCGGAGCGGAGCGGTTGGCCGAGGCGGCCGCGAAGGCGGCGCGGCTCCAACCCGAAATTCCCGATCTCCTTCCGCTGCCGGGTCCCCAGTCGTACCGCACGGTCGACGCGGACGATCAGGCCACGGCGCGACTCGGTCCCGATGAGCGCGCGCGCGAGGTCGCCCGCGCCGTCGACCGCTGCATGAAGGCCGGCGTGACCGCCGCGGGTATCTATGAGACGGGGCGGGGGACGATCGGCGAGTACGGGGAATTGGGGCCGCTCGCGATCGCGAACAGCCGTGGACTCTTCGCCTACCATCTGGGGACCGACGCGGCGTTTCGAATCTCCGCCTTTGACGGCGCGGCCTCGGGGTGGGCGGCGAAGGAGAGCTACAGGGCCTCCGAGATCGACGGAGACGCGCTGGCGGCGCGTGCGGTCGAGAAGGCCATTCGCTCCCGTGATCCGGTCTCGTGGGAGCCCGGACGGTATACCGTCGTGCTCGAGCCGGCCGCGGTGGCGGATCTACTGACCGACACGTCCTGGCTTTCGTTCGGCGCGCTGCCCGTACAGGAGGGGCGAAGCTTCCTCTCCGGGCGGATCGGCCAGCGTGTCGCCGGGGAGACGATCACCCTCCGGGACGATCCTTATCACCCGCTCCACCGTGGGTGCCCCTTCGACGCCGAGGGCATTCCAACGCAGCCGACAACGATCATCGAGCGGGGAGTGGCCAAGACGCCGGTCTACGACCGGCAGACCGCGGCCAAGGAGGGGCGCGAATCGACCGGGCACGGGCTCCCGGTCCCCAACACGATCGGTCCCTTGGCCCGGCACTTGGTGCTGGAGGGCGGAAGCGGGCCAGCGGAGGCGCTTCTCGACGGGATCGACCGAGGGCTTTGGGTCACCCGTGTCTGGTACACGAACGTCGTCGACCCGAAGACCGCGACGCTCACGGGAATGACGCGGGACGGCCTGTTCGCTATCGAGAAGGGCAAGATCACGCGGGCGGCCCGTAACTTCCGATTTAACCAGAGCGTGGTGCAGATGCTGAACGAGGTCGAAGCGATGTCGGCCCCCGAGTTGGCCGGGGGGGTGGTCTGCCCAGGGATTCGGGTCCGGAATTTTCACATGTCCAGCGTTACCGAATTCTGAAAAAAGGCCTTGCCGAATCGGAGGAACTGGATATACTTCTACCACAGAGGCAGTAAGTACTTGATCCACGCAGGTTTCACGAGCCCCCCCCAGAACACAGTTCTAGACCCCCCGCCGATGCTACAATCTTGCTTGGGTGTAAGGCCATTTTGCCACGCTGCGGGGTCGCAGCGCGGCGGACCCAAGCAAGCGTGTCGCAACGAATTGGATTGACTTGACCGGCCGAAAGCGGCATAAAAGTGATCACCCCAGCGTGATGGCCCGACCGACGAAAGGAGCGCTCCACGCCATGCCGAATTACGCGTCGCGACGCGGCGGCTCCCCCGACGTAACTCCGCCGTCACTCGCCTTCGGTTTCCTCTCCTTGCTATTGATTCTCTCCGCCGGCGCCGCTTTCGCCCAAACCGGAACGATTACCGGAAAGGTGACGGACGACGCGGGCATCCCGCAGCAGTACGCGAACGTGACGGTGCTGGGCGCTTCGAGCGGCGGCCAGACAAATGCTCAAGGCGTTTTCACCATCATCAAGGTCCCTGTCGGCGTCTACACCGTGCGCGTGAGCATGGTCGGCTTCGCGAAACAAGAGCGGCCCGCAGTTCGCATCGACGCGAACAAGACGACCTCACTCGATTTCAAGCTGACCGAGAAGGCGATCCAGCTGAAGACGTTTGACGTCACAGGCAACCTGAAGATCGCGATCCGAAAGAAGGACAGCTCTACCCGCCAGATCGTCACGAGCGAGGATCTCCATTCTCTTCCTGTCGACAGCTACAGGGACGCGATCGGGCTCAAGGCGGGCGTCATCAGCCAGAATGGCGAGCTTCATTTCCGAGGTGGGCGCGCGGACGAGGTCCTCACGGTCGTCAACGGGATCGCAAGCCGAAACCCGCTCCGGGCCGAGGGCGTGGAGCTGGGTCTCCTGGCGGTCTCCTCGAGCGAGCAGGTCCTGGGAGGGCTCGACGCCCAGTACGGAAACGCCCTCTCCGGGGTGATCAACCTGACCACGCGGGAGGGCGGCGATAAGTTCGCGGGGGAGGCCCGCTACTTCACCGATCGGTACGGTGAGCACGACAAGGAGTTCAACAACTTCGAGCGATTGAGCGTGGGCATCGGCGGCCCGTTCCTGTTCTCCAGGACGAACTACTACGTCTCCTACGAGGGAACCTACACCGACACGTATCTCCGGAACACCTCGCAACACAACGAGCACCGATTCCTGGATTTCATCCGGACGGGGCTCCGGCAGGCGAACGGATCGAACCTATCCAGCAAGCTCACGTACAAGGTCACGCCCAATGAGAAGCTGAATCTGGAGTTCATCCAGAACAATTCGGTCGACGGCAAGTACCAGAACCGGTGGAATCGGAAGGGCTTCGTACAGGTGATTCAGGACAGCACGGCCCCGAGTGACGGCACGATCACGCGGCGGTACGGTCGGTGGTCGTACTATCCGGTCGACTCCAGCTACATTCCGATGAACACGGCGGATCATCTTCCCGTGATCGACGCGAGCTACCAGCAGGTCGCCCTGACCTGGAAGCACGTGCTGGGATCCCAGAACGGCCAGATCTACAACGTCCGGGCGTCACGGCAACAGTGGCAGTCCCTCGAGAGCGTGCTTAACCGCCAGCTTTGGGAGTACGAGCAGAACCCGAATCAGTATTACGACCCGCAGAACCGGATCGACGGCGCCTACTACGTGACCAACGGCGACTATCCGTTCTATGAACGCCGCAACACGGTCACGTACACCCTGAACGGCGACTACTCGCGGAAAGTCGGCAAGTCCATCGAGGAAGGTGGGCATCCGCACAACATCATGCTCGGCGGCGACATCAACTACAACAACCTGTCGTTCCTCCTAACGCAGTTCCCGAACATCCTGGACGCGAACGGCGACTACGGCGCGACCCGTGATGAGTTCCGGAACTTCAACCCCGAGGGATCGTTCTTCGCGCAGGATCGCTGGGAGTACGAGGGGATGGTCCTCAACGCGGGTGTCCGCTACGACAACTTCTCGGTCGGGAACCAGATCTCCTCGGCCCTGGTCGCCAAGAAGGTGAAGACTCAGGTGAGCCCCCGCATCGGGATCGCCTATCCGATCTCGGATCGAGACGTCATGAGCTTCCACTATGGCCGTCTCTTCCAGGTGCCGGATCGGCTCTATCTCTACCAGGGGCGGAATATTTCCGCCGAGGCCCGCGGCAACCCCAACCTCGAGCCCCAGACGACGATCTCCTACCAGCTCGGAGTGCAGCACCTGTTCAGCAAGGAGATCTACGGGCAGTTCGGCGTCTATTTCAAAGACATCTTCGGCCTTCTCACGACGGTGGATCAGGAGGTTCCCGGGTTTGCGATCACGGTGCCCACGCGCGTCAACGGGGACTACGCCTCCTCGCGCGGCATCGAGGTCACGGTGATCAAGAGGCACAGCCACGGCTTCTCCGGCGAGTTCAACTACACCTTCGGCAACGCGACCGGGACCGCGTCCGATCCGAACCGCGCGCTCACGAGCTCCGGCAATCTTCGAGATCAGTTCAAGCCGACGTCCGAACAGCCTCTCGATTGGGATCAGCGGCACAGCATCTCGGCGACTCTCCGGCTAGGGAACGAGAAGGACTGGGCTACCAGCTTTGTCTACCAGTTCGGCACCGGCTTCCCGTACACAAAGGAACAGCGTACGCAGCGCCGGACCGATCCCACGACGGTAAACGCGAGCAGGCTCCCCTCAACCTCCACCCTTTCGGTCCAGGGAGAACGGTTCTTCCGCGTCTGGGGCCAGAACGTGACGTTCTATGTCCAGGGCTCCAATCTGCTCGACGCGAAAAACATCACCGACCTGCAGCCGAGCCTCTGGCCGGACAACCAAGTCAACTCGCATTCGTACATCGTGTACTACACGGAAACTGGCCGAGCCGGTGGAGCTTTCCTGACCCAGGATCTGAACGGGGACGGTCAAGACGACTGGTTCACGGTCAATGATCCGCGCGTCTTTCAACAGGGGCGCGTGATCCGGGTTGGGGTGGGGGTTCAATTCTGACGATGACTTACTCGCGCGCGTTGCGCCAAGAGCAGAAAGAGGATTCAGACGGTCGGACGTGCCTGCCGCGAGGCGTCATTCGCGCCGCGCGGCGCGCCGGCGTCTTCGCGTCGGCGCTGATTCTCTGGGGTGGCGTTTCGGCCTTCTATCAGCCTCCGGATGGCGACCCTGACGGCATCATGAAGCAGTACATGAACAAGACCTTCCGGCTCGACGGGAAGTTCGTGCACAACGTCGGCCGGCTTCATTTGCAGATCACGAACATCGGCCAAACGGGGAACGCCGCGAACCCGTCTCGAACGACGGTCCCGTCCGCCGAGTATCCTCCCGGCTCTGGGAACGACTATCTGTACACCGCAGGCCTTTGGGTGGGTGCGATCGACGCGAGCGGAATCCCCCATGTGACCACGGCCGCTTACAACGTGGAGTTTTCGCCTGAGACGAATCCCGCCCACCCCTGCGCGCCCGTGCCGATCGACCAGGTCGCTGACGTGCGCGAGGCCTACGAGGGCATCCCCGGCGGAAACCGAGTGATCTCGGCCAGCCTGAGCCCCGACGACGACAACGACGGTTTCGTGGACGAGGACTTCCTGAACGGGATCGACGATGACGGCGACGGACTCTGCGACGAGGACTACTCGGCCATCGGCCAGCAGATGTTCTCCTGCGAGTACCGGGACGACCTCCCGGCGATCCGGCAGATCAATCCGGAGCACGTCGCTCTCGGCATCCGGGTTCGCCAGACCAGCTACGCGTGGTCGACCCCGGGCCAGAGCGATTTCGTCGGAATGGATTATCGAATCACCAACCAGAGCGGCCGCGCCCTTCGGAACGTGTTCGTCGCGATCTTCGCCGATCCGGACGTCGGCAACCGCGCGGTCACCGGGTACTTCACGGACGACGAGGCGGCCCTATTCGATTCGACGGTCTCGTATATCGGTCCCGCGGGGGAGGCGGTCCGTCGCCGGATCCAGATGGCCTACGCCTGGGACAACCCCGACAACCCGAACCGTCCACAGGACAACAAGGGCGGCGACGTTCCGGGCTACTTCGGCTGCATGTTCCTCAACCACACGACCGACCCGTCTGGCGCCACGGCGCCCCCCCGGGTCGGCATCACCGCGTTCAAGTTCTTCTCCGGCTCGGCCTCCTTCGGTGCGGGTGGCGATCCGGGGAACGACGCCGAGCGCTACCAGCTGATGTCGGACCCTCGGTATAACCCGAACAATCCGACGAACAGCATCGTCTACACGTCGGGGCGGCCGCTCGACTACCGGTTCATCATGGCGACTGGCCCGTTCCGGCAGATCCTCCCGGATTCCACGCTCACCGTCTCTGTGGCCTGGGTGGCGGGAATCGGACGCGGCGGACCCAATGAAGTGAATGGAACTCTGATCGGCGACGCCATCTCCGCCCAGCAGGTATTCGACGGCCTTTATACCGACCTCGACAACAACGTGCGGACCGGGACCTGCGGCAAGGAAACCTGCCTCCGGAACATCTCCGGAGGGAGGGCGTTCACGTACCAGATTCCCGAGTCCTCGATCTGCCGCGTCCGCTTCCACAGCTCGATCCCGAACGACCCGCGGTATGAGGGCGTCTCGGCGTGGGATCCGGGCACTCCGTGCGAGAATCAGCAGGCTGGGAAGTTCGTCTGCGTCGATCAGGTTTCTCCGTCCTTGACGCACTGCGCCTCCGCCGACACGTTGGACGTGGTCGTCTCCAACACGAATTGCACCTACGTGGATTTCGATTGCGACGTGAACACCGGCCAGGGGGGCCGCGAGCAGATCGTGAACTGGGTCGCCGCAGCACCGCTCCCATCGCCGTTCTTCCAGGGAAACAACGGGAATTCCGAGCCCAGGGATTTCATACCCATCTACGAGACCCACGCCGACTCGACCCGCATTTCGGCATGGTTTTTCCCGGGAGACAACAAAGTCACCCTGAAATGGAGCAACTTCGCGGAGCAGATCCGGGACGCGCAGCGTGGAAATCTCAAGGAGTTCGCGGGATATCGGATCTACAAGGCCTCGGGATGGAATCGACCGCTCGGCACGAACGCACCGGCCCAAAATTTGTGGACGCTTTTGGGAGAATGGCGGATCAATCCCAAGGGGACGCCTGCCCGGCCACTCGGGGAGCTGATCGATCCCAGCGCTCCGCTCGTGGAGCACCACGACGTGAGGGTCCGGTGGGACCCGGTCGGCCGCCGGGTCTTCAACGATTCGACTTACATCGAGACCGACTCGCTCTTCGCGATCGGCCGGTACAGCTATGTCGACGACAAGGTCTTGAACGGGTTCGCCTATTTCTACTCGATTGTTCCGGTGTCGATCGTACCGGGCGAAACCTCGGCGACCGATATCGTCTTGAGCGGAAATCCGAGCGCGACGAACTCGCAGGTGGTCTACCCGAGGGGAGCTTCGAAGCCGACCGAGAAGGACGTCTTCGTCGTTCCGAATCCCTACAAGGGGCACGCTGAATGGGATCTGATCCCGCGGGAAGAGGATCCGTCCGGCACCAAGGTGACGTTCATGAATCTTCCCCGGACCAAGGGAACCATTCACATCTACACCTTGGCGGGGGACTTGGTGAAAGACATCCCGTTTGACGGCAGGGTCGCCGCGGATCTCCAGTTCGGGAAGGATCCCGTTACGGCCGGGCAAGGCTCGATGCCGTGGAATCTCATCTCGCGGAACGGCCAGAAGATCGTGAGCGGGATCTATCTCTACTCCGTCGACACCGAGCTGGGGCGGAAAGTCGGCAGATTCGTGATCGTACGATGAGACCGGCCGGAACAGTCCACCGGCTCGTGGGAAATCTAAGGAGGAACTTCGTGAGAATCGCGATCGTGATCGCCGTCTGCCTGTCACTCCCACTCCCGGCCGAGGCGGCGCAGATATTTGAAAAGGTCGGCACGTTGGGGGGGCAGTCGCTCAAGATGGGGGTCGGCGCGCGAGCAAACGCCATGGGCGACGCCTATGTCGCCATCGCGGACGATGCGACCGCGGTCTTCTGGAATCCGGCCGGGATCGCCCGACTCTCGGGCCAGACGATCACGCTGAATCACACGGCTTGGCCCGCGGACATCATCTTCGACCAGGCGGGATACGTCTTCTCGATCAAGTGGATCCCGGGGATGATCGGCGTGAACGTCCGGGCGCTCACGATGAGCCGAGACATCGTTCGGACGACATATCTGCCCGATGGGACCGGCGAAACCTTTGACGCCGGCGAGTGGACGTACGGTCTCTCGTACGCCCGGGCCCTCACAGATAAATTCTCCGCCGGCTTCAATCTCAACTACGTACAGACGGGCCTCGACGACGTCAAAGGGAAGTCCGTGACGTTCGATTTCGGGACGCTCTACGAGATCGGGGTCTTGGGCGCCAAGATCGGGATGGCGATCCAGAACGTCGGCAACGACATGACGTTCATCGACGAGAAGGTCAAGATGCCGGTCTTCTTCCGGGTGGGAGGCTCCGCGATGTTGTTCCAGCAGGGAGAGAGCCGGCTGATCACGACCGCCGAGTTCACGCACCCGCCGGACAACTCGGAGAAGCTGAACATGGGCGCGGAATACGGCTTCCACGATTACCTGTTCCTTCGCGGGGGCTACAAATTGAACTACGACACCGAGGGGCTCACCGCCGGATTTGGGGTGAAGTTCCCGCTGACTGTCATCAAGTCCTCCGTGGCGAGACTCGACTACGCGTACCAGGATCTGAAGTTTCTTTCGGACGCGCATCACGTTTCGCTCAACGTGAGCTTCTAATCCAGGATTCGGGCGCCGTGAGGCGCACTCGACCCGGCCGCCTGATCGCCTCGCTGGCTCGTGCGGGGCTGGTCATGGTGCTTGCGGTCGGGACCCTGGGAGCCCACGAGCAACCGATCGGAGATCCCGCCACCTCGGTGGGAGACCTTCGATTTCACGCCAACGCGGTTCCGTTCCGTCAGGGAGCCCGCGAGGGGCGCGCCGAGTTCTCGATTCGGATTCCCTACCAAGAGATTCATTTCATCCCCGAGGGAGATCGCTACTCCGCAAGGCTCCGTCTGACCGTTCAGATGTGGAGCGCAGGGGGCAAGAGGGCGGGTTTCCTCCAGCGGGAGGCCGTGCTTCAAAGCACCGATCTCGCCGCGACGACCGACTCGCTGCTGGGCGAGGTCTACTCGCTGGGCCTGGTGGCGCCGCCGGGGAAATACACCTACCGGGTTCTGGTGGAAGACATGAACATGGCGCGCCAGGGGCTCGTCTACAAGATGAAGAATCAGAAGCAGCAGGGAGAAGTCAACGGTACGGTCGACATGCAGGATTGGCTCTTCCGCGATCCCGCCTTGAGCGGCCTCGAGTTCGCCTGGGAGGTCGGCGAAGGGGTCGAGGGGAGCCCGTTCCACAAAGGGCCGTACGATGTCATGCCCCACCCGAGCGCCTATTTCGGCCACTTCCAGGACGCGGTTTCGGTCTACTACGAACTCTACGACTCCCCTCCGCCGCCGGAAGGGCGGATCTACATGCTCGCGGCTCGAATCTTGAACGCGGCGGGGGACACGGTGTTCACAAGCCTCGATTCGTTGCGGATCTCCGAGGGCACCGCGTGGCCCCACGCGATGGGAGTCGACATGACGCAGTACCCGGCCGGGCACTACAAGATGGTCCTGGCGCTCGAGGATGGGGCCGGCCGCGACCTGGCCCGGAGCCAAGGCGGGTTCGATCTTCTCTGGTCTCTGGATTCGTGGAACGCGGACGCGGTCGACCTCTACGACGTGACGGCCGCGACCTTGCTCTCCTCGGACTCGACGCGGCTCTTCCGCGATCTCCCGATGGGCGAGAAGGAACGATGGATCGAGCGGATTTGGAGAGGCGCGGATCCCACGCCGGATACCGGAGACAATGAGAACCGCGAGGAGTTCCGGCGCCGCGTCGACTACGCCAACGCCCACTACTCGATCATCGAGAGGGGCATGTTCAGCGACCGTGGCCGGGTATACATCCGTTACGGGGAACCGGACGACATCAAGATCGAGCGAGTGCCGGTCGCGGGGAAGACGCTGGGCTACGCCCTCGGGGAAGAGATCCCGGGCTCCTCAAAGCAGGGAGTCACGGACACGAAGTCCGGTGTCGCCGACTCGCGCGCCTACGAGATTTGGACCTACGACATGCGGGGGCGCGAGCTTGTTCCGCGATTCGGCATGAACGAGATCGCCGCGGGAATCAAGTTCGTCTTCGTTGATGCACAGGGGTTCGGCGAATACACGCTCAAGTACTCGTCCACCACCGGAATCCACTGACGCCTGCCGGCGCCCCATCCTTTGACGCCGGGATTCCTAAAGCCGCGCTTGACTTTCAGCACCGGCACGCCCTAGACTTTCCGGCTCTATCTTTCTGTCATTCCACAAGTTAGTTGTTTGGGGGCTGAAGCGCCGATGCGGATTGGCGTCCTGACGGGCGGAGGAGATTGCCCGGGTCTCAACGCGGTGATACGGGCCGTCGTCCAGCGGGCGATCAAGAGCTACGGCTGGTCGGTCGCGGGGATCCGCCACGGCTGGCGGGGGCTCCTCCTCGAGGAGATCGAGCCGCTCGACCTCGCGTCGGTCTCCGGGATTCTCCCGCGGGGCGGCACGATCCTTGGCACGTCGCGCACGAATCCATACAAAGAGGCGGACGGCGAGAGCCGGATCCGGGCAACCCTGGCGCGGCGCGAGATCGACGCGCTGGTCGTGATCGGAGGAGAAGACACGCTCGGCACGGCCGCGAAGCTTCACCGCGCCGGCGTTCCGGCGGTCGGCGTGCCGAAGACGATCGACAACGACGTCAACGGCACCGACTACACGTTTGGCTTCGATACCGCCCTCTCCATCGCGACGGAGGCGATCGACCGGCTCCACACCACCGCGGAGTCGCACGATCGGGTGATGGTGGCCGAAGTAATGGGCCGCCACGCCGGTTGGATCGCGCTCTGCTCCGGGATCGCGGGCGGCGCGGACATGATCCTGATCCCCGAGTTCCCCGTGCCGCTCCATGAGATCTGTGCCGCCATCTGGCGTCGCCACGAGCGGGGCAAGAATTTCAGCATCATCGTGGTCGCGGAAGGGGCGCTCCTCGCCGACGAGGCGGGGAAGCCGCTCCACGTCCAGACGGAGAGGCGCGATGCGTTCGGCCACCTGCGCCTCGGTGGAATTGGAGCTTCCCTGGCGGAGCAGATCGAGGAGAAGACGGGGTACGAGACGCGCTACAGCGTCCTGGGGCACATCCAGCGGGGCGGCTCGCCGACCGCGTTCGACCGCGTGCTCGGATCCCGATTCGGCGTGGCGGCCGTCGACCTGGTCGAGCGGAAGGGCTTTGGCCGCATGGTCGCCATCCGGGGGACTCAGATCGTCGACGTGCCGATCGCGGAGGCGGTCGGCACCTTAAAGACCGTCGGGCCGGACTTCTACGAGATGGCCCGGGTGTTCTTCAGCTAGGAGGTTTTTGTGCGGGTCGCGATCAACGGCTTCGGCCGCATTGGGCGATTGGTCGTCCGGGCGGCGCTCAAGCGCGACGTTTCGTGCGACTTCGTCGCCGTGAACGACATCACGGATGCGAAGACGCTCGCGCACCTGATGACGTACGACTCGGTGCACGGGGTCTGGCCGGAGCGCTTCGAGGTGGTCGATGGCGGGCTCAAGATCGGCGGCAAGACGATTCGGGTGTTATCGGAGCCGAACCCCGCGGCGCTCCCATGGAAGGACCTGGGCGTCGACGTCGTTCTCGAGTGCACCGGCAAGTTCACCGAGCGCGAGAAAGCCGCGGCGCACCTCCAGGCGGGGGCGAAGCGCGTCCTCGTCTCCGCCCCGGCTAAAGGGGCGGACGCGACGTTCGTCATGGGCGTGAACGATAAGGCGTTCGATCCGGCGAAGCACACGGTCGTCTCGATCGCGTCGTGCACGACCAATTGCCTGGCGCCGGTTGCCTTGATCCTGGACGAGGCCTTCGGGATCGACCGCGGGCTGATGACGACCATCCACGCGTACACCAGCGACCAGCGACTCCACGACGCGCCGCACAAGGATCTCCGCCGCGCCAGGGCCGCCGCCATCTCGATGATTCCGACATCGACCGGAGCGGCCAAGGCGATCGGCCTCGTGCTGCCGTCGCTCCAAGGGAAGCTCGATGGGATCGCGGTTCGCGTTCCGGTTTCGAACGGATCGCTGATCGACCTGACCGTGAACGTGGCGCGTCCGGCGACGGTCTCGTCCGTGAATCAAGCGATGCGCGACGCGGCGCAGGGCCGCCTGAAGGGGATCCTCCAATATTGCGAAGACCCGATCGTCTCCCAGGACGTCGTCGGGAACCCCCATTCCGCGATCTTCGATGCACCCCTCACGATGGTCTCCGGGGATCGATTTGTGAAGGTCATGGCCTGGTACGACAACGAGTGGGGCTTCTCGAACCGGATGGTCGACGCCCTGATGCTGCTGGGAAGATCGAAGTAGGAGACGCCGGGTGAGCTTCCGCCGTTTGAGCGAGCTCGAAGTCTCCGGTCGGCGCGTATTCGTCCGCGTGGACTTCAATGTCCCGCTCGGGCCGGACGGCAAGGTCTCCGACGACAGCCGGATCGTTGCCTCGCTCCCGACCATCCGCTACCTGATCGGCAAAGGGGCGCGGCTCGTCATCGCGTCCCACCTCGGCCGGCCGAAGGGGAAGGCCGATCTGAAGCAGAGCCTCCGGCCGGTGCGCGATCTGCTCGAGCGGTTCTTGCGCCAGTCGGTGGCGTTCTCCGAATCGATCGTCGGGCCCGCCGCGGAGGCGGCGTCGCGCGCCGTTCCGGACGGAGGGGTACTCCTGCTCGAGAATCTCCGATTTGATCCGCGGGAGGAGAAGAACGATCCGGAATTCAGCCGCGGCCTGGCGTCGCTCGCGGAGGCGTACGTAGACGACGCGTTCGGCGCGGCACACCGCGCTCACGCCTCGATCGAAGGGATCACGGGCTATCTCACCGATACGGCCGCGGGATTTCTTCTGGAGCGGGAGCTGACGGCACTCGGAAAGCTCCTCGCCGCGCCCGACCGACCCTACGTCGCGATCCTGGGCGGCGCCAAGATCTCAGGCAAGATCGACGTGCTCCGGAATCTATTGCCCCGGGTGGATCGTCTCGTGATCGGGGGAGGGATGATGTTCACGTTCCTCCGCGCGCGAGGGTTGGAGACGGGGCGCTCGCTCGTCGAGGAGGATCGGGTTTCCGTGGCGAAGGAGCTGCTCGCGGATCCCGCGCTGGCTCGCAAGATCCTCCTACCGTCGGACTGCCTCGTGGCGCAGGACATCACGGGGAGCGACCCCGGCCGCGTCGTGGCGGCGACCGCCATCCCCGCGGACCACCTCGGTGTGGACATCGGGCCCGAGTCGATTGCCCTGATCGCGGAGGCGATCTCGGATGCGCGTACGATCTTCTGGAACGGGCCGATGGGGGTTTTCGAGGTTCCCCGGTACGCCGAGGGGACAATCGGAGTCGCGCGCGAGGTCGCGAAAGCGACCCAGCGCGGCGCCTTCACGGTCGTCGGCGGAGGTGATTCGCTCGCCGCGGTGAAGGCGGCAGGGGTGGAAGCGAGGATCAGCCACTGCTCGACGGGCGGCGGGGCATCTCTCGAGTTCCTCGAGGGGAAGATTCTCCCCGGCGTCGCGGCGCTCGAGGCCTCGGCCAAGGCGAGGACGCGGTGAGCCGGATTCTCGCGGCGAACTGGAAGATGAACCTCACCGTGGCCGAGGCGAGGACACTCTACGCCGCCGTCGCGGACGCTCGAAAGCTTCATCCCGGCGTGACCATGATCGTGTTCCCACCCTTCACGTCGCTGACGGCGCTGGCCGAGGGCCGGGCCGGCGCGGAGCCGGCCCTCGGCTCCCAGAACTGCCACTCCGAGCCCCGCGGCGCCTTCACCGGCGAGGTTTCCGCGGAGCAGGCTCGCGACGCGGGCGCCGAATACGTCCTGGTGGGTCATTCGGAAAGGCGGCGGCTCTTCTGCGAAAACGATCTCATCGCGCGCGCCAAGCTCGGCGCCGCCTGGAGGGCGGGCCTTACGCCGATTCTGTGCGTCGGCGAGACCTTGGCGGAGCGCGAACGCCGGGAAACCCAGGAAGTGCTCGCCCGGCAGCTGGCACGGGCCCTGGAGGGGGCGCCTCCTCGGGCGCAGCTCCTCGTGGCCTACGAGCCGGTCTGGGCGATCGGCACGGGCGTCGTGGCGACGCCCGACCAGGTAGCGGAGTCACACGGCTGGGTTCAGGCGGAGCTTCAAGCGTTGGGACGGTCAGGCTCGGGAGCCTCCACGCCGGTCCTCTACGGCGGCAGCGTGGATCCGAAGAACGCCGCGCCGCTCGCGGCACTCCAGGAAGTCGACGGATTCCTCGTGGGCGGGGCGTCCCTGAACGCACCCGCGTTTCTCTCGATCGCGGGCGCTTTGGTGGCCGCGGCGGCCGGGAGCACCGGGAGAGCATCGGGGAGCCCCGATTGACCGTTCCTGGGACGCCGTGGTATCTTCGCTGACTGGCCCTTCTTCAGGGATTTTGTCGGAGGCAAGCGAATGTCCAGCTTCATGATCGCGATGATCTCGGTAGTCCACATCTTCTCGTGCGTCGCGTTGGTTGTTTCGATCCTGCTCCAGTCGGGCAAGGGAGGCGGACTTGCCGGCGCGTTCGGCGCGGGATCGAGCCAGACCCTTTTTGGTGGAAGGGGAGCGGCGACCTTCCTAACGCGCGCCTCGACGGCGTTGGCGGTCGTGTTCTTCGTGACCTCACTCACGCTCGGCCTCGCGTCGACGCGTCAGAACGCGACGGCCGGGCGTAGCTTGATGATTGAGGAAGCGAAGCGCCGGGCGGAACAGAGAGGGACGGC
Source organism: Candidatus Eiseniibacteriota bacterium (assembly GCA_041486815.1). GTDB lineage: Bacteria > Eisenbacteria > RBG-16-71-46 > SZUA-252 > SZUA-252 > WS-9. The sequence continues at coordinate 11,482 of JBGPMG010000002.1, read as the reverse complement.
GGAGCAGGGCTCGCCGGGCGGAACGGCGCCTGGATCCACGGCTCCTGGCGCGATGGCTCCCGGAAGCACCGCGCCCGGGACCACGGCTCCTGGCGCTGCGATGCCGGCGCCGGGAAGCGCGCCGGCGCAGGTGCCCTCGGCGCCCGCGCCTCAGGGCGGCGCGACCTCCGCGCCTCAGGGCGGCGCGACGCCCCAGAAGGCCGGCACGAAGTAGCTCGAACTCGACCTGCCCGGGTGGTGGAACTTGGTAGACACGTACGTTTGAGGGGCGTATGGGTAACCCCGTGCGAGTTCAAATCTCGCCCCGGGCACCACGTGGGTCCCCTTCCCGAGAGGGAGGGGACCCTTCTTATTTCCTTGGACTCGGTTTGCTGGCCGCGGCGCTAGGTGCCGGCTCTCGCGGCTGGTGGTTCCGGGATGATGCCCACGAGGCGGATGGTGAACCGATCCTCTGCCTTGACTTCGTTCTTGGCGCCGCAGTGCTGGCACCGCACGTAGGAGCGGCGGGGATCCTCGCGGAGGTGAAGGATTTGGGTTGGGCCGAACAGCTTCGCACATCGAATGCACTCGACCGCGGGATTGCTGACGAGCTCGGCGGGTTCGGGCATGGGATTCCCTCCGGAATCGATCTGGGATTGCGCGGATCCGGTGGGATCGCGCCTGTCATCACGGGCCCCATTGTAGGGACGCGCGCCTCGATCGTCCAGAGGGGCGCGTGGGCGCGGCCGTGATCGACGCGACGGAAGGGGGATACGATCCCGCGCTCGCCGCGTCGTACTGGAGCGGCCCGAGGCACGCGGACGGGGATGAGCTCGCCGCCGTCTTGAGCCTCGGCGAGCCTCCGGCCGTGAACGAGGCGTACGACGCGTGGGAGACCGGACTCCTCCTCGACGCGATCGGCGAGCGGCTCGGCGAGTACGGGCTCGACCTCGGCGCCGGGGTCGGGCGTGTGGCGGTGCGCGTGGCGCCCCGCCTGCGCCGTCTCGCGTGCGGCGATCTGGCGCCCGGGATGCTCGATCGGCTGCGGCGGAACGCCGCGCGTCGAGGCGCCCGGAACGTGGATCCGGCCCGCCTTCGATCGGACAGCCTCCCGTTTCGAAGAGGAGCGTTCTCCCTCGTGATCTGCCTCGGCCTTCTCGAACACCTGCCACGCGCCACACAGCAGGCGACGCTCAAGGAATCGGCGCGCGTGCTTCGTGAGGGAGGGCTCCTCGCGCTGGTCCTCAACAACCCGGAGAGCCGTTTTCTTCAAGATTCGAGCGACAACCCGTATCGGGACGGGCTCCAACGCGAGAGCGGCTACTACTGCGCGGTGGTCTCCGAAGAGGCCGTCCTCGCAGAGGCCGCCGGCGCGTTCGATCGGGAGATTCTCGGCTCGAACCTGTTCTACTCCCTGCAGCGCCACGCGGCACGCGCGCTTCCGGAATCGTCCCGCCGGGATCCCAAGCTTCGCCCCTTCTTCGAGCGGGCGGCGGCGTGGGACCGCGCGGTTCGCCCGGTCGGACCGCTCCCGCGCGCGGCGGCCGACCACCACCTCTACCTCCTCGTGCGGCGTTGAGCCAGGCGCCGATTCTGGTCACAGGCGGGGCGGGCTACATCGGATCGATCCTCGTCCGATTGCTCCTCGCGCAGGGAGAACGGGTCCGGGTCGTCGACCGGATGATCCACGGCGCGCACGGGCTCGCGGAGCTGGGCCAGGAGGGGAACCTCGAGGTGATCCAGCGCGATCTCCGTGATCCGCGCGCGCACGGCGACGCGCTCCAGGATGTCGCGACGGTGATCCACCTCGCCGCGATCGTGGGCGACAAGGCGTGCGCGCAGGACGAGGAGCTCGCGGTTCAGACCAACTGGACGGCCACGGTGGCGCTCGCGCGGAGCGCCGCGGCGCGCGGGGTGCGACGTTTTGTCTTCGCTTCCACGTGCAGCGTCTACGGGGAGGGCCGCGACGAGGTATTGACGGAGCAATCTCCCGTGCGGCCGCTCTCCCTATACGCCGAAACCCGATGGAACGCTGAGCAGGGTCTCTTGGAGACGGTGGGGCTCGAGCAGTTCGAGCCGATCATCCTCCGCTTCGGTACCGTCTATGGGCTCTCGCCCCGGATGCGATTCGACCTTGTCGTCAATCTGCTCACCCTCCGCGCCGTGAGCGCCGGGGAGGTGTCGATCTTCGGCGGAACCCAGTGGCGTCCGTTCGTGCACGTCCAGGACATCGTCCGAGCGCTCGTCATGGCGATGTCGGCACCGCTGCCGGAGGGCGCGCCGATTCTCAACGTCGGGGACAACCTCGAGAACTACCAGCTTCGCGACCTCAAGGAAGAATTGGAGACGCGAATTCCCGGCGTCCGCGTTTCGATCGTTCCCGAGGCCACCGACCCACGGACCTACCGCGTCTCGTTCGACCGGATCGAGCAGCTCTGGGGCTTCCGGGCCACGAAACGCGTCGGAGAGGGTATCGAAGAGGTGGCGCGGGCGCTTCGATCCGGCGCCATCCCCGATCCCAGCCACCCCCGATACGTGAACGCGTGACCGGGATTTCGCTTGCGCCTTCCGAGGGCGATTCGGTAGCGTCAAAAGGCTGATCGGTTCGGCTGGGACAGGGGAGGAAACCGTTGCCACGGCTTCAGTTCAGTTTGGATGAGCTCCGCGAGCGGGCGCTCTTCGTTCGGCGGGACATTATCGCGCTCCTGGCGCGCGCCCAGAGCGGGCACAGTGGAGGGCCGCTCTCCTCGACGGACTTCGGAACGGTCCTCTTCTTCCACGAGGCGAGCATCAGCCCGGAACGCCTCGACGACCCCGGCCGGGATCTCTGGCACTTCTCGATCGGCCACGTGACGCCGGTCATCTATTCGCTGATGGCCGAGCGCGGCTACTTTCCACTCGCCGACCTCCTCGGATTCCGCCAGTTCCACGGGCACCTCCAGGGGCACCCAAGCAAGCACGACACCCCCGGCATCGAGGTCTCATCCGGCTCCCTCGGCCAGGGGCTCTCGGTCTCGTGCGGCATGGCGTACGGTTCGCGGTTCGATGGGAGTCCACGTCGGGTCTATTGCGTCATGGGAGACGGCGAGCAGCAGGAAGGGCAGATCTGGGAGGCGGCGATGTTCGCGGCCCACTACAAGCTGGATAACCTCGTCGGGATCATCGACTACAACCGAAAGCAGATCGACGGCGACGTCCAGGACGTCATGGGGATCGCCCCGCTCGCGGACAAGTGGCGCGCCTTCAACTGGCATGTGATCGACGTCGATGGACACAGCATTCCGCACCTCCTCGAGGCGTTCGAAGAGGCGCGCCGAACGAAAGGGAAGCCCTCGGTGATCCTGGCCCGCACCGTGATGGGGAAAGGGGTTTCCTACATGGAGGACGACTACCGGTGGCACGGCGTGCCGCCGAATGCCGAACAGGCCGACCAGGCGCTCAAGGAGCTCGGTACGTCGCTCGAAGCGTGGACTCGTCGGCTTGAATCCCACAAAGCCCGGGCCGTTGCCCCGTCGGCGAACGGGAGTGCATGAGCTCGCCCGCCCCGGTTCTCCCGCCCGCGCCCGCCCCGACCGTGAACTTGGCGAAGCCCGAGATGAAGCGGACGCGGGAAGGCTTCGGCCACGGCCTCGTCGATCTTGGAGAGAAACGGCCCGAGGTATTCGTGCTGGTCGGTGATCTATCGGGATCGACCAACGTCTCGTTCTTCGCCGAGAAGTTTCCGGATCGCTTCTTACAAGTGGGCGTAGCCGAGCAGAACATGATGTGCGTCGCGGCTGGCCTCGCCGCGGTGGGTAAGATTCCTTACCTCGCGACGTATGGTGCGTTCGCCTCTTGCCGGAGCGCCGACCAGATGCGCGTGACGGTCGCCTACACCGACCTGCCGGTGAAGATCGGAGGCGCGCACGGCGGCATCAGCGTTGGTCCAGACGGCGCGACCCATCAGGCGATGGAGGAGATCGCGATCGTCCGCTCGATCCCGAACATGCGCCTCATCGTTCCGTGCGACTACTGGGAGACTCGGAAGGCGACGGTGGCGATGGCGGACGATCCTCATCCCAATTACATCCGCTTCGGCCGGGAGCCGGTTCCCGTCGTGACCGGCCCCGACACGCCGTTCACGATCGGCAAGGCGAACGTCATGCGGGAGGGGAAGGACATCGCGCTGATCGCATGCGGGGTGATGGTCTACGAGGCGCTCGTGGCGGCCGAGGAGTTGGCGGGCCGGGGCGTGAGCGCGCGGGTGATCAACATGCACACGATCAAGCCGCTCGACATGGAGGCCATCGAGCGGGCGGCTCGGGAGTGCGGCGCGATCGTCACCGCGGAAGAGCACCAGATCCACGGAGGGCTGGGCGGCGCCGTCGCGGAAACCGTGGTGCGGCTCCACCCGGTCCCGATGGAGCTGGTCGCGGTCCACGACCGGTTCGGGCGCTCGGGGAAGCAGGACGAGTTGATGACGGCGTTCGGGATCAAAGCTCCGGACATTGTGCGCGCCGCCGATCGCGCGCTCAGCCGCAAGCGATCAACGAAGTAGCGGTCCCGGGACCGCCTCTACCGCCGCTCGCTGGGTCCGACCACGTCGACTACGACCTCGTTGCTCGCCACTTCCACCTTCGGCACGAGACGCAGCAGTTCGGTCAACTTCTGGCGCCCATCTCCTGCCCATTCGGCAATGTCTTCGCTGGCGGTCGAGTAAAAGAATCGTATGCGGTACTTGCCAGGGGCCCGAAATGTGTACGGTGAGATCTGACGCGCGGTGAAGGACAAGTAGCCGGCCCCATGGTGGTATGGGTCGAACGTGCCACCAGGCGGCACTCGAACGAAGTCCCTCTGCTCCAGCGGGTTCACATTGGGGCAGAGACTGAGATCGTCGGATGCCGGCTTGCCGTCGGGGCCAATCACCTCGAAATAGCAGTGAGGGTATCGAAACCGCAAGTCCGAGGCATCAAGACTCCCCACAAGATAGATGTCGGCGCCGGTCAGGTTAGTGAGCGCGACCGTGATCTCCGGAATTCTGTATACCTGGCTGATGGGCTCAACGGTGAGGACGCAGCCGAGCTTCTCGCTCTTCGGCACTCGGTTGGGCGATAGGGGCGGACTCGTAGGGATGTTGGCTGCGGGTACTGTTCTCGCGTACCCCGAGACTGCGAGTCCAAGAAAGACAACGATCACAAATGGGGTGCGCATGATTCAGCTCCCGGCGGGAATTCACAAACCAGTGTGGCAGCTTAGACTCTGCGTTGCCACCACGCGCTGCAGTGGGACGCTCACGCCCGATCAGCCCGTAAACGCTCCCGGGACGGGGCGGGGGGCGCCGAAGATGGGGGCGAGGGATCGCGCTCCCATGGGAGCATCGGAAAAGTACGGCTCGCCGTAGCGGACCCCGATCATTCCTCCGTAGTGCCGCATCCTTGCGTCCACCCTTTCGAGAAAATCGGGCTGGTTGAGTTGGGTGGGTGACACCCCGATGATCTCCTGCGTCACCTGGCTCTTGTGCGCGAGCATCGCCTGCCGCTTCTTCTCCCACATCTCCGTGACGTCAACGACGAGCGTGGGGTGGAACCCGACGCGCGAAGCGAAGTGGAACCGAGCCGAAGGGCGGAACGGCTCGCCCTCGGCCTTGTAGCGGGCGAGGCCGGCGAAGTACGAGGCGCGCTCGGCGATGAGCGAAGCTTGAACGTGGTCGGGGTGGCGGTCCTGAGGGAAATGGGTCAGAAGGATCGCGGGTCGAAGCCGCCTGAGCCACTCCACCACCCGGCGCTCCTGGTCCGGATCGCCCGACCGTATGCCTCCGTCGGGGAGCCCCGCGTTCCAGCGGCCGGCGGCTCCAAGGAGGCGCGCGGCCTCGGCGGCTTCCGCGGCTCGGATCTCCGGCGTTCCGTTGGTGCCCATCTCGCCGCGCGTGAGGTCGAGGATGCCGGCCGCGTAGCCTTGGGCCGCGGCTAGCGCGAGCGTGCCGCCGCAGCTGATGTCGACGTCGTCGGGGTGAGCTCCGATCGCGAGGAGGTCGAGGGGCCGGTCAGCCGCGGGTGGACGTGGCACGGGAAAGGTCGGGCAGGACGGCCTCGGAGTCGTGTGAATTGCGGTAGCGGGTCTGGATCGTCCGGACGGTGCCGCTTTTCACGCGCATGACCATGGAATGCGTCTCGGCGCCGTCGCCAAAGAAGCGGACGCCGTCGAGCATGTCTCCGTCGGTGACGCCGGTCGCGGCGAAGATGATCGAGTCGCCTCTCGCCAGGTCGGTCTCGCAATAGATTCGGTTGAAGTCCGAGACGCCCATCGTCTTCGCCCGCGCGCGCTCCTCGTCGTTTTGAAAGAGAAGCCGCCCTTGGATGGCTCCGCCCAGGCAGCGGAGCGCCGCCGCGGCGAGGACTCCTTCGGGCGCCCCGCCGACCCCGACGAGCACGTCGACCCCGGTCGAATCGAGGGCCGTGGCGATCGCGGCCGACACGTCGCCGTCGGGGATCAAGTGGATCCGCGCTCCGGTGCGGCGGATGCGGTGGATCAGATCCTCGTGCCTCGGACGGTCGAGCACGACGACCGTCAGATCGTCGAGGTGGTAGCCCTTCGCCGCTGCGACCGCCTCGAGGTTCGCCTCGATGGGGCGCGACAGGTCGATCGCGTCCTTGGCTTTGGGACCGACCGCGATCTTTTCCATGTAGGTGTCCGGCGCGTGGAGGAAGTGGCCGCGGGCAGCGAGGGCGATCACCGACATCGCGTTGGGCCTGCCGTAGGCGACCGAATTTGTGCACTCCAGCGGATCGAGCGCGATATCGACCTCGGGGCCCCAGCCGGATCCAACCTGCTCGCCGATGTAGAGCATCGGCGCCTCGTCGCGCTCGCCCTCGCCGATCACGACCGTCCCGCGGATGTCGACGTTGTCGAAGGCCTTTCGCATCGCGGTGACGGCGGCCTGGTCGGCGGCGTTCTTGTCGCCTCGCCCCATCCAGCGGGCGCAGGCAAGGCCCGCGGATTCGGTGATACGGACGAGATCAAGGCCGACGTGGCGATCCATCGAGGCCTAGCGCGCGGAAGGAACGCCGAGCTCCGCCGCGTCGATCTCTTCCCAGTCCGCGATGGCTTCGTTCCAGCGGAAGAGTCGGACCCGGCTCGTGGTCTCGGTCTTGGAGTAGATATATTCGACGTGGGTGCCGCCGCCGATGCGGCTCGAGAAGTGGGTCTTCTTGTCCACGACGAGGGGGCGCGTCGTGCGAGCGAGCTTCATCTTTCCCTGTGGGCCCGACCAGACGACGGTCTCGGTGACCGCGTGGGTTTCCTCATCCTCGACTTCGTCGAACTCGAGGTCGCCGAATTGCTTGTCGAGGCGGCGGAGCACCTCTTCCCAGCGCTGGTCGTTCATCGCGAGTTCCTTGGGTCCGATTGACTTGCGGTCGAAGCAGCCTATAGTAACACACTTGGCCGACCGCTCAAGCTTCGCCCCGGATCCCGGAGGTGTGACGGGCCGATCCGCGCTCGTAATCGGCGGGTCGCGAGGACTCGGCCGCGCGGTGGCGCTGGCCCTCTCCCGCGCGGGCGCCTCTGTTTTGGCCGTGGGACGGGAAGCGAACGCGCTCGCCGAGCTCGGCGCGATCGCGCGGGCCCGGGGGCTCCCACTCCGCACGGCCCGCGGCGACGCGGGGCGCCAAACGAAGGCGCGCACGCTCCTCCGACAGGCGGCAGGGCGGCGCGGCGCGACCGCGCCCGATCTCCTCGTCGTCGCGGCGGGGGATTACTGGGAAGGGCCGGTGGCCAGGCTCACCTCCACGCGCTGGGAAGCCCTCGTCCATTCCAACGTCACGGTCCCGCTGGTCGCGATGCTCGAGGCGCTCCCGGGGATGCGCCGACGGCGCTACGGTCGCATCTTGCTCTTCGGCGTCGCCGGTGCGGACGCGGTCCGATCCGCGCCGCGCGCGCACGCCTATCGCGCCGCCAAGACGGCGCTCCTCACGCTCGCGAGGAGCGTGGCTCACGAAGAAGCGCCGCACGGCATCACGGTGAACGTCATCCTCCCCGGAATCATGCGCACCGGGATGGCAGCGCGGCACGCGGCAGCGCTCGCTCGGAAAATTCCGGCTCGACGGCTCGGAACGCCGAATGAGATCGCGCGGGCGGCGCTGTTCCTTCTGGCCGAGGAGTCGGGTTACATCACCGGCACGGCGTTGACGGTGTCGGGTGGATACCTGATCTGACGCGAGGGCATCGACGACGATGACGCCTTCCATCGAGCTCATTCGGATCGAGACGCCGGCGAACGCGAATCTGATTCTCGGCCACGCCCACTTCATCAAGACCGCCGAGGATCTCTACGAGGCGGTGGTCAACTCCGTCCCGGGCGCGCGCTTCGGGGTGGCGTTCGCGGAGGCGTCGGGGCCGCGCCTGATCCGAAGCGAGGGGAACGACGACGGGCTGAAGCAAGCGGCGGAGCTGGAGCTCGCGAAGATCGCGTGCGGCCACACGTTCCTACTCTTCCTCCGGGAGGCGTTTCCGATCAACGTGCTCCGCGACGTTCGCGCCTGCGTCGAGGTCGTATCGATCCACTGCGCCACCGCGAACCCGGTCCAGGTCGTGGTCGCGCGTGACGGCGCACAGGGCGCTGTCCTCGGCGTGATGGACGGCGAACGGCCGTTGGGCGTGGAGGACGAGAGCCAGGCGCGGGCTCGCCGGGAGTTCATTCGGAAGATCGGTTACAAGCGGCCGTAGACCCCGCTCGCCCTGCGGAGCTCCTCCAAGCGGCGGATTCGCCCCACAGCGGCCCGGGTAGTGAGTCTGAACCACTACCGCGGCCCGTCCTGCCTTGACGCTGATTTTTCAAGGTGTTAGCCTTAAGGGAATCTCGCCGTTCCACGCGTCTCCAACGAAAGGCTTCCCTGTGCGCGCCTCCACGCCCAAGACGTGGGTGCTGCGGAACCCTGCCGCCCCAGAGCTTGCCCAAAGGCTTGCGGTGGAGCTTGGTTTCTCGGTCGCCTTCGCCTCCCTGCTCGCCAACCGGGGCTTCGGCACGACGCTCGAGGTTCAGGAGTTCCTTCAACCATCGCTGGCCAAGCTGTTGGATCCATTTACGATGCGGGACATGGACTTGGCCGTGGCTCGAGTATGGAAGGCGGTCGATGAGCGGGAGCCGATCCTCGTTTATGGCGATTACGACGTGGACGGGATCACCGCGACCTCGCTTCTGACGTCGGCTCTGATGCGTCTCGGGGCCAAGGTCTCCTACTTCATCCCCGACCGAATCCGGGACGGTTACGGGTTCTCGGTCCGGGGCGTGGACGTCGCTCGAAAGCGGCGGACGAAGCTCGTGATCACGGGGGATTGCGGCATCACCGCGACCGCGGAGGTGGAGCTCGCGCGACAGCACGGAATTGAAGTCATCGTCACCGACCACCACGAGCCGCTGGGGGGGATACCCGTGGCCTGCGCGGTTCTCAACCCGAAGCGGAAAGACTGCCCGTACGCATTCAAGGAGCTCTCCGGGGTGGGCGTCGTGCTCAAGCTTGTCCAGGGGCTCGTCGCCTCGCGGCCGGGGGCGTTGCCGGAATCGTTCGTGAAGGAGCACCTGGATCTGGTCGCCCTGGGAACGATCGCGGACGTCGTTCCGCTCCGTGGAGAAAATCGGATTTTTGCGAAGATCGGCCTGGATCAGATCTGCACCTCGACGAAGCCGGGCATCGTCGCGCTCAAGGAGGTCGCGGGCCTCAAGGCGCGCCGTGTGGAGAGCGGCCACGTCGCCTACATCCTGGCGCCGCGCATCAACGCCGCCGGCCGGCTCGGAAACGCGGAGAGCGGCGTGCGGCTCCTGCTCTCGACCGAGCCGCAGGAGGCGGCGATCATCGCGGAGAGCCTCGAAGAGGACAACACGAACCGGAAGAAGATAGACGAGCAGACACTCGAGGACGCGCTCGAGCAGCTCCGCCGCGCGGGCCCCGAGCTTCCGCCCGCGATCGTCCTCTGGTCCGATCGTTGGCACCCCGGAGTCCTGGGAATCGTCGCGTCGCGCCTCGTGGAGCGGTTTCACCGGCCCACCATTCTGATCGCGGCCGACGAGGACGAGGGGAAGGGCTCCGGACGGAGCATACCGGGCTTCGACGTCTGCCAGGCGCTTCAAGCATGCCGCGAGTACCTGATTGGATTCGGCGGGCACAGCTACGCGGCCGGCCTCACAATCCGCGCGGAGCACATGGAGAAGTTCCGAGAGGCGCTCTGCGCCGTGGTCGCCGCCAAGCTCCACCCCGACGATTTCGTTCCGAAGCTCTCGATCGACGGGCCGCTCTCGCTCGACGATTGCAACGAGGAGCTGGTGGAGTTTCTCGACCGGCTCTCGCCGTTCGGGATCGGAAACGCCGAGCCGCTCTTCGTGGCGGATGATGTTCGCCTCGCGTCGCCGCCCATGGTCGTGAGCCGGAACCACCTCAAGATGAGCCTGCGCCAAAACGGCCGCGACATCGACTGCATCGGGTTCGGGATGGGGCACCTGGCAGGACCCATCCAGTCGGAGGCGGGCCGCGTGTCGATCGCGTTCGTCCCGACGATCAACGTCTGGCAAAACCGGGCGCGGCTCCAGCTCAAGCTGCGCGACATCCAGATCCGGTAGTCATGAATTTGGTCCCCGACGATCCCCTGGGACCGCTCCTCGAAGGGTTGCGCCGGACCGGCCGCGCAGTAGGTCCGGACACCGTCCGCGCCGCCTACGAATTCGCTGCCAAGGCCCACGGATCCCAGGTCCGGCTCAGTGGCGAGCCGTACGTCACGCACTCTGTCGCGGTCGCGACAATCCTGGCCGATCTCCTGGGATCGGGGGCCGACGAGACGCTCATTCAGGCGGCAATTCTCCACGACGTCGTAGAAGATACGGAACGCAACCTGAAGGACGTTGAGCGCGCGTTCGGACCCGAGGTCGCTGCTCTGGTCGACGGCGTGTCGAAAATCAGCGGGCTCCATTTCGACCGTCCGGAGCGGGAGCAGGCTGAAAACTTCCGAAAGATGCTCTTCTCCATGGCACGCGACCTGCGCGTCATCCTCATCAAGCTCGCCGACAGGCTCCACAACATGCGCACGCTCCAAGCGCTCGACGCTCCGCGCGCGGACAGGATCGCGCGGGAGACGCGGGAGATCTACGCCCCGCTCGCCCACAGACTCGGCATCGGGCGGATCAAATGGGAGCTGGAGGACCTCTCCCTCAAGTACATGGATCCGCAGGCCTATCAGGAGATCCGCCAGAAGGTCGCCTTGAAGCGGGAGGAGCGGGAGGGTCTGGTCGCCGCGGTCATGCAGCCGGTTCGCGAGCGGCTCCTCTCGCTGGGAATGAAGGCGGACGTCGTTGGCCGCCCGAAGCACCTCGACTCGATTTACCGAAAGATGAAGGCCCAGGGGCGCCTGTTCGAGGAGATCTTCGATCTGCTCGGCGTGCGGGTCCTGACGCGCGACAACGCCGACTGCTATCGCGTCCTGGGCGTGGTGCACGATCTCTTCACGCCGGTGCACGAACGCTTCAAGGACTACATCG
>JBGPMG010000001.1:0-61809 GCA_041486815.1 Candidatus Eiseniibacteriota bacterium | reverse complement strand
TCATGGCGATACCTCCCTTTCTATACTTCTCCTGCTGTTACCTCCCGGCAACCAAATGCAGAGATGGCCGAGCGTCGAGACTTCTAGACCGTTGCCTGCATTGCCCCCTCAATGGCCAAGCGGAGGTTCCGCTGATCCCACAACCCGTCGTAGCGCTCGCCGTTGATGAAAAACGTCGGTGTGCCATTGACCCCGCTCCGCACCCCGCTCATGAAATCCTCCCGGACGCGCGAGGCATGCACGTGCGACTTGAGTTCAGCCGCGAGCCGATCGGAATCGAGCCCGAGACCTTCCGCATAGGCGACGAGGTCCCGCGGCCGAAGGGCGTCCTGATGCTCGTAGAGCGTATCGTGCATCTCCCAGAACTTGCCTTGCGCCCCCGCTGCCTCTGCGGCCTCCGCAGCATTTGCGGCATTCGGATGCATCTCGCTCAGCGGAAAATTCCGGAACACGAATCGTAGGCGCGAGCCGAGGGCCTTCTGAACAGCTTTCACGATTGGGTAGGCTTGCCCGCAGTACGGGCATTCGTAATCCCCATATTCCACGAGAGTGACGGGCGCACTCGCCGGGCCCTGCGCATGGTCGCGATCACCGACGGGCAGGACGAGCGTTGGGCCATGATGTCCTCGAGTCATGATTTGCTCTCCTCGTGTTGAAGCGCCTCCAGTGCCGCAAGAATGCCGTCTGCTCCCGGATTGACACCCACCGGAGAAACGTAACTCCAGCGGATCACACCTTCTGCGTCGATGACGAACAAGGCCCGCTCGCTGAAACCATCCGATTGGCGATAGGCGCCATATGCTCGCGAGACCGCTCCCTTCGGCTCGAAGTCGGCTAGGAGCGGAAAATGCAGCTTCCGATCAGTCGCGAATGCCGCGTGACACCACGCTCCATCCACGGAGATGCCGAGAAGCTCCGCCCGGTGGTGTCGGAACTCCGGCAGGATTTCGTTGTACAGCGCCATCTGGTCGCCGCAAACCGGGCTCCAGTCGGCCGGATAGAAGGCGAGAATCACCGGCTGCCCGCGGAAGTCCGCCAGCGAAACGCTCTGGTCCGGCGTGGTCCTGAGCGTGAAGTTGGGTGCGGTGGTGCCCGGCTGAAGCGCGCGATCGTGGCGCGGGCTCGCCCCGCTTGGAATCTCGTTCTTCTTCATCAATCCTCCGTTAGGATTCTGGGCTCCACGAAGTCATTTGGCCCGCACCAATGAAACGTCAACGACGTGTTCCGCAACGAACCAGACCTGAGCCTCGCCCGTGCGGATGACGTTGCTCACGATGAGGTCGTTCGTGCCGTCGTCGCCACGATCGGCCGCCAGCCGCGCCATAGTGCGCGCTTCCTTAAGCACGATTTCGTGCGCATGAAGGAGTCTGGAGATCTGTGCCGGAACGCCCTCGCGCCCCTTCGGGGGCCGCGGTATCAACGTCGTTTCGGCGACGTCGTGCGCCATGGCGAGGCTCACCCCGCCCAACGCCTGGATCCGCTCCGCGATGGCATCGACGAGTCCGCTCTGTTCCTCGAAGTGCTTGTCAAAGAGGAGATGAAGCGAGTAGAAGGTGGGGCCAGCGACTTGCCAGTGGTGCTTCTTGTAGAGGTCGCGGAGCGTCATCGTGTCCGCGAGGAGTTGGTTCAGGTTCTCGACGCTCTCGCCGCAAACTGATTCGTCCAGCGCAATCGGCATCTTCACGATGAAGCCATACGGCTGGATCTCATGGCCCTTCTGTCGCTGCAGGGGTGTCGCTTGTTTCAGGATTTCGTCGGCGTCGAGGGTCTTCGTCATGACAGTCACGCTCCTTTTCTTCTGACTCGCGTTGTTGACAGCTCCTGTCGTCCGATCGACGAGTCGCCGGACGACGCGGCCGCTCCCCACGTTGGATTCGCGAGTCTCACTGGTGGGTTCTACTGGAAATAACCGTCCGCGTGAGGCTGCACCTGGGAAGGTCGCCGACAGGGAAGGTCGAGGGTATCAGTGGGCGCCGAGCGAAGGCACGTTACAAATCACCCGGTCATGCCACTCATGTCGTGGTGATGGCCGGATGAGCTCCCTGGGGCGATACCTATTGTGCTCTGCGGGCAGTACTTGTGGGCTGGCTACCTGCCTAGCGGTCCGCCACCGGCGTCACCACGCTCGCGACAGATCGACCTCCTCGTGGATGAAACCGCGAAGAACGAGTGTGACCGTTGCCTCTTGATGCGCATGTCGCCGCTCCCTCGTTGCCGAGGCATACCGGACGACACGCATCCGCGAGCCGCAGGCAAGCGTGGGCAGCTCTCGAAGCTCAAGGTCGGGCATCTCTAGCTTGTCGCCCCCTTCTCGCACCCTTGTGCTACGCTCAACTCGATTTCCCCGCTTTCGATCACGCTGGCACATGAGGCTCGAATGAGCCGCCGATTGCGATGTGGTCGAGTCCTCGCTTCCACACTCCTCCTTGCGCTGATCCTGATTTTCTACGCTTCGCCAGCCCTCGCACTATACCTATTTCTCGATTCCAACGGCGATGCGGCGCGCTCTGCCGCCGACGTGCTGAGCCCGCATGACACCACGCACGTTGCGGTCTGGCTTGTGACCGACGAGTACAAGCCCGGAACGTCCGACGATTGCTCGCACGGTAGATACGAAGAGGCCCACTCGTACTCCATCGTCTTTCATGCCACTGGCGGTACGGTCACGTGGGGACGCTTCGTCCCTGACCCAAGCCCATACGAAGAGACCTTTGCTTACAACTCTGATGACTCCACGTACTTCATGGTGAGCAGGAACATTCCCGACTGGGGAACGACCCATAAGCTCCGGCTCGGGACGTTCACCGCTTTTGTTCAGCGAGGACGGCCCTCTATCGAGATAGCGAGTCGCCGCCCAATGCAACCGTACGAGGAAACCCGTATTACGACCGGGACATGGGACGGGCCATTTGCGGCATGCGCGGACGGGCTCCCGTACGGTGGGCAAGCGAACCGGCCCCCCTCACTAGGGCGCTTCGCAGACCAACCGATTCGAGCCGCCACGTCCGAGCGGCTCATCATGGAAGCCACGGACCCTGACGGGGATCCATTGGCGTTCCGGCTGACCCGTGGACCCTCGTTCGTCTCGGTGAGTACGCTTGATCCAGGCCATGGTGTAGCACAAGGGGTGATCAGGGTCGAACCAGACTCGTGCGCTCAGGGGCCCGCGGAGTGTGTCGTCGAGGTCAGCGACGGATTCGCCTCGGTTGCAGGTACGATGCTGCTCAACGTCAAGCCGATCGTCCGACCTCTGCCTTCGAGCCCAATGCAGGCACCACCTCTCGGCACGGCTCGGACGATCCCGCAAGACCGCTCCCCGGTTGACTCCACATGGCTGGCCGGCGAGTGGGAGTGGCACGAAACCTCGGTCAACGCGGTGGGCGACTTGGGTCGCGGGCGGGAGCGCACTGTTGAAGGGCCCGGCCGCAGGGGTTACCGGAGGCGCCTCATCTTCCATCGAAATGGTGAACTGGAAATGTTCGAAATCGGCCCAGAGAAGGTGCTTCGTGCCCTCAAGGGAACGTTCAGTATTGCTTCTGTGCCCCAGGGAACACTTCTCACGATCTTCAACTGGCTTGATGCCCTCCCCGATAGGAAGTCCGTGACATTCGCTGCGTCGAAAAAGGGCCCTTCCTCCCTGAGCATGAACTCATGGGAAGACGATGGCGCCAGGACCGAGACGTTCGTTCGGGTTCCCGCAGTCGGAAGGGACGGTGTGCCGACCGATACCGGCAGAGTAATTGCTCCCATCGACACCCCAAAGGTCCGGCTCGAGCACGGTCGAGTCCAAATAACCCTGCCCGAGCCCATGAAGGCGGCCCTTCGCAGGCAGGATCCGACCTTTCAATTGTGGGGAGAGGCCGATTCGCGTGAGCTGAACCCGGGCCCGAGTAAGGACACCAGGGCTCTGGGCCCCTCGGCGATCGTCGGTGACTTCGACGGGGACCTGCTCCGCGATGTAGCCCTTCTCGGCCGGAGCGGTGCGGATCAGGTGGTCATTGCCATCCTATCGGATCACGGAAACATAGGGGGTCGAGGTCGCGTGGCGAAAAGTGCGGCCGGGTCAGGGAGAGTACAAGTCGCGCGGTGACCCGCAGGATGTTCCGCCGATCTACCTAGAGCTCGGCCCGCGTGCCTCCCTCAACGCGTTCTGCTGGGTCAACCGCTGGAGTGCGACCCCCGTCGATGCGATCGGAATCGTCGAGCCCGATGTGGCGCGGTTTGATTACGTCTTGGATAAGGGCCGATTTGTCCTGTTCGCGCCTGTTCCCTGATCACGCTTTGCCCCGGAGCAGACCCGCTCGTTCGTGGGGTGGAAGCTTCTCGATCGCGTAGCGAAGCACGGTCCGTGGCATGGATCGGGCATTCGCGGCGAGGAACTTCCGGAGCGAAGTACCGTCTCGATTCCCTACCGCTCGAGCAGGCAGCCTAGCCGTCCCCCCGTTCCGCCTCCGCCAGAATCTCCTCCAAATTCAGAGCCTCGCCGGCGCGCAGGGCGGCCTCCACCTCATCCTCGGACGCCTCACCGCGGATGACCTCCCAGAACGAGCGGATCACACCCGCGATTTCCATCTTGTTCGGATCGTGGGCCCGCGCGAATCCGATCCAGGCAAGACCCTTCGGGCGATCGCCGCTCCGTATCTTGAGGATTCCGTACATGACCGCAACCTGGAAGGGTGGAATGCCCATGCTCCGGATGGTTTCGCTTGCTGTTCGGCACCACGTACGGGCTTCGGCATCGCGCCCACCCCGCAGGCAGACCTCTGCGAGCGTGGCCTGACTGGTAGGCAGAACGGAGGTCGCCCCGATTTCCTTCGCGATCGCCATCGATGCCTTTGCGGTGCGTTCCGCCGTCTCGAGTTCCCCGCCGACTGAGTAAAGACCCGCCATATTGCCGAGCACCATCGCCTCGTTGAGACGATCCCCGCGTGCACGGTTGAGCTCGAGCGACTGCGCAAACGTCGTCATTGCCTTTTCCGGGCTGCCCTCGAGCTGCAAGGCGATGGCGAGGGAATTCAGGCCGTGAGCCTCACTGTACTTGTCTCCCACCTGACGCGCGAGCTGCACGCTCTCTTCGTGGTACGTTCTGGCTTGGCGCGGGTTGGTTTGGACGATCGTATTCCCCATCTGACGAAGATTGAAGATCAGGGCGTCCTTGTCCCCCGTGCTTCGAGACAACTCCAGTGCTTCCCCGATATATTTCACCGCAGCGAGCTCGTCGGCCTGCCACATCGCGACTCTTCCCAGCTGACCCAATACTTTCGCGAGAAGGCGCGTATCTCCGGTCGTCCGGGCTTCCTCGAGGGCCGGCTTCAGGATTTCCAGGGCTTTCGCGTAATGACCCCGGATGCTTTCGAGGCCCGCACGTAGGATCTCGATCCCGAGCCTCTGCACGGTGTGCTCGGAGCCGGCCAGAATCTCGTGGGCGCGCTGGAGGAGTGTATTTGCCTCTTCATAGGTGGCCAGCTGCATGGCCCGCTCACCCGCCTTCGTTAACTGGGCAGCGGCCAGTGAAGCCTCTTCTGCACGGCTGTAATGTTCGGCTACGAGGAGGGTGTGCTCTCCGGCGCGCTCCCCACCGACCTCGATGAGCCAGTCGCCGACCAGCTTGTGGAGGGCGCGCCGCTGGCGCGGGATCACCGTCTCGTAGGTGACGTCACGAAGAATGGCGTGGCGGAACACGTACTCGACCGTCCCCGCGAACCCCGACTCCTCGCGTTGAAGGATCATCTCCCGGTCGCGCAGATCCTCCAGCATCGTCTGGACCTCCGCGGGCTTCAGGCCACCGGCCTCACGGCTCAAGTGAATCGCCGCGGCGTCCCAGAAGATACGGCCGACCACGGACGCCCGCTGCAGTAGCTGGTAGAGAGGCGCCGGGAGCGTATCGAGCCGGGCCTGAAGGACGCCCGTGAGCGTTGCCGGGACACGCACGGTGGAGAGCCGGGTGGTATCGACCGACCAGGTCTCCTCCCCCTTGAGAATCACACGATCGTCAATGAGCGCCTTGATCAGCTCCTCGATATAGAACGGATTCCCATCGGCGCGGTCGACGACGAGATCACGAAGGGCGGCCGGGACCTCGGGGACATGCTTCAGGAGCTCTCGAACCAGCCTGCGGCTTGAGAGCTGGGAGAGAGGCTCAAGCTGGATGCGCTCGTGGAAGCGCTGCCCCTCGCCCCACTGCGGACGGCGCTCGTAGAGGCTCGGCCGAGCCATGCAGAGGACGAACAGGGGGAGGCCGGTGTTGTCGCGAACCAGGTTGTTGAGGAGGTCCAAGGATCGGTCGTCCGCCCAGTGGATGTCCTCGATGTGGATCATGACGGGGTGCACCTTCGACGCTGTAGTGAAGAGCTCCCCCATGTAACCCTGCGCCACCTGGCGGAACGCGTCCCCGTCCTTCAAGGCCCCTTCCACCTCGGGTCTATTGGAAAAATCAAAGCCGGCGAGCTGGCCGATGAAGTGCGCCTTTCTCTCGGAGCCTTTCCCCAGGAATTCCGCCACACCTTCAACGAATTTCTCGTGCACGACGGACAAGGGATCGGAATCCAGGATACGGAAACGGAACGAAAAGAGGTCTCGCGCGAGCGAATAGGGCTCCAGCATGGAGGGCTGCGTGGCGCGGGCTTGGAAGAACCAGATCGTCTGCTCCTGAAGATCGGTCCAGTTGCTGAACTCGAAGAGGAGCCGGGACTTTCCGACGCCCGCCTCGCCGACCACCGTGACGACCTGCGTTTCTCCATCCTCGAGCGTCAGGGTCAAAGCCTCTTGCAAAAGGCGCAGCTCGATCTCCCGCCCGATCATCTTCGTCTCGACACCCTCGATGCCAAGCGCCCGGAGACGGAACGCGCGCGGCTTCACCTGGGTCACGACGTAGACCTCGATCGGATCCTTGCGCCCGCGGACGCGAAGGGGCTCGCCCTGCGTAAAGGTGAAGACCCCTCGAACCAAGGTGAAGGTTTCATGGGCGACGAGAATCCCGCCCGGGGGCGCGGCATCTTTGAGCCTGCCGGCGAGGGTGATCGGCGCGCCATTCGCGGTATAGCTTCCGCTGGTCGGCTCGCGCTCGAGAAGCACGGGACCGGTCGTGATCCCCGCTGAGAAAGGAAGTGGGCTTTCCTCCGCCGGCTCCCATGCGGCTCCGAGCGTCTTGCGTGCCTCCGCGAGCACTTTGTCGCGCATGGCCAGCGTCGCCCGAATCGCATTCTCGGAATCGTCCTCGCGTGCTCGGTCTCGGCCCCAGAGGATGAGCCCTGCCTCCTCGGTGCGACTATGAGTCGAGCCGCCGTGCCCCTTCGCCACCTCGCTCAGGGCTGACCAGAGCGCATCCATCGTCGAGCGAACGCGCTCGGCGTCGGAGCCCTTCTCGTAGAGGATTTCCGCTAGCTCCTTCACGTCGACGGAGACGGCAGTCATCTGACGCTGCTGATCGGACGGCGTGTCCGAGCCCGGCGTTTCAGACTCCCCCTTCTGCTTTCGGAGCGCGGAGAGCTGATCAACCGAAATGGTTTGCGTCATGGACTGGAGCGCGGTGGGTGCGTCGCTGGGCTTGATCCGCAGGGCGCCCATCAGCGAGTCGACGAATTCGGTCGCAGTGCCGAAGCGGTCGGTGCGCTCCTTGGCCAAGGCTCGGGCCAGAACGGAGTCGATCGCCTTCGGCAGGTTGGCGCCACGCTCGCTTGCATTGGGAATGGGGTTGTTGATGTGAGCCAGAATCACCTCGAAGCCGTTCTCATGCTCGTAGGGCGGCGAGCCGGTCAGGGCCTCGAATGCGATCACGCCGAGCGAGTAGATGTCGGCCGCTTTGTCCGCCATGCCATCACCGCGGGCCTGCTCCGGGGCCATGTAGCCCGGTGTTCCGATCATGAGCCCGGTCCCCGTCAGGCCCTTGTCCCTCCCCGCGGCCCGCGCGATCCCGAAGTCCGTGAGGAAGGCATTTCCCTCCCGATCGATCATCACATTGGAGGGCTTGAGATCCCGGTGCACCACTCCTTGCCGGTGCGCGTAGTCGAGCGCGCCGGCCAGCTGGCGAAGGATGTACAGAAACTCATCCCGCGGCACCGCGCCCTGCTGCTGCACCTGCTTCAGCGTGCCTCCCTCCAGATACCGCATGACGATATAAGGCGGGTTGTGCTCCCCATCGAAGTCGTAGACCGGCAAGAGGTGGGGATGCTCGAGCCGCGCGATGAGCCGCGCCTCGCGCTGAAATCGCTCCCGGAGCGCGCCGTCGTGAAGGATGTTCGAGTGGATGACCTTGATGGCCACGTGCCGGTCCATGCTTGGCTGATAGGCACGAAAGACCGTGGCCATTCCGCCCGAGCCGATCTCCTCGGTGATTTCGTAGGCGCGCAGCTTCTTCCCGATCATCGTTCAGGGATTCCCTTCGTTCAGGTCGAGCCCGGTTGTGGTGTTGGGGCAACAAGGATAGCCGATTCCCGGCTCCGGAGCCAGGGCCCAGCCGGCCCTAAAGCCAAGGGAATTAGGGTGATGATCGGCCTAATTCTGCCGAAAAAGAGTCTCTGGACCGGAGCGGGCCCGGCCGATGGCCGGGAGCCGAGGAGGGACTCTCATCGAAACGACACGAAAGAGCGAAGATCGCCGGAAGGGGTCGACGCGAGGGTCCTCAGTGGTCGCGGCGCTCACCCTGGCCACATTCGCGCTATCTCTGGCGGTCACCTTCCCGCCCTCCCCTCGGTTCGTGCGAACCGACGACCTGGCCCTCAAGCGCGTGACGTGGGCATCGCCGCGGCGCGGAGACTTTGTGACCCGGGGAACTGCTCTCTCCCAGGTTCTCGCCTCCAGGGGATTCGACACCGAGCAGATTCGAGAGATCACCCGACTCCTCGAGGCCTACCGGAGCCCCCGTTCGCTCCGCC
Organism: Candidatus Eiseniibacteriota bacterium; assembly: GCA_041486815.1. Classification (GTDB taxonomy): domain Bacteria; phylum Eisenbacteria; class RBG-16-71-46; order SZUA-252; family SZUA-252; genus WS-9. Next base: position 52,936 of record JBGPMG010000001.1, on the reverse strand, counting down.
CGGGCACCCCGTTTCGGTTCTCGGCCGGATCGGACAGCATTCCTGATCGGATTCGCCTCGGGTTGAACCCCGATTCCATCCTGCATTTCGTCCGCGCCGACTCCATTTGGACGACACGGATCGAGCTGGTGCCCTTCGTGATGGATACGGTACGAGTCTCCGGCATCATCGAGTCGAGCCTGTGGTCGGCGCGTTTGGGGGGAGACCTGGACCGCTTCGGGAAGGATGACTTCGAGGAATTGGTCTACGACCTTGCGGACGTATTCGCCTGGAAGGTGGACTTCACGCGGGACCTGAGGCGGGGTGACGTCTTGCGCGTGGTCCTGGAACGAAAGGTGCGGCCAGACGGCTCGATCCGAAGCCGCCACTTTCTCGCGATCGAGTTTCGCAATCAAGACAGGGTCTTGCGCTCCTTCCCGCAGCCGCGACCCGGCGGACGATTTGCCTACTTCGACGAGGAAGGTCGTTCTCTTCGGGGAGCGTTCCTACGTTATCCGGTGCCCTACCGGATCACCAGCCGGTTCACGACTCGACGCTACCATCCCATACTCAAGCTGTGGCGAGCGCACGAGGGAATCGACTACGGTGCGCCGGCCGGAGCCCCGGTCGAGGCGACCGCCTCAGGGATTGTCACGCGGGCGGGATTCATGGGCGCCTATGGCCGGCTCGTCGAGCTGCGGCATCCTCAGGAAATTCGGACGCGATACGCGCATTTGAGTTCCATTGCGCCCGACGTTCGGCCCGGCGTGCACGTGGATCAGGGCCAGATCATCGGGAGGGTCGGCTCGTCCGGGCTGGCCACCGGCCCGCATCTTCATTATGAGTTTCTTCAGAATGGAAGGCACCGGGATCCCCTCACGGTCGAGATTCCGAACGCACCCTCGATCGCAGCATCGGAGCAGGTTGAGTTTCGTCGAGAACGAGACGAGGCGCTTGCCTTGCTCTACGGCATTCCCATTTTCGACGACACGCGGATCTCGCTCAACGCTGTAGCCCGTCAGCCGCGCTAACCGTACTCCCGGCGAGGTCCTCCCCCCTGGCACGACTTGTAAGTTAGGTCGCTAGACTTGTAAGTCGGGCGGTATCGACTCGCGGAGCCAGTCCGCTCGACTCCGTGAAGAGTGGGCTCATCGCCTCCCCAAAAGAAAATAGTTTGTAGGTCTTCCAATGCGGTCGACTTTCCGCGGTTCCGTCTGCTCATGCGAGACGATTGTCGCTCGAATATCTCTCCTCCTAGAGGCTGTGGCGTTGTCACCGATCGGTACACGTCTGATCCAAATTGCACAGCGCCAACGCGACTTCCTGGCCCAAAGCAACCGGTCTCACCCAATCGACCCACTGCCGAAATGTTTCTTGAGGAGCACCGGGTGATCACGAGCGGTCCTTCGCGAAGAGCGAGTGGATGTTGGCGCAGAAACGCTGGGTGTAGATCTCCCTGCGCAAGCGGTTCGAACGTCATTGGAATGAGACTTGCCTAGATGCCCTTGCGATGCGCCAGAAGCTTTGTACCTTCGAACTCGACAACGAGCGCGCCAAGTGAGGACGCGAAGGCGGTCCTTCATTGCCGTGGCCTGCGCGGTTTGCCTGGGCTCACTAGTAGGGACTGAAGTTCCACTCTTCGCTCAATCCCTTCCGCCCGAGTGCAGCACCACCGGAATCTCAGGCGCCCTTCGCGTCAGCTCCGTCAACCCACGCTACTTCACGAACGATTGCGGCAAGGCCATCTACATGACCGGCTCGCACACGTGGAACAATTTCCCCGACATGGACGACGTCTATCCTCCGGAAAATCAGCCCTTCGATTTCGCGCACTATCTCGACTTTCTCGATCAGTACAATCACAACTTCATCCGCCTCTGGGCCTGGGAAGGTCCCTTTCCGAATGACGGCGGCCTCTACCCACGTCGAGTCTGGGCCGGAGCCCAGCCGTGGCTTCGCACCGGTCCCGGAAACGACAACACCGGCCATCTGAAATTCGATCTCACGCAATGGAATCAAGCCTACTTCGATCGTCTCCGCCAGCGCGTGTCGCAGGCACAAGCTCGTGGGAAATTCGTGAGCATCATGCTGTTCGAAGGGTGGGAACTACAGTTTGCGCCGGGTGCGCTCTCGCATCCGTTCAACTCCGTGAACAACATCAGTGGCATCAGCTTCGGCGGTGCCATCACGAACATCCACACCCTGAACGTGCCTGCGATCACGGCGATTCAGGAGGAGTATGTGCGACGGGTGATCGACAGCGTGAACGATCTCGACAACGTGTTGTACGAGATCGCCAACGAGCCCGGCGGCTCGTACTCCACGCCGTGGGAATACCACATGATTCAATTCATCAAACAATATGAGGCCACGAAGCCGAAGCAGCATCCCGTTGGGATGACCTATCAATGGCCGGGCGGCACCAACAGCACCCTGTTCAACAGCATGGCGGAGTGGATCTCACCTGGCGCGGAGTCGGTCTACGATTCCAACCCGCCCGCCAACAGTGGGAGCAAGGTCATTTTCAATGATACGGATCATCTGGGGGGCTCCTCCTTCGGGGATCGCTCGTGGATCTGGAAGAGCTTCATGCGGGGGTTGAACACGCTCTTCATGGATCGCTATGACATCCCCCAGTCGATCACGAACGGACCAATCCCGAACGGAATGTCGATGCGCACCGCGATGGGGAACACCCTGACGTATTCCCGCAAGATGGATCTCCTCCACACCATCCCGAATGTCACCATCTCCTCCACGGGATATGCCCTGGTCAACAGCTCCGACTGCCTCGTCTACAACCCTTCGTCTTCGTCCTTCACCGTGAACTTGCAGAGCTACTCAGGTTCCATGAGCGTGGAGTGGTTCAATCCGGCGAACCAGCAGACGACGCTGAGCGGTATTGTCGCCGGCGGCGCCACCCGCACGTTTCAGCCCCCCTTCAGCGGCGATGCCGTCCTCTACTTATCTTCGCCGCGTCTGACTGACGTTGCCTCTCCGAGCTCGGCGCCGAGAGGCTTCGTACTTCACGAGCCCGCGCCGAATCCCGCCAATCCGGTATCACGCATCAGCTACGATCTGCCCGTTGCGTCAGAGGTTCGGATCGATGTCTACGACCTGTCGGGTCGAAGGGTCGCCGAGCTGCTGAATCGCACCGTCCCCGCCGGACGGTGGGAACTGCGGTGGGACGGCACAGGGATGGATGGGCGTCGGGTCTCGAGCGGTGTTTGGTTCGTGCGGATGACGGCGGGCGGGCACGCCTTCACAAAGAGGCTCGTGCTCCTCAGGTGACGTTCGTGGTGCCGGTGGCCAGCGCCCGGACCCAAGTGCAGCCTGCCATTCGCGAAGGGCACGGGGTAGCGCAGGGGGGTGGGCCCAGATACCTCCGTTCCAGCGGATCCCCTTTGGTGTAGTCAAATGTACGATTTCTGACGTTGTTGGAACGAGACTTGCTGAGCTATCCCCCGCTGTGCCATTCGTTTATCCTCAAAACCTCTGGAATTGGCTGCCAGCGTCTCTACAGGAGATTCTGAAATGAGGATTCGGAGGCGCTCCTTCATCGCCCTGGCGTGCGCCGGTTGGCTCGCCTTATCACTAGGGTCCGAACAGCCGCTTCTCGCCCAATCCCTCCCACCCGAATGCAGCACGACCGGGATCTCCGGCGTCCTTCGCGTGAGCTCGGTGAACCCGCGCTACTTCACGAACGACTGTGGCAAAGCCATCTACATGACCGGCTCGCACACATGGAACAACTTCCCCGACATGGACGACGTCTATCCCGCCGACAATCAGCCGTTTGATTTTGCGCACTACCTCGATTTTCTCGATCAATACAACCACAACTTCATCCGCCTCTGGGCCTGGGAAGGCCCCTTCCCCAACAACGCCAACCTCTACGCTCGCCGAGTCTGGGCCGGGCCACAGCCGTGGCTCCGCACCGGACCGGGCAACGACAATACCGGCCATCTCAAATTCGATCTCACGCAATGGAATCAAGCCTACTTCGATCGTCTCCGGCAGCGCGTGTCGCTGGCACAGGCTCGTGGGAAATTCGTGAGCATCATGCTGTTCGAAGGGTGGGAGTTACAGTTCGCGCCGGGAGCGCTCTCTCATCCGTTCAATTCCGTGAACAACATCAACGGGATCGATTTCGGCAGTGCCATCACGAATATCCATACTCTCTCCGTGCCCGCGATCACGGCCATTCAGGAGGAATATGTGCGACGGGTGATCAATAGCGTGAACGACCTCGACAATGTGCTGTACGAGATCGCCAACGAGCCCGGGGGCTCGTACTCCACGCCATGGGAAAACCACATGATTCAGTTTGTGAAGCAATATGAAGCCACGAAGCCAAAACAACATCCCGTGGGGATGACCTATCAATATCCGGGTGGCAGCAACAGCACCCTGTTCAACAGCGCGGCTGAGTGGATCTCCCCTGGCGCGGAGTCAGTCTACGATTCCAACCCGCCCGCCAATAGCGGGAGCAAGGTCATTTTCAATGACACGGACCATCTAGGGGGGTCCTCCTTCGGGGATCGCTCGTGGGTCTGGAAGAGCTTCATGCGGGGATTGAATACGCTCTTCATGGATCGGTATGACGTGCCCCAGTCGATCACGAACGGACCGATCCCCAACGGCATTGAGATCCGGAACGCGATGGGCAACACGCTGACGTTTTCCCGGAGGATGGACTTGCTCCACACTACCCCTAGCGTCAGCATCTCCTCCACGGGGTACGCCCTGGTCAACAGTGCCGAGTGTCTCGTCTACGCCACTTCATCGTCTTCCTTCACCGTGAATTTGCAGACCTTCTCCGGCACGATGCAGGTGGAATGGTTTAGTCCGGCGACACAGCAGACAACACTGAGCGGTACCGTGTCCGGCGGCGCCACCCGCATGTTCCAGCCCCCCTTCAGCGGGGATGCCGTTCTGTACTTGCACCCTTCTGGTTCCGCCGACTCCACTCCCCCGAGTCCTCCGCAGAATCTTACAGGGAACTGACCCGGCCGGCCTCGGTAGCCCGATCCAGCAGGCGATCGGCGAGCGAGATGAGCTGGTCGGCCTTGGCAATATGCTTGGCCCAGCGAACCGGAATCGAGCTCGCGCCGTGGAGTGCGCCCAATATCGCCCCGGCGACGGCCCCGTTGGTATCCGTGTCGCCCCCCGCCTGAATCACGGCGACAAGGGATTCCTCGAAATCCTCCGCGTGCTCCAAACACCAAAGTCCTGCCTGCATGGCCTTCAGAGTGAATCCGATCGCGCTTCCATCGAGTCGGAGGTGCTCCAGGGAGTGCCCCGCTACGTCCCGAACGCCATGGAGCGTGTGCGGGCCCACGCCGGCACTCTCCAGGGTGCTCGCGATGGAATCGATCGAGGCCGTTTTTCCGTTCAGCGCATCCGCCACAGCCAGATTGACGGCGAACGCCGACCAGGAACACCGGGGATCGCAATGCGTCACGCGTGAGCTGTTCTCAGTCTCCTCGAGCAGCTTCACCGGATCGCTTGGCCACCGCATCGCCACGGGCGCGCACCGCATGACGGCGCCGTTTCCAGCGGGTTGCCCGCCGTCCCGCTCCCAAATGAGCTTGGCCGCCTCGGAGGGCAGCATGCCTTGCCGAAGGGCGCTGATGACGGCTCTTGTCTGCGCGCCCATCCCGCGACCGTTCGACTCGAACCAATCCACCATGCGGGAGGCGAGATCGTCATTCCGCAGCGTGTCGTACTCCATGATCGCCTCGGCGAGAATGACGGCTTGCGCCAGATCGTCATCCCAGGGGAGCTTGAACTCCATAGGATCGATCTCGCGAATTCCCTTCGGATATCGCCGTCGGATTTCCGCGCTGGGCCACGATTCAACAGGTAGGCCGAGCGTGTTTCCGACCGCGAGTCCGAGAAGCGTGCCTCGGTAGCGGTCGCGGAGAGTAGTCATGGTCAGCGCATGTAGTGCGCGTCCATCTGGCCGGCACGAATCGCGACCTTGAGCCGATTCTCCCGCGGCGGGATCGGACAGTTGTAGTGCTCCGAGTAGGCGCACGCTGGATCGTAGCAGAGGTTGAAGTCGAGCACGTAGTAGCCGTCGGGTCCCAGCACGGGATCGAGGTAGCGCCCCACGCCATAGCTCTCCTTGCCGGTCGTGGCATCGGTGAAAAACAGCTCGACGTCCTTCTCCCCAACGCCCGGCTCGAGCAGGCGGGTCGCCTCGAGGCGGCAGCGCGCGCCCTTCACCTTGAAGTCGAACCAACCCACCCGAACGGCGCGCCTCCGGTTGCCGCGGGTCGAGAGGATGATGGTCGTGTCGGGCTTCGGATTGGGCGTGAGCGCCGCGACGATGTGGTAGGAGAGGTCGGGCGGGAAGAATTTCATGCCCTTGTAGAGCTTGAATCGCGGGCTATGCGGATCGTACACGATGATGGCCGGGAAGCGCTGGTGCGAGAGCCGAAGCGAGAAACGCCCCACCGTGATGCCGCTCGGCGGCAGCGTCGCCGACATCATCTCGACATCTTTCACTTTGAAGCGCGCTTTGGGGTCGAGCGTTTCGACGCGGAACGAGTCCCCCACGACGGTAACCCTCAGGTGCCGCGGCCTGACCCCCGGGTCCTCGATGCGCACGTCGTTACCGGGAGCGCTGCCCACGGTGAGTGAGGCGCGGTCCTCGAAATCGTGACGTAAGATTGTGGCGAGATAGGAAGTCGGCGAGGACTTCAGCCACTCCTCGGTATCCTTGCGGTCTTTGGCGTAGAACTTGAGAAGCGTGTCGGCCTCGACCGCGCTCATTTTCGGGGTCTCCGTCCCTGAGCGGGAGCAGGCCGAGGCCCCCAGCAGGCCGAGGAGCAGCAGCGCCGCCACCGAGATCGCGCGAGTCATGCCCACGATCATACGGCTCAACGTGGCTCCCCGCATAGCAGAGCGCCCCAGGAGGCTTAAGCCCCTGGAGCGCTTTGCATTGAGTCTTATGGGCTACTTACGGGGTCGGCCTCCGAAACTCAGCCGATCCACGCGCTACTTCACTGCTTCAATCGAAACCTTCCCTCCGGTAACCGTCACTCGCGCTTCGATTCCAGCCTGTTTGAGCTGCGCGGTGATCGCGTCCGCGAGCGCGGAATCGCTCATCGATTCGTAATTCGCCACCTCGGCCTTAGCGGACTTGCCGTTGGACGTCACCTCTACGACCAGTGACGCGGCGCCGTTGACCTTTCTCTTCTGAACCTTAACCGTCATCCGCTCTCCGCCCGTGAGCGGCGCGCCATCCTTCGTGAGCATGACCTGGGGCATGGGCTCAGGCTCGGCGGACGTCACGTCGCCCTCCCGCTGCCGTTCCACCGTAAGCCGGACCTCGCGGCCACCCTCCGGACGGTCGGTGACCGAGACGTGCGCATCGGGCACTCCCGCCTCCGCGAGCCGGTCCCGGATCTCCTGCTCGAGCGCGGCGGCCGACTTTCCATCGACGTTAATCCGAATGATCTGGTCGAACGCGTAGGCCACGGCCGGGTAGCGCACGCGCTCGCGGTGCGGCGTGACGTGGACCGAGGCCGAATAGCCCTTGGCGGCAAGCTCGCGAGCGAACTCGGTGGTGGAGCGCTGCACGTCGGTGCCCGAGCGCTTCGGGAGCGTTGCGTGGAGCACGAAGCTCGGGACATCCGTTCCCGGGAAAGCCTCCACCGTGACGCCGTTCGCACCCAGCGCGCCCTTGAGCCCCTGGGCGACCCCTGCGATCTCCCGATCTCCAATTCCTTTTCCCGCGACCGTCAAAGCGACGTCCTGCCCCGCGACCCGCTCGTAGGAGACGGGCACAATCAAGGCGACGAGGACCACAAGCGCTCCCGCGGCGACCGCTGCAAAGGCCGGGCGAGTCCGCACCGAATGAAGTAGAGCCATAGCATTCCTCCTGAAGTTCCAGAGCCTCGGGCGCGATTCGGGCCCGTGCTGGCGAATAGTTTGAACTGTGGTGTCCAGGTCCGGTACCTCTCGAGCGCTGAGCTCTCGCAGAGCGGCGAGATCCCGGTCCAGGTGCGATTTCTCATTCATCGGATCTCTCCTTCGCCGGCCAGGCCATGGCTCCGGCCGGTAGCGTCTCGAGTCTCGACCCTTCGCTCTCCCGCGTGAATCGGAGGTAGAAGCGCCGCAGTTCCTCTCGGCCGCGGGCCAGGCGCGACTTCACGGCCGAGACCGTGACCCCCTGCATGTCCGCGACTTCCTCGACGGAGAACCCATCGATGTCGTGTAGTACGATCGCCTCGCGCTGGACCGGCTGCAGCCCCCCCAGCGCTCGCGCCGCGCGCTCCGCCCGCCGACGCTCCTCCTCCCGCCTGGCTCCGTCTTCTCCGACCGGCTCATCCCTGCGGCCGAGCATGTCCTCGATCGGCACTGACTCGCGGCGTGGGCGCCTCACCCGGGAGCGGTGCCTCGAAAGGAGCGTGGCGAAGAACCAGGATCGAAACCGTGACTCGTCGCGCAGGCCGTTCAACTTGTCGTACGCGCGCAGCACGGCATCCTGATAAAGATCATCGCCGTCGTGGAGGGACCGGCTCAGCCTTCGAGCCGTGGCAACGGCCTGCCCGTGGATCGGCCTTAGAAGGCGGATGAGCCTGGTCCAGCGGGCCGTGTCTGCGCGTGAGCTCATGTTCCTCGAGGCTACTCCTCCTTGGGTACCCATACCGGAGACGCTTCGAGGGCCTCCGAGGGTTGCAGGCATTTTCGGGGCGTGGGGAGCCGCGGCAACCAGGGTCCCAAGATGGCAGAAAACGTGGCTACCTTGTCATTGCTGCCAACCTGCCAGGCTGCCATGATATCTGCATGACGCCCTCAACGAAGACCAGCCCGCCGTCGGCCCTGCGGCCCGCGAGCCGCGGTCCCATGCGGATCGCGATGCTCGCCTTCCCCAACGTCCAAGTGCTGGACGTCATGGGACCGCTCGAAGTCTTCTCCCGTACGTCCCGTTGGCTGCGCGATAACGGAAAGCGCGCGGATCACGCCTATCACGTTGAGATCATCGGTCTGAAGCGAGGCCCGTTCCGGACGTCGTCCGGGCTTCGCCTCCATGCCGATCGCGGGATCGCCGACGTCGGCCGCGGTATCGACACGCTCTTGATCGCCGGAGGTCTTGGCGTCGAGGAGCACCGCTCCCACGCGCCGCTCCTTCGATGGATCCGCCGCCAGTCGGGCCTCGTGCGCCGCCTCGCATCGATCTGCACCGGCGCCTTCCTCCTCGCGGAAGCCCGGCTGCTCGACGGGCGGCGGGCGACGACGCACTGGAACCATTGCGCTAATCTTGCGCGCGACTTCCCTAAGGTCCAGGTCGAGCCGGACACGATCTTCGTCCGCGAGGGCTCCCTTTATACGTCCGCGGGAGTGACCGCGGGGATGGACCTCGCCCTGGCGCTGGTCGAGGACGACTTCGGACGAGAAGTAGCCCTGGCGGCCGCCCGGGAGCTGGTGATGTTCTTGAAACGGCCCGGGGGACAATCGCAGTTCAGCGCCCAGTTGTCGGTGCAGCTCGCCGAGCACGAACTGCTGCGCGACCTCCAGTCGCACATCGCGGACCATCCGACCGACGACCTCTCAATCGCCCGGCTCGCGGGCCGCGTGGCGATGAGCCCGCGGAACTTCGCGCGCGTCTTCTCGCGGGAAGTCGGCATGACGCCCGCGCGATTTGTCGCTTCGGTCCGCGTCGAAACCGCACGCCGTCTGCTCGAAGAAACCTCCGAGCCGCTCGAGGCTATCTGTGCGAAGAGCGGGCTCGGCACTCCCGAGTCGATGCGTCGCGCCTTCCAACGCGCGCTCGGCATCGCGCCCGGTCGGTATCGTGAGCGATTCACCCACTCGCACTCACCCGCGAAATCGCCGAACGGCGTTTCGCCCCCACGCAGGAGGTCCTCATGAAATCGCTGCTCCGCTTCGGCGCGCCGCTGCTGTTCGTTCTTTTCCTGCTCGCGGGAGCCGCTGCGGTCGAGAGCCCGGCGGCCTCTGCCGGCAAACGCTACGTCTGCCCGCCCTGCGGCACGGCGTGCGACACGACCGTGTTCACCGCCCCAGGGGTCTGCCCCACGTGCGGAATGACCCTCGTCGAGGCATCCTCTGACGCGCCGAAGCCGGCACAAGGTGCCGACCAGAAGAGGGTCGCCATTCTCGTTTTCACCGGCACCGAGATCCTCGACTTTACGGGTCCGTACGAGATGTTCGGCGCCGCCGGGTGCGACGTCTACACCGTCGCCGCCACGAAAGACCCCATTACGACCGCCATGGGTCTGACGGTCGTTCCCAAGTACTCGTTCGCCGACGCGCCCCAGCCGGACGTGCTCGTGGTGCCAGGCGGCGGAGTGTATGCAGCGAGCCGCGACAAGGCGACGCTCAGTTACATCAGGGATGTGACCGCGCGCGCGAGCAACACCATGTCCGTCTGTAACGGCGCCTTCATCCTCGCGAACGCTGGGCTGCTCGATGGCCTTACGGCCACGACGACGTACCACAACATCCCGAAGCTCACGAGCGAGTATCCGAAGATCCATGTGGTCGGCGACAAGCGCTACGTCGACAACGGCAAGATCATCACGACCGCCGGCCTCTCCGCTGGTATCGACGGCGCACTGCACGTCATCGGGCGGATGTTCGGCAGCGGGTACGCGCAGGATGTCGCGCTCGGCGAGGAGTACGACTGGAAGCCGAACGGCGGATTCGCGCGCGCGGCGCTCGCCGATCACCAGATTCCCGCCATCCAACTGGACGACGTCGGCAAGTGGAACCTGGTCCGTACCGAGGGCGACACGAACCGATGGGACATTGTCCTGAGCGGCCACTCGGATCTCGCGACGCCCGACCTCATGGGTCGTATCGAGCAGGCGCTGGCGAAGGGCAAGTGGGTGAAGGTGAGCTCGGCCGGCACCAACCCAGCGTCGCGCACCAGCACGTGGCGCTTCACCGGCACCGACGGCAAACCTTGGAAGGCCACGCTGAAGCTCGAAGGTCTCGCGGGAGCCGGCCATGAACGCACGGCCGCGCTCTCGGTCGCCCGAGCCGGCTAGCGGGCAAGAATTCCGAGGCGCCGACTCAACACCATCACTCTTGCCCGCGACCACGTGTCTTTCGGGTTCGCTCGTGCCGCCCGGCCGTAGAGATCAATGGCCTCCTGAAAGCGGCCTTCCCGCTCCCGCAACGCTCCCAGAGCGAGAAGCGCGCCCCCGTATTCAGGCTGGATCCTCAATGCCTCGCCAAGGGCTCGCTCCGCGGGCTCGAATCGGCCCTGGTCCATTTCCAGCGCGCCCAGGTCAGCCCACGGTTCCGGATCATCTGCCCGCTCTTCGATCGACAGCAGGTAATGGCGTCGCGCCTCATCCAGGCGATTCTCCATGTGTAGGAATCCCGCAAGGCTGAGCTCCGCGTCCGCGTTCATCCGCGCCGGCATCGGCCCTGCTCCAATGTTCGAGAGCGCATAGATTCCAACAACACCCGCCACGGCGACGGCTCGGGCAGCGCGCTTCGCTTCCACGAGGAACCAGCGAACGCCCTGAGCGGCAAACACCGCTAGGTATGGGACCATCGGCACCCGGTACCGGGCCGCGATGAAGAACGCCACGTTGGCGAGTGCATAGATCACAACGATCCAGGCCATGAGTGGCGCCCGTTTCCAGGCGAACACGAGTCCTAGGATCGACAGTGGAATGAGCACCCCGAACGGGAACGCGATCCCGGGCGCTTTCCAGAGGAGCGCGGAGAGGACAGGCGAATACTCGCGGGCGGGATAGATCGCCTGGTTCCGGAAGATCTCGTCTCCTCCGAGGAGAAGGCGGAGCTTCCGTAGCTGAAGTTCGAGAAAGGCCACGGGATCCCGGATCGCCCAATCGGTGACCTTGCGCACGAAATAGTTCGAGGCGCCTCCCTTGGACCAGATCCCGTGCCGGACCGGTTCGGCGGTTAGGTCTTTCCATCTCAGATCCGGGCGCACCGCGACGACCTCGTCGTAACGAGGATTGTTCCCGACGTAGAGGTTGACTCCCCCATTCCAGGAGATCGGGATCAGCTCGCCGCCCTTCACCAGATTACGGATCGTGACCGGTGCGATAGCGAGCACCGCTCCGATGAGACACCAAGGGGCGAGGCGGCGCGCGAAGACGGTGAAGATCCCAACAAATACCAGCGATGTCGCCGTCACGACCGAAGCGAGCCCTGCCAACGCGCCCGCGGCAAGCCAGAGAACTTGGGATCGCTCCCCACTACAGGCAAGCAGGGCCAGCGCGACGGCGCCGAGCTGGAGCGCCACGGTGAGCGAGACTCCAAGAAGCTCCCCGTCGAAGTAGATGAGCGTCCCATAGAGCGCGACCGTCAGGCCGGCCGCGATGCCCACGGCGCGCCCGAACTGCCTGGCTCCTATCCAAGCTGTGAGGACCGCGGCGAACGCGCCGAGTACGGCTTGAATGATACGGGGGGCGAGGAAGTTGACGCCTCCCACCGCCCAATAGATGAGCCCGAGGAAGTAGGGATACCCCGGCGGTTGCCAGAAGATCTTGTCCGGATGCCCGTCGCCGGCCGCGATCGATCGGGCGGCCTCGTGGTACGTGTAGGCGTCGACCAGCGGGTGATCGAAGTAGGGGCTCTGGCGCATGGCCAGGACATGAGCCAGGCGGAGCGCCAGGGCGAACGCGAAGATGAGAAACGCCGCGGAGGCTTGGAGCTGAGGCTCGGTGCGGGACCCCTTCACACCGGGAGATTACTCGATTGGAATCCTGCTACTCTACAGTCGCGGGTGTCGCCATCAGGTTTTATTGGGCAGGGGCGCAATTCCCATCTTATGAAGCTCGGATACGCTGTCGCGATAATCGCGCTCTTCACCCTTAGCGGGTGTGCCCAACGTACTCCGGCCGAATCGCGGAGTGGTACGACGACGGCGAGGACCGACTCCGTGCACGCCCCGGGCGCGCCAGGAGAACCCGGACCGCATCAGGAGGGTTACCGATTTCCACCGGTTCCCGCGCTCGAGGAGGGCGATGCACGCATCTTCCGCACGCGGCGCGACCTTCCAACCGGCGAGTCGGGCCCTCGAATCCTGGAATTGCGTATCCGGCAGGGAACGTGCGGCGACGGCATGTCGGATCGGCAGTACTCAATGATCGCCCTGCTCAGGATCGGCGAGATACGCACGCCGGGTGCGCGTACACTGAGCCCGACACCGGCCACTAGCGCGTCAGGGCGAAGTGGTCAGCCCGGCGCCCCAGGCCAGTTGAATAACCTCGAAGTCATCAGCGGTGAGGCTGTGAAACGCGGGATTCAGCACGTCATTGTCCCAAGCCGGATCCATGGTGCCCGAGACGTACATGTCGGTGCCGTTGTCGGCCACGATCAGGCCGTACGTCTTCATGGCCTGGAAAATCTTCCGCACGTCGGCCGGGTACCCGCTGATGTCGACGGAGGACTTGAGTCGTAGCCGCGTCCCCATCGGGGGAGCGCCCACGGTGCTGCCGGCCTGGTGCGAGGCCGGCCACACGTAGCCGTTCGTCGCGCGCGTCGTGACACGAAACGCGTGTGTGATCGGGCCGCCGGCCGCGACCTCGTCATGGCGTACCAGACCCGGGAAGATCGCGAGGCCCGCGGCATCGGCCGAGGTCCACCCGTCCGTGCGTCGCGCGTTCGACGAGAGATCGAATGTGGCTCCCGAGCCCGCCTCCCAGCGGGGTGCAGCCGAATTCCAGCGGGTCGCCCAGGTTTCGTAGAGGAGCCAGCGCTCGCGATCGATGACGATCAGATGTCGGTCGCCGCTCGACCCACCACCCGGAGCTGCACCCTCGATGTAATTGGCCTGTGTCCGTGCTTGCGTCGGAATCGGGTACCCCGGTGGCCGCGCGTACGCGCCCACATCGCTCTGACTCCCGTAGGGAGCAAACGTCACCAGGGCGAGCGTCTCGTTTGCACCGACTGCCACATAGGGAATGCCGTAGGGCGGCGGCCCGAAATCGGGATGGACGATGCGCGTGGCCGTCGGGTTTTGTGGGGTTCGGCCGCTGATCCAGTCGATCAAGTCTTGTGACTGCGAATCGACAGGTGCGCTCGATATATCCAGGTTCCACCAGTTGTCGGCGGGAAACACCTGTCGCGAGGAGAAGTCTTCGAGCAATCCGATGCTGTCAGACACCGAGCCACCGGAGCCCGGCGGCAGTAAAGGCTGGGTGGGGGCCGTGCCGGTGGAACAGCCGGCAGCGACGCCGAGAGCAGCTACAGCGAAGGCGGCGAGAAGCTGTACGAGGAGGCGCATGGTCGAGGCTCCGGGGCGGACGGACTACGCCGCGCCGTGCGGACGCTCGCCCCCGGACTGCGCGCTCCGCCAAGGGGGTATGTTGCCGGCGGTCGCCCCGCGGCCGAGCAAGCCGTCAACAAAACCTCGGGCTTGGGTGAGGTCGTACGCGAACAGTCGCCGCGTGAGGTACACGGCGGAGATGACCTGCCCGGATCCGGCGAGGGCGGCGATGCGGCGCTCCTGCTCTTCCCGGCTCAGACCCTTGAGGCGCGAGTAGTCCTCGGTCACCTCAGCCGGCACTTCGATTCTGGCGTGCGGCCGGAGAGCCTCGAGAAACGAGCCGGCGCCTGGAGCAACGCCCCACTCCACGTCCAAGAGATTTGGGCTCACTAGCCATACCGGCGCGTGGTTGTACTTCGTGCCCGACGTGCCGTACCAGCGCCGCTCCGTCGGTGGCTTCCGGGAGACTTCGCCATCCAGGGCCCCGGCCAGCGGCAAAGAATCGCCCGCAAGCTCAAGCTCCACGAGATGGCGCGTCTGCCGCGTGACGCGGTCCACTCGATGCCACTCGGGGTCCTTCTCGAGGATGTCCCGCCGTTCCGTCACGCGCCGGGCGGATCGAATCCCCGAATACGAGATGAAGACGACAGTCAGATCGTCCGCGGGGAAGTGATTGTTTAGGTACGAGCGAAACTGTACGAAGAGTCCGCCGTCGCTCACGCGTACCAACCAGTTCGAGGGCAGAAATCGCGCGAGGATGAACCTGCGCATCACGATCATCCCAAGGACCATGACCGCCGCGAGGTAGGCGGCCAAACCGGAGTGCCGGCTCCACGCGAGCCACAGCAGGAACGCGACGGCAGCGAAAGCAGCCAGCGAGAACGTGGCGGCACGCGCCTGCGAGTACCGAAATACGTGATCCCGCTCGATCTTTGGCACGTCGCTGAGCCGCATCAGCCGCATTGCCTACCTCCCCGCCGACTCACCTGCATCAACGATTCATCAATACGACCTTCGTGGTCGCCACCGTTCCCTTGCTCTCGAGCCGCGCGAAGTAGACAGCCGCGGCGAGCGACGCTCCCCGGTCGTTTCGGCCGTCCCAGTGCGCCAGGTGCGGACCCGCCGGCAAATTCCCCTCGAATAGCCTGCGGACGCGCCGTCCCGTGGCGTCGTACAACGCGAGACTCGCTCGCCCCGCGGCCGGAAGGACAAAGCGGATCGATCCCGATCCGAAGAGGGGGTTGGGGGTGGCATCGACGCGAGCGAGGGTGGGCACGCCTGAATCGAGCGCCACCGCGGTGGGCACGCTGCTCACGGCGCGGAACGCATTCAGCTTTACGCCGATCGGTTGATCGTAGGCGACAGCGTCGCCGGTGGCGACCACGTGCTGCGCCACGAGCTGTGGCGTCAGGTAGGGATATCGGGCACGCACCAGCGCGCACACACCCGCCGTCAGCGGACACGCGAATGACGTGCCATCGCCGTACATGTAGGGATTCACGCCGTCCCAGTTGAAGAGCAAGATGTAAAAGAGCTGGTCCAGATCGGTAAGCGTGTAGTTCTGAGCGATCGTCGACCACATGAGGCTTCCGGGTGCCGCGACATCCACCCACGAGCCCCAGTTCGAGAACGAAGCCCGGGCGTTGTCGAAGTCGGTCGCCGCGACGGCGAGGACGTTGTCGCACGCTGCCGGGTAGACTCGGACGCTGTCGCCGTCATTCCCCGCGGCGGCCACGCAGAGCACTCCCGACGTCGTGGCCATATCCGCAAGCGCCTGGAAAAACTCCGGCACTCCCGGGTCGCCCGGGCCGCCGAAGCTCATGGAAATCACAGACGCGCCCTGGTCAATCGCGTACACGAACGCTCCCGCGATCGCGTCCGAAGTGATTCCGTCGACGGGGTGCGAGACTTTGAGCGGCATGATGCGGCAGTTCCAGCCGGCGCCGGCGATCCCGTCCGCGTTGTTCGTGGCCGCTGCCGCGATGCCGGCGCAGAAGGTGCCGTGGAAGCCCACATCGATCCCTGAAGCGTCCGCCGTATATTCGGGCTCCGGATCGTTGTCGTTGGTGCCGAAATCCCACCCCTCGAAGTCGTCAACGAGTCCGTTGCCATCGTCGTCGAGCCCGTTCCCTGGGATTTCCCCCGGGTTGTGCCAGATTTGGCTCGCCAGATCGGGGTGCGTGGCGTCCACGCCCGTGTCGATGATCGCGATTACCGTCGATGTGTCCCCGCGTTCCAGGTCCCAGGCGAGTGGCAGGCTCACGTCGGCAAAGCCGCCGTCGTCCACATACCACTGATAGATGAGGTAGAGGTCGTCGGGGATCGTCGAGAGCAGGTCGAACTTGTAGTTGGGACACGCGGCGAGGAAAGCGCCTGTCGCCTGAAAGGCGCGAGCCGCCTCAACCGGATTGAAACCGGGTCGCCCGCTCGTCAGCAACCAGATCTCCTCGCGCCGCTCTTTGCCGGGGCGCGCCGTCGGTCCCACGCGGCGCGCCCGCTCCAGGCCGAAGGTCCGGAATAGAGTGGTCACGCGGGCGTCGCGAGAAAGAGGCGCCGCTCCGCGAGTCGCGTCGAGCAGCCCTCTCTTGGAAATGACCACGATTTCTCCCGGAACAAATGCGAGAGCCCGCGAAGTGTGCCGCGGTCCGAGGTTCGATGGGCGCCCACCCGGCCAGGCACCAGGGGGCACAGTCGGAATCGAGCGACCGCCCGAACGTGGCACCGTCGTCGCGGCGATGGGAGCCGGTGGGGCAAGGAGGGCGACCGCGAGCAGAACAAGCGTGGAACCGACAAACCTAGCGATGTGACGAATCACGACGAGCCCCCTTCCCCCGATCTCCGTATCATCGGCAGAAGGGCTGCGCTGGACCTGTAATTTCTCCGGAGACCCCCATCCCGGCTCCCCCAATTGCTTCCCCATCTCCCTGACAATGCAAGGCGCCCCAGAGGGCGCAACACTCTGGGGCGCTTCGCTTTCACCCTCACCGACCGCCTACGGGCTCGGCTCTTGACTCCTGCTGGTCCTAGGCCTCCTGGAGAGTCTTGATGTCCAGTTTGGTCATTTGAAGCATCGCCTTCATGGCTCGATTTGCCTTCGCCGGGTCCTTGTCCTGTAGCAGCTTGCCAAGGACACTAGGAATGATCTGCCAGGAGACGCCGAATTTGTCCCTAAGCCATCCGCAGTTGTTCTTCTCTCCGCCCTCCGAGAGCCTCTCCCACAAATCATCCACTTCTTTCTGCGTCTCACAGCTCACGAACAACGAAATGGCCGGCGTGAAGGTGAATTGCGGGCCGCCGTTCAAGGCTTTGAATTCTTGCCCTTCGAGTTGGAATGTCGCACCCATCACCGTTCCCTTGGGACCAGGCCCTGCTTCTCCGTAGCGCATGACGTTCATGATCTTCGAATTCTTGAATATGGAGGTGTAGAAATTCATGGCCTCCTCAGCGTTGTTGTTGAACCACAGGAATGGAGTGATCTTTTGCATGGTGTTGCTCCTTGGGAATGAAGGGAGATAGGGGGATACCTCACGAGCACGATTTCGCCGGAAACGTAGCACGAAACGTCCCTTTGACACTCATGGGAGGTCCGCCGGCGAACTCGCTGGCCAGGGTCGCGTCGACGCTGAAGTCGATCTGAATGGCCGTGGGACCACAGCTGAACGAATGGACCGTGATGGTCCCGGACGACTCGTCCGCGTCGCTGCTCAGATCGTTGCCCAAGTCGGCCACGAACATCGACACGGCCGGAACTTTGCTCGGCGCGACGGGAGCCGTGGGGAGCGTGACGGCCGCGCCGGCCTGCGCCCGGTCGATCAGGATCAAGATCTGCCAGCCGGCCTTCTGGTTCGCTGGATCGTACAGGACGACCCGGATGGCCCGCTCGTTGACGAACGAGGGGTCGTAGAGCCCGCAGCAGACGAGGGGTGTCGTCCCCATCGCGGCGAAGGTCGAGTCAGTGCGCATGAAGGCGAGGGAGTCGACGACAACCGTCGTGGTGGCGTCCCTCGGCGCGTTCGGCTTCTTTTCGCCGCCGCAGGCTACGAGAAGCGCGGCCACTGCCACTAGGACTTGGGCGACCCGGGTAGCTGCGCGATCGGCTGAGCTGGCGACGTTTTGACGTACAAGAGACATGTGCGGCCCTCGTTGTGATCCGGTCCGGCCGCCAACGCGCGGTCCGTCAGATCGGGGTTGCGTGCCAAAATCCTGATGGATAGTCTACACCTCATGATGCACAACGCTGTGGCCGCTCACCTTGCCGCGTGGGAAAATTTCTACATCATCGTCGGTTCCTCTGCCGGGGCGCTGACCGGACTCCAGTTCGTGGTCATGGCGTTGGTCGCCGAGGCGGGTCGAGGGAGCAGCCGCAAGGAGATCTCGGCGTTCGGAACTCCGACTGTGATGCATTTTTGCGCCGTCCTGCTCCTTGGCGCGATCATGAGCGCACCTTGGGGTTCACTTTCGTACGTCGCTCTTGCGATCGGGACATCCGGTCTGGCGGGCGTGATCTATGGAGGAATCGTCATCAAGCGCGCGCGCCTTCAGGCCGGGTACAGGCCGGACTTCGGAGACTGGATGTGGCACGCCGCTCTCCCTCTCGCGTCCTATTTATCGCTTCTACTCGCGGCGATTGCGCTTCAGCGAAGTCCAGGCTCGGCTTTATTCGTCGTTGGAGCTGCCGCCCTCATGCTTTTATTCATCGGGATCCATAATTCTTGGGATACCGTTACCTATATCGCCCTCGGGCCATGGAAAGCGTCCGAACAACAAAGAGATCAGAGCAGGGCCGCCACTGAAACGCCGGCCGCGAGCCCGCACTCCCCTCCTCGCACCTTGGAGCAACGATGAGCGACTATCCTTCACAGTCCCCGTGGGGCCCGCATGGCCCGCAAGTCAACGTGCCTTCGGTGACGCCGAATCCAACCGCGCCTGATCCTCCGCCCAGCTTCCAGCCTTGGGATCCAGGGCCAACGCCCCAGGCGTCTTACACGGGGGCAGCGGGCCCGGCCAGCTCAGGCACCAGCTCGGGCCCGGCCGTGCTCGCGGGACGCCCGTTCGGCGCCTGGGTGCGCAACCTCGCGATCGCCGGCGGCGTGCTGGGCTGTCTTACCGGAGCGGCTCGCGGGTTCGCGCTGCATCAGTCCACAGGAATCGTCGGGATCTTGGTAATGCGCTTAGGCATCGCAGGCGCCGCGTTCGGCGCCGGCGTCCCGCCGGCGTTCCGCGCCGCGGGCTCCATGCTCCGAGCCGCGCTCTGGATCGTGCTCGCCGCGTTTCTGTGGCTGATCGCGATGGCCGCCGCGGGTCAATTGGGCTGGCTGACGCGGCTGCGCTAGCGGCGGGCCCGGAATCAGGGCGTTCGCTACCCGCCGGAGGCTTCATTCCTCCCGAAGCCGATACCCAACTCCCGGTTCCGTGATGAGGTATCTAGGCCGGGCCGGATCGACCTCGAGCTTGTGGCGCAACTGCGCCATGTACACCCGCAGGTAATGCGTTTGCCGCGCATAGCCGGGCCCCCAGACCTGCCGCAACAGCTGCGCATGCGTCAGCACGCGGCCGGGATATTTCGCGAGCGCGACCAATAGCTTGTATTCGATCGGGGTCAGTCGCACCTCCGCCCCGTCGCGGAACACAAGGCGACGAACCCGATCCATTCGCAGATTCCCGACTTCGAGGGTCTCCTCACCCGGGTCCTGCCCCGCCCTCGCCCCGTGGCGCAGCGCCGCTCGTAAGCGCGCCATCAGCTCTCCGATTGCGAAGGGCTTCGTAACGTAGTCATCTGCTCCCGCGTCCAGCGCGGTAATCTTGTCCCTTTCCTTCCCGCGTGCGGACAGGACGACGATCGGCACTGCCGACCACTCTCGCAAGCGTCGAGTCACCTCGAGCCCATCTTGGTCCGGAAGACCGAGGTCGAGCACGATCAGGTCAGGCGCGCGAGTCGCAGCCTGACGAAGACCCTCCTCCCCAGTGGTCGCTTCGACGTATCGAAAACCGTGGCTCGTGAGCGCCGCGCGTAGGAACCTCAGAATCTGCAGCTCGTCCTCGATCACGAGGATCAGCGCAGGTTGTGATCCCTGGCTCTCAGCCTCGGCCGTCTGCCGCATCGGCCCCTCTCGGAATATCAGCTTCGGCTTGCTTCACTTCCGGCTCGAGCCGTGGAGGTTCCCCTTCGACGGGCAGACTGAACCGAAACCGCGCCCCCCCGTCGGGTCGGTTGCCCGCCGTCATCTGCCCGCCGTGCGCTTCCGCGATGCCCCGAGCGATCGTAAGACCGAGTCCGATCCCGCCGGGACGGTTCGCTTCGCGGAATCTATAGAATTTCTCGAAGACGCGCTGCTCTTCTCCCGGGGGAATGCCCGGCCCGCGGTCCGCCACCTCGACCCACACCTCTCCCGGAGCGGACTCGGCCCGAATCTCAATCGGCGATCCCGCAGGCGTGTATTTCAACGCATTCTCCACGAGATTGAACATCACTTGTTCGATAAGGACGTCGTCGAGCGGCACCAGCCCCAACTCGTCAGGAAGGGTGACCTCGATCGATCGGCCATCGAGCCGGGGCCCGAGACGCTCCAGCGCCGCTCCGATCACCTCTTCCAGCGAGTGCCACTCCTTCTGCACCTTAAGCTCTCCGGACTCGAGCCGCGTCATGTCCAGCAGGTTCCCGACCAACCGATTGAGACGGGCCGCCTCTTCACCGATCGATTCCACGAGCTCGCGCCGCGTCTCCGGAGGAAGTTTGTCATCGCCTTCGAGAAGGCTGCTCGCCGCTCCGGTGATGCCCGCGAGGGGCGTCCTCAGGTCGTGGGAGACGGAGCTGAGCAGCGTGTTTCGCAGCCGCTCCGCCTCGATCTGAATACGGGACCGCTCCGCCTGCGCCGCCAGCTCGGCCCGCTCGAGCGCGAGCGCGGTCTGGCTCGCACAAGTCTCGAGCAGGCGGAACTGGTCCGGGCGTAGAAGCGCTCGAACGCTCGCGGGGCGGACCCCGAGGACCCCGGCTGCCCCTCGCGACCCTTTCAATGGAATGAACAGTGCCTGGGCGGCCGGGAGGGTTTGGGTCCCGAGGCCGGCCGGCTCCCCGCGATCGAAGACCCACTGCGCGACCCCATGGTCGTGCCCACCCGGTCCGAGGAGGGACTCGTCACCGGCTCGGACCCCCACTCGTGAGTTCGTGTCGGGTAGGAGAATCACGACACGGCTCGAGAAAATGTCCTGGACCGTCTCTACGGCTGTGCTGAGAAGTTCGTCCACGTTCTGCCTGCCGGCCAGATCGCGGCTCAGCTTGTATAAGGCCGCCGTGCGGCGTTCGCGATCGCGGGCAGCCTGAGTCTGCGTCCGCAATCGCGCCGCCATCGTGCTGATAACCAATGCCGCAGCGAGCATGACGGAGAAGGTGACGAGGTACTGGGTGTCGGACACGCCAAAGGTGAAAAAGGGAGGCACGAAGAAGAAATCGAACGCAAACACGCTCAAGACCGAGGCTAGGATCGCTGGACCGCGGCCCAGGCTGACCGCCACGAGCATGACGCCGAGGAGATAGACCATGATCAAGTTCGAGAGATCGAAATACGGCTTCATGAACCACGCAACCAGACTGCAAACCCCCACGGTAACGAGCGAGCGGATATAGGTCGCCCCCCGGGGTCGTTCGTTCGGGATCGACTTAGGGGTATCGTGCTCATCTCCCACATCGCCGCGGATCACGTACACGTCCATTTCGCGACTCTCGCGGATGAGCGAGTTGGCGAGAGAGCCGAACAGAATCTCCTGCCATCGAGGGCGCGAGGGTTTGCCGATTACGATCCGCGAAACATTGTGCTCGCGGGCATACGCCAGAATTTCATCGCTGATCCTGAGACCGCTCAGGACAACAGCGTCCGCCCCCAACTCCTCGGCGAAGGACAACACATCCGAAAGATATTCCTCGTCCTTCTGGGCTCCTTGCGACCTGCCCTGTCGCTGCACGTACAGTGCCGTCCAGGGCACCTTCAGACTACTCGCCATCCTTCGAGCCGCCCTCACGAGCCTCGGCGCCGTCGCCGGACTTCCGATACAGACAAGGAGCCGGCCGCCCGACGGGGCGCGGTGGCGCTCCTGCGCGCGACGGTACGGCTCCATCTGCGCGTCGACGCGCTCCGCGGTTCGCCGGAGAGCAAGCTCTCGCAAGGCGATCAACTTGTCCTTACGGAAAAAGTTCTCCATGGCGCGTTCGATCTGCGGGGCGATGTAGACCTTGCCTTCCCGAAGGCGCTGCAGGAGGTCATCCGGCGGGAGGTCGACGATCTTGATCTCGTCGGCCCGGTCGATCATGGAATCCGGAACCGTCTCTCGAACGAGGACCCCGGTTATCTCGGCGACGGCATCCCAGAGACTTTCAACGTGCTGCACATTGAGCGTTGTATACACGTCAATGCCAGCGGCCAGCAACTCCTCGATGTCCTGCCAGCGCTTGGCGTGGCGAGAGCCGGGCGCATTCGTGTGCGCCAGCTCGTCCAGGAGAAGTAGCTTGGGTTTTCGAGCGAGAGCGGCGTCGAGGTCGAACTCACTGAGACGGGTGCCGCGGTATTCCACCTCACGGAGAGGCAGCGTTTCCAGCCCCTCAAGCAGTGCCGCGGTCTCGGCGCGGCCATGCGTTTCCGCCACACCGACGACGATGTCAACTCCGGCCCGTTTCCGGTCGTGCGCCTCGACCAGCATGGCATAGGTCTTCCCCACGCCCGCCGCGGCGCCGAAGAAAATCTTGAACTTGCCCTGAGACTCGCGTTCCTGGGCCTGGCGAAGCTGCGTGAGGATTGCTTCGGGATCGCGCTTTGGATCGCGCATCGGTCCCCTCGGGGGACTACTTGTCGCCAGTCGGTAAGAGCTCAGGCGTACATATTAGTATAGGCGGGCGGATATGGGTGGAGGGCGTGGGGTAGATGTGCCGGGGCAGATTCATGGGTTCCTCGCCGATATGGCGTCGAGCGCCAAGTTGAGCTCGAGCACGTTCACGACGGGCTCGCCGATCAGACCAAGAAAGCGTCCCGTCGTGTGCGCGGCAATTGCCCGGCGGACTTGCTCCGGCGTGAGACCGCGCGCCTTCGCCACACGACGCACTTGATATTCGGCGGCCGCGACACTGACATGCGGATCCAGGCCGCTGCCCGATGAGGTGACCAGATCCACCGGCACGGGCACGAGCGCCCCCGGATCGCCAGCGCGAAGGGCCGTGATACGGCCGCGCACCCCTTCCTCGAGTGCAGGATTCGTGGGCCCGAGGTTGGAGCCGGAGGAAGCGCCGGCGTTGTAGGGAGGTGAGGTCGCGGAGAGCCGCCCCCAAAAATACTTGGGATCCGTGAAAGGTTGGCCGATCCACGACGACCCGACGACCTCGCCTTGGCGGACGATCAGGCTTCCATTGGCCTGGTGCGGGAACAGCACCTGGGCCAATCCCGTGACCCCAAGCGGATAGAGCACACCGGTGATCAGGGTCATTACCAAGAGCATCAAGATGGCGGGACCGAGCTCCTTGTGCATGGTCTCCTCAGGTGAGCCGCAGAGCGACCAAGATCATGTCGATCAATTTGATTCCGATAAACGGCGCGATCAGTCCCCCAACCCCATACACGAGCAGGTTGAGCTGAAGCACTGCCGACGCGCCCAGGGGCCGGTAGCGCACTCCACGGAGCGCGAGCGGGATGAGCGCGATGATGATTAAGGCGTTGAAGATCACGGCGGAGAGGATCGCGCTCTGCGGCGTGGCCAAGCCCATCACGTTCAGCACGCCGAGTTGCGGATAGGTGGCGGCGAAGGCGGCCGGAATGATCGCGAAGTACTTGGCCACATCGTTGGCGATGCTGAAGGTGGTGAGCGCGCCACGAGTCATCAGAAGCTGCTTCCCCGTCTCAACGATCTCGATCAGCTTGGTCGGGTTCGAATCGAGGTCGACCATATTCCCGGCTTCTTTCGCCGCCTGGGTTCCCGTGTTCATCGCGACCGCAACATCCGCCTGCGCCAGGGCCGGCGCGTCATTCGTGCCGTCCCCGGTCATGGCGACCAGCCGCCCACCTTCCTGGTGGCTGCGGATCAGCTTGAGCTTGGCCTCGGGAGTCGCCTCGGCAAGGAAGTCATCGACCCCCGCTTCGGCAGCGATGGCCGCCGCTGTGAGCTGGTTGTCACCGGTGATCATCACAGTGGAAATGCCCATCCTTCGAAGTTGCGCGAAGCGGTCTCGAATGCCGCCCTTGACCACGTCCTTGAGCCGTATCACTCCCAGTACGTGGACTCCCTCAGCGACGACGAGCGGCGTGGCACCCTGACGCGCGACCGCCTCGACCGCGACCCTCACGGCATCGGGGAATGCACCGCCTTTGCTCCGCACCCAGGCTTCGATGGCCTCGGCGGCACCCTTTCGGATCACCCGGCCGTCCATATCGACGCCGCTCATGCGTGTCTGAGCGCTGAAGGGAACAAACACCGCGTGCGCGGCCTGGAGATTCCGTTCACGCAGACCGTACTTCTCTTTTGCCAGGACGACGATGCTCCGCCCCTCCGGCGTCTCATCCGAGAGCGAAGCGAGCTGCGCGGCGTCGGCAAGTTGCTCGGGCGGGACGCCTTCGGCCGGCATCAACTCCGTCGCCTGGCGGTTGCCGAGCGTAATGGTCCCGGTTTTATCGAGCAGCAGCACGTCCACGTCTCCCGCGGCTTCCACCGCACGGCCCGACATGGCCATCACGTTTGCGTGCATCAGGCGGTCCATCCCAGCAATCCCGATCGCGGAGAGGAGACCACCGATCGTGGTCGGGATGAGGCAGACGAGGAGAGCCACGAGCACCGTGACCGGGACGATGTGTCCCCCGCCGCCCGTCTTTACCGCGTATATCGAGAACGGAAGAAGCGTCGCGGTCGCGAAGAGAAACACGAGCGTCAGCGCCACGAGCAGAATCGAGAGGGCGATCTCGTTGGGTGTCTTCTGACGCTTGGCGCCCTCCACCATGGCGATCATCCGGTCGAGGAAGGTCTCCCCGGGATTGGCGGTCACGCGCACGACGAGCCAATCGGAGAGCACTCGCGTCCCGCCGGTCACGGCGTTCCGATCGCCTCCGCTCTCGCGGATCACGGGCGCGCTTTCGCCGGTGATGGCGCTTTCGTCGACGGACGCCACGCCTTCGATGACTTCCCCGTCGCAGGGGATGATGTCGCCCGCGCCGACGAGCACGACATTCTCGCGGCGAAGCATCGGGGCCGGGATGACCTCGATGGACAGGTGATTCTCCGGATCGCGCAACCTCCTCGCGAATAGGTCCGTGCGCGCGCGTCGCATCGATTCGGCTTGTGCCTTTCCACGCCCCTCGGCCAGCGCCTCGGCGAAATTGGCGAAGACGAGCGTGAACCACAGCCACGCCGCGATCGCGAATACAAAGCCAACCGGCGCCTCGCCGTGGCCGACCACGGCCGCCACGCCCAGGCCCGTCGTGAGCATGCTGACGATCAGCACGACGAACATGACCGGATTTCGAATCTGCTGGCGCGGGTCGAGCTTGACGAACGCCTCGACCGCGGCGCGGCGCACGATGGGCGGATCGAACAAGGGGCGCTTGCGGTTCTGCTGGCTCACGGCGCTCCTCCGATCATCACGAGGTGCTCCACAATCGGTCCCAGCGCAAGCGCGGGGAGGAAGGTCAGCGCCCCGACGATCACGACCGTGGTTACGAGGAGCAGAACAAACAACGGCGTGTGCGTGGGCAGAGTGCCCGCACCTGGCGGCACACGCTTCTTGGCGGCGAGCGAACCTGCGATCGCGAGCGCGGGAATAGCGAGCCAGAAGCGGCCCAGGAACATCGCCACTCCCAACAAGAGGTTGTACCAGGGTGTATTGGCGCCGAGGCCCGCGAAGGCGCTGCCATTGTTGTTGCTCGCGGACGAGAATGCGTAGAGCACTTCGCTGAAGCCGTGGATGCCCGGATTGAAGATGGTGGCGAGTCCGCGGGTAGACACAACCGAAGCGGCGGTTCCCACCAGCACGAGGAATGGCGGGAGTAGCACGATCAGCGAAGCCATCTTCATCTCGTGGGCTTCGATCTTCTTCCCCACGTACTCGGGCGTGCGTCCGACCATGAGCCCCGCCACGAACACGGCGACGATCGCAAACGCCAACATCCCATAGAGCCCGGACCCAACGCCGCCGTAGATCACTTCGCCCAGCTGGATCAGCCACATGGGAATGAGGCCGCCCAGCGGTGTGAAGGAGTCATGCATCGCGTTGACCGAACCGTTCGCCGCCGCCGTCGTAGTGACTGCCCACAGCGCAGAGAGGCCGATCCCGAATCGAGCCTCCTTGCCTTCCATGTTGCCGCCCGGGCTCGTCCCGGACGGTATCTGGTCCGCCCCCGCGGACGTAAGCCGCGGGTTCCCCGCCTGCTCGGCCAGCATGGTGCACGCGAGGCAAGCCACCAGCACGACGGTCATGGCGGCCAGCACGGCCCATCCCTGACGCGTATCCCCCACCATTTTCCCGAACGTGTAACAGAGCGCGCCCGAAATCAGGAGAATCGCCAACAGCTGAAGGAAACACGAGAGCGGCGTCGGGTTTTCGAACGGATGCGCCGAGTTCACGTTGTAGAACCCGCCTCCATTCGTGCCGAGCTGCTTGACCGCGACTTGGGACGCAGCGGGACCGAGAGCGAGGATCTGGGTGCTGATCACCTTGCCGTCCGGCGCCACCGCCGGCTGGACCAGATGAACCGTTTGATACGGCCCGAGCGTCTGCACGACGCCCTGCGACACGAGGGCGAGAGACAGCACGATCGAAAGGGGCAGCATGATGTACAGCGTGCTGCGAACGAGGTCGGCCCAGAAATTGCCGATGGTGGATGAGGACCGCCGTGCGAATCCGCGAATGAACGCGGCGAGAACCGCGATACCGGTCGCCGCTGATACGAAGTTCTGGACCGTGAGCCCCACCATTTGGGTGAGGTAACTCATCGTGGCCTCTCCCGCGTAGCCTTGCCAGTTGGTGTTCGTGGCAAAGCTGACCGCTGTGTTGAACGAGGAATCGGGGGTCACGGGCCCGAGTCTCGCCGGATTGAGCGGCAGCAGGTGCTGCAGGCGCTGGAGCGCGTATACCGCGAAAAGCCCGGCCACGTTGAAGAAGAGCATCGCGCCGGCGTATCGCTTCCAACCCATCTCCTGTGTGGGGTTGACCCGCGCCACGCGGTAGCACAACCGCTCCAGCGGTCCGAACGCGCGCGACATCCAGGTCCGTTCACCCTCGAGCACTCGCGCCATATACGCGCCGAGCGGCTTGACGGCAAGGAGGAGGACAGCGAGATAGAGCGCAATCTCGAGCCAGGCGAGCGTCATCTCAGAACCGCTCCGGGCGGAAGAGCGCGATGATCAGATAGATGAAGAGAAGAAGCGCTACCGCGAGCGCGATCGCATGGATCACGCTCATGGGTGCGACTCCGGCTGATCGCAGAGAGCGATGAGACCGAGCGACAGAAGAACGAGGACGATGACGACGGCGATCCAAAGGGCATCCATGGTCGGTGGCTCCTTTCGCCAGAATTAGACGGCCGAGCTGCGTCAATTGCGTGCAAGGATGCCAGCCTCGGTCGTTAAGAGAACATCAAGAGCTTCCCCCCAACGCATTGCGCCCCAGAGGGACCAACCCCCTGGGGCGCTTCGTATTGCACCGCGTGAACCTAACGCGTGAATATCAATACATGCGAATGGCGGTATCACCTGCCACGAGCCGGTGGCTGTCTTTCTTCAGTTCGAGAAGGAACATCCCCTCGTCCGCCCCCGCGCCTTCGATGCTGCGAGAGAAATTGACTCTCAGCCAATAGCCTTCCGGGACGCGATAGATGTACGAGAAGCCGACATTCTCGAGATCGGAGTAGTGCGGAGGAAGAAAGGCCAACTCGAATGTGCTCCTCCCCGATTCGACCGGCCGAGCATCTTGAAGGAGGTATTCCAACTCATTCCCGCTTCGAACCAAGTAGATCGCCCGATCTCGGATGACGTAACTCCCGGCGGCGATCGTATCCCCGTACTCCTCGGAGTACTCACCTTTCGGTGGGTAGACTCCTTCGATCCACGCCCCACAGGCGAGCCGTTTTCCAGGAGAGACTTCCCTCGCGGTAATCCATTCATGAAAGAAGAGGCCCTTGCCTCTGGTACCTGGCGCCGGGAATCGAGGGGATGACTTCTTTGATTCGACCCAGACCGGGTCTTCGGCACCCAGCACCGATTCCGCGGAAGCCATGAAGAAGGCCTGGCCTCCGTGCAAGCCGGGCAGGCACTTGTATGCATTGCGACGCCTGGAATCGCTCTCCGATTGGTGCTCCCTACCCACGACGAGCGCGCACGGCACGCAATTGACCGAGTCCAGATCGAACGCGAGCGTCACCGGAACGTCGAGCGGCACTGAGTAGACGCCGCTCCCGAATCCGGGATCCGGCAGGAACTGATCGCGAAATCCCTTGCCGTTCAGACCCCAGTGCCCGGGAATCGTGCCGATAGCGGATTCGACCTGGAAATCCACGTCAACGCCCGAGGAGGTGACTTGGCGATGCACGGCACCCGGGACCGAGGCAGGGATCAGCAGAAGAAGTCCCGCGATGAGAAGGCGCCTAGCGATCGGACGGTCCTTCCGCGCGCAGCAGGATCTTGAAGATTGACCCTCGACCCTGCTCGCTGGATGCCAGCAGCCGCCCGCCCATTCGATCGACAAGGTCGCGAGCCATCGCCAATCCGATGCCCAGGCCCTCGTGCCGTTTTGTCGAGGATCCGTCGAGTTGCCGGAACGGGTCGAACAAGTGCCCGAGCTGGTCGGACGGGATTCCCGGGCCGTTGTTCTCAACGCGGACGCACACCCACCGGACTCGATTCTCCGTGTGGGCGTCGACCCTGAGCGCGATGCGGGCTCCGGGCGGCGTGAACTTCACCGCGTTGTCCACCAGGGCGTCCAGCACCTGTCGGAATCGGAGCTCGTCGAACCGAGCCCGAACGGAAGTCGAAGGTACGGTGAGGACGAACTCGCGAAGTCCCGCGCTCACCCCGGGCAGCCTCTCCGCATGGTATGAGGCCACGACGGAGATCAAGTCCCGACCGACAACCCGAAGGGAGAGCGCGTCTCGAGCGAGCTCCGAGAGGGCGAGGAGGTTCTCGATCAGGTGTACGAGCTTCCGCGCCTGCTCTGCGGAGCTCTCGAGGAACGGCTTCAGCTCGGCGGCGCCCAACTCCCTTTCCCGCGCGCATTCGAGTGCCGGGACGATTACGGAGAGTGGCGTCCGCAGCTCGTGGTTCACGTTCGCGAGAAACTCGGACCGCATTGGGTCCACCTGCTTCAGCTCCTCGTTGGCGGCTCGGAGCCGCCTACTGGTCTCGAGCAGCCGGTTGTGGATGGCGCCATTCTGGAAGGCCATGCCCGCGATCCCGAGCGATGCTCGGAGGAACTGCAGCTCGAGGCTTCCGTATTCCGCACCGTCGACGCGGGAACCGAGCGCGACCATGCCGATCGTCGCTCCGCTCGCCTGGACGGGCGCGAGCGCCGCGAGCCCCGCCCGTCGAAAGAGTGCCGCCCCTGGCGACTGAAGTGACGCTTCCAAATTCATGCCTTGGATCGGCCCCGAAGCGCTGCGAACGGCGGAGAACAATGACGGGGCACAGGAGTCAGAGAGGGCCTCGGCTTCCTTGGCGGGCAAGCCCCAGCTCCGGATGAGGACTGGAGGATCCGATGGGTCGTCGGCCACGAGCCATAAGACTGCCCGCGAGGTGCACAGGCAGCCCATGAGGTTCAGGAGCAGGACGTCCACGGAGCGGTAAATGTCGTCCGAGACCGTGAGCCCCTGGCTCAATTCGATGAGGGACAGCACTGCGTACTCGGACGCGCGCCGCTTGCGCCCGCCCCTCGACTTGCGGTCCGTGGAGCGTGCGGGTGGAGTCTTCGTTAGCGTCATCGGTTCAGCCCCGCTGGTGGGTGCGCATCTCTATGAGCGCGGAGACCCCCCGCCCCGCTTGAAAAATCGGCGCATGGCCTCGGAGGCTGAAGCGTAATTTCGCGTGGGGCCTGACATTCGGGCATCTTGGCTCAATCCAACCGATGCCGCGGCGTCGTGCCCGCCGATGGGAGCCCGCAATGTAGGAGGAAGCCCTACACACGAGAGCAGGACGGCAGGCGGTCTCCGTGCCCGCTAGACCTCGTTGACCCGAGTCACCGCTCGATATGCATGGACGTGACCTTCATCGTCTCGTCAGCTACGTACGTGATTCCCGTCGGCTCCCCATCCTCATTCGTTCCCTCAAGAAATGTGTGAATCGAATAGCCCAGGAATCCCTCTCGCGAATACCAAATACGTATCCACTCACCCTCTTGTATTAGATTGCCGAACGGATTTACGTCGATCCGGAATGCCGAGAACTTCCCCGCGGGCGTGTCCAGAGCCTCCATCTTCCCCACTCGAACCGGCCAGGGAAAGTCAGACCGTATGCTCCAATTCAATCCAGGGTGCAATGGATAGACCAGTCGCTTGAGCTCCAATCCCGATGGAGGAGACGCGTCCCCGCGGCGGGCGATGCCGTGTGCGGCTTCCCGGAACATCTCGACGCGAGCTGCAAAGCGTTCGATGGACGCCTGCGAGACGCCCTCGCGGCGCATGCCCGCGACATCAACGCCGAAGGCGTGACCCATGCGGGGTGAAGCCGCCGCGGCGATGATCCCGTTTGGATCCATCGCCGGCGGTTCCTGCAAGAGCGTATCCAACGAGAAGAGGCCTTGAGGGTCCTGCCGAAGGCGGTCCCAAAAAGTTACCGGGCCGTAGGGGCTCTCGGGGATCTCCTGATGGACCTCTTCCTCGACGACGTAGGCCGTTCCTTCGTGATGGGTCGTCCCTATGAGCCGGTGAACCTCGGTGAAGGCATAGCTGAAGTCCTGGCCCGGCGATCCATCGCCGCCCGAGATAGCTCGAATCGAACCTCCGCCCTCGTAGGTCCACGTGTTTCCGATGCCAAGGGGGTAGAAAGAGCTTGATCCGTAGCCGGATGCCGCGGCAGCCGGCGTCTGATTGCCGGCGGACGCCGCTGCTCCCTTCGCGAGGGGTTCCAAAGGCGAGGACTTCGAGCAACCTGAGAGAGAGACAGCGAGGACGCAGATAACGACATTGAGGGATTGGAGATATCGCGCCGGGGTTGATCTCGAAGGATTCATGATTCACTCCCCCACGTCAGCGGGGGCCCCCTTCAGACCCCCTGATTTTTGGCGGCCACGCAGCCCGCATAGGGGCCGCCCTTCGTGACCACCGAGTGCCCCCTAGTACACCCCGCTTCCGAAAATTCTCTCCTTCAAGCCGCTAGTGTGCTCCGTCGTGCACCGAGGGCGAGGTGGCGGTGGTGCGCCAGTTGTATCGTGCCTTTTCCGGCGGCCGCCAATCCGGAAGCGGCATGAGTAAGTACTCGGAGAGGGCCACGAGGTATGGCGCATACAGTCGGTGCAAATCCCTGAACCGGGCTTCGGCCTCAGGCCCTTGCTCCATCGGTACCCCGGCCGCCTCGAGCCAAGCGCGCAATCCCGCTATCCGGTCCGACCCGCCTCCCTCGTTCTCCTCAATCCGCGGGCGCAGTCGAAATACCTGACTTACATCCACGAGGGTATGACGGCAAATCGCGAAAGTGAGCCGCGCCTGAAACGAGTCGATTCCCTCCACCCACGCGCCCGCCAGGGCAGAGGCGTCCAGGATGGAGCTGAGGGAGGCCAACCACGACTGGTTGTCGTGCTGCGACCGGAAGAAAGCCAAGGTCGGATACGAGAGGTGGCTCTCGAGGATCTCGGCAGCCGTCAGCTCCCAGTCTCGAAATAGCCGATCCAGCTCGCCTTTCGGATTTTCGCTCTCGAACGCGCGCTTCAAGATAAGGCCGGCGGCCGGCGGCGATCCCGCCCACTCGTCCAGCATGGTGATCCGGGCCTCCCTCCGTGAGAAGAACTGGTAGAGAACCGGCACGTAGGCGATCACAAGGGCGAGGAAGCCGAAACCGATTCCGGCCTCCAGGACAGTCAGAAGCCTCGCGAAATGCGTCATCGGGACGACGTCGCCCAGTCCCAGCGTGAAGAACGTGGTCCCGCTCATGTACAGGTCTTTGCCGAGGCCGGCGAGCCCGCCGGGCGCGGCGAGATGCGATCCGGCCGCCCAGTGCAGCAGTGCGAAACCCAGGATCAGCCCCGCCGCCCAGACACCGAAGAGCATAATGAGCGATAGCTGCGCGTAGAAGCTGAGGAACAGCTCCCTCTGGTTTCGGGCGCGGATCCTTCGACCGAGCCTGGTCCACGCTCCCCAGAGGCTCCTAAGCACCAGGCGCGACACGCGGATGTCTCCCGGGAGTCGGCGCGGGAGCAGGATGGTCTCGTAGGCGTCCCACAGGAGGATCGCAATGAGGAAGATGCCGAACGCGGCTGCGAGCGCGGTCATCGCGATAGTATATGGCATTCTCCAGAGGCGCCGGCGCTTGGCGCGGCGGGCCGCACCGAGCGCCCCCGAACGCAGAGCGGGCCGGGACAATCGCCCCGGCCCGCTTCATTCCGATCAACTACTTCCCTACATCAGCAAGCTACCCGTCCGGAGCAGATAGGCGAGCTTCGCCCGTTGGTCGGGGTTCAAGAGCGCGTGGAGGCGCCCCACGGACTCAACCACCTTCTGCTGAACGCGCTCGGCGCTCCTGGCCCGAAGCGCTCCGGCTTCGTCCGCCTTGGCGCGATCGAATGCCTCGCCTTCGGCGGCTTCCGCCAGCAGGCTCACCGCGCGGCGGTCATCGACCTCCGCCTGCGCCCGCTCGATCTTCAACTGATCCAGAATCACGGCCAGCTGCTTCACCTGCGGCTCGTCGAGCTGGAGCTTCCATGCCAGAAAGCGGAGCGGCCGGCGGACGCCTAGGCCGGGCATGTGCGAAAAGCCTGGGAAATGGTGGTGCTCGAAGTGAGCGAAGGGTTGGCTCGCGCCCCAGAAGCGGGGACCACAGTGGGCGCGCGCCGCGTACACGGCGGGACGGCACATAGGTTGTTCCTCCTCTCGCCGGGGTTCGGTAACGCCCGGCGGGTCATCAAGACGCGGGCCCCATGCCTCGCGTCACCTCAACTATAGCACATCGATTTTGGTACTTGACATATTCCAATATGGGCATATGATCCTGACATGACACGTGCCCCTGGTTCCGACGCGTTCCACGCCGTCGCGGAGCCGCGCCGACGGGCCATCCTCGACTTCCTGGCGGTCGCGGAGCGCCCCGTCGGCGACATCGTAACCGCCCTTCGATTGGCGCAGCCGTCGGTCTCGAAGCATCTGCGCGTGCTGCGCGAAGTGGATCTCGTCCGGGTGCGTCGCGACGGCCGACGCATGCTGTACCGTACCAACGCGGATGCGATCAGACCTATGCACGAGTGGTCTGGGGCGTTTGAGCGCTACTGGCATCAGCAGCTCCACCGAATCAAGGCGCGCGCCGAGGCGACGTTTCGGTCGGCGCCCGGCGGCGGCGATCAGCCAGACAAGCCGAAGAAATCGAGTCGATAGAGTTCTCTCTCACCATGGCCCGCAATCAAGCGAAGGAGGAACCAATGGTACTGCCCGCAACGACCGCGAACGATCTCACCTTCAGCATCACCCAAGAAATCCGCGTCAACGCACCGCCCGAAGCGACGTTCGCCGCGCTGCTCGAGGAGATGGGGCCGCAAAATCGGACGGAGGACGGTCCCATGCCCATGAAGATCGAGGCCCGTCCCGGCGGACGGTGGTACCGAGACCTGGGTGAGGACAACGGGCATTTTTGGGGCCACGTGCAGGCAATCAAGCGCCCCACGCTTCTCGAGATCACCGGGCCGCTCTTCATGTCCTTCGCGGTGGTCTCCAATCTCCAGTATCGCCTCGCTCCGGTGGGCGGAGGAACCCTTGTCACTATGAAGCACAACATGATGGGACCCATTCCGGACGACTACCGAACCGGAATGCAAGGCGGGTGGACGGAGCTGCTCGAGCGGGTCCGGAAGGCTGCAGAGAGCGCGAGCCAAAAATCGCGCCCCAAGGCCTGAGGGCGAGCACATGTGTCCCGCGTGCATTGCATCTACCGCGCTGCTCGTCGCGGGGGCGACCTCTACGGGCGGCCTTGCCGCGCTGGTCGCGAAACGGCTTAGACGGGAGCCGGCGCCAAGAAAAGGGACGACTCAACCCACTTCCAAGGAGAAGTCATCATGACGAAGAGCACGATAGATCGTCCCAAGGTGGTGTCGCGTGAGGAATGGCTTATCGCCCGCAGGCGTCACCTAAGCAAGGAGAAGGAGTTCTCCCGGCTCCGCGATCAGTTAAGCGCCGAGCGCCGGGAGCTGCCCTGGGTCCTGGTAGACAAGCGCTATGTCTTCGACGGACCGGACGGCCAGAAGTCCCTCGCCGATCTCTTCGGGGATCGAAGCCAGCTGATCGTCTACCACTTCATGTTTGCTCCAGAATGGGAAGAGGGTTGCACGGGCTGCTCGTTCGTGGTGGACCACCTCGACGGGCCGCTCCTACACCTCCCCCATCACGATGTGGCGTTGGTCGCGATTTCGAGAGCACCCCTGCCCAAGCTCCAAGCCTACAAGCAGCGCATGGGGTGGCGATTCCCATGGCTGTCGTCGAGCGGGACCGACTTCAACTTCGACTACCACGTCTCGTTCCCGAAGGGCGCCACGACGTATTACAACTTCGAACCGCGTGAATCCAAGAGCGAGGGTGAAAAAGAGGGACTCAGCGTCTTCTACAAGGACGAAGCCGGGGACATCTACCACACATATTCCACCTACGCTCGCGGCGTCGATCTGCTGCTCGGGACCTATAACTATCTCGATCTCACGCCGAAGGGTCGGAATGAGTCGAGCCCTATGGACTGGGTGCGGAAACACGACAAATACGCGGAAGAGGTCAAGATGCGATAATACCCGCGTGGCCGAGACGCTAGACCGGAGCCAGCTCCTCCCCAACCAGCGGGCGAAGTTCGTCGTCGACGATGAGGTCGCCTACTTCAACACCTCCACACTCTCGCCACTCTTGCGAGCCACACGCGCCGCTGGGGAGCGGGCACTCGACCGGCGCGCCAACCCGTGGACGATCTCCGCTCCGGATTGGTTCACGGAAGTCGAGGAGCTCCGCTCACGCTTCGCGCGGCTCATCGGCGCAACCACGGACGATGTCGCGCTGGTGCCCGCGACCAGCTATGGGCTTTCGGTAGTGGCGCACAATCTGAAAGCCGGACCCGGCGACCGCGTCCTCGTGCTCGACCAGGAATTCCCTTCGAACTATTACACCTGGCAGCGCTTCGCTCAACGGACCGGCGCGGAGCTGCTCGTGGTCGGGCGGCAGCCTGGGCAGAGCTGGACGGACGCAATCGTGGATGCCCTCGATGAGCGGGTGGCCATTGCATCGGTCCCCAACGTGCACTGGACGAACGGCGCCCTCGTTGACCTCGAGCGCGTGGCGATTGCCTTGCGAGAGGCCGGCTCGGCGTTCATCATCGATGCGAGCCAGTCGCTAGGCGCCATGCCGCTCGATGTGGCGGCGCTCCGGCCCGACGCCGTGGTGACGGTAGGCTATAAGTGGCTGCTCGGGCCGTTCAGCCTCGGTTTTCTTTACCTCGATCCCTCCCTACACCATGGCGAGCCCCTGGAGGAATGCTGGATCGTGAGGGCAGGCGCCGACGACTTCACCCAGCTGGTCGACTACCACGACGAGTATCTGCCGGGTGCGCGCCGCTTCGACATGGGCCAGCGCACGAACTTTCACCTCACACCGATGGCGCTGGCGTCGGTCCAGCAGATCCTCGATTGGACGGTCCCTCGCATCGCGGCGACCCTCCAGACGCGGACGAACGAGATCGCGTCCCGTGCCGGGGCGTTGGGACTGACCGTCCCTCCCCCGAACATGCGCGCTCCCCATATGCTCGGCCTCGAGCTCCCGCCAACCGCGGTCCAACGCGCCACAGCGGCGCTTGCAGAGGCGAAGGTCATTACCAGCGTGCGCGGGACATCTCTTCGCATCTCTCCCCACCTCCACAACAGCCAGGAAGACATTGACCGCCTGCTGAACGCCCTGGCGTCCGCCGTGTCGTGAGGGTTCTCGAGACCCAGCGTCTGGTCCTTCGTCGCTTCACCTTGGAGGATGCTACCTTCGCGCTCGAGTTGGTGAACGACCCGGCTTGGCTCGAGCATATCGGCGACCGCAACGTGAGGAACCTCGAGGACGCGCGGGCTTATCTCGAAAAGGGAACGCTGGCCATGTACGAGCGCATGGGGTTCGGCATGTACGTCGTGGCGCTCAGGAACACCGAAGAGCCCATCGGGTCGTGCGGTCTCGTCAAGCGCGATGGGTTAGACGACGTCGATATCGGCTACGCCTTTCTGCCCCAATTCCGCGGTTGCGGCTTCGCGCTCGAGTCGGCAGCCGCTGTGCTCGAGCACGGGAAGCGCGACCTCGGACTGAAACGGATCGTCGCGATCGTCGCCCCCGGAAACCTTCGATCGATCAAAGTCCTCGAGGGCATCGGGCTTCAATTCGAGCGCATGATGACGCTTCCCGGTGATGACGAGGAGATCTGCTTGTACGCCTATCAGAACTTGTAGAGCCATCGCCGCGATGGCGACGGTTCGTCCGGTGCAAGGCGCACATAGGCGGTCATCCGGTTGTTCGCGCAGATTGTGTTCTTCTCCAGCTCGATCCCCGCGATGAGCTCGTAGCGGTGCGTGGAGTCGGCGTCGAAAAACATGTAATTGCCGCTCTTGGGATCGTCGCGGGCGTACTCCTGGAACCATGTCATGAAAATGATGAGGAGCTTGGGGCGGTACTGTCTCAAGTTTTCGGGCAGCGTCCTTCGAGGGGAGATGAGACCCATCAGGTCCACGACGTTCCGCTCGCCGAAATAGCCGATCGCGCCGATGTCATTCACCGCGACAATGTCCCCCGGCTGCGTCGAGAGCTTGACGAAGTTGCCGAGGACCCGCTGCATTTTGTTGATGTTTTGCACGTTCCACGCGTAGACCTCCGCCTTCGCAGGGATGAGGAAGCCCTGCCACGCCAGGCAGGCCACGGCTGCTGAGGCGGCGAATGGCGCGGCTCGGCGCCCTCCAAATGTTCGACCCAGAAAATCGATCGCCATGACGATCAGGAGCATCGCGAACGGGATCACGTAGAGGATGTAGCGTTTGTGGGAGGCGCTGTGCTCCCGGAAGAGGGATAACGCCAGCGGAAATCCAATCGCGTAGAGTACGAAGAGGGGCCACCGCCGCAGAGCGAGGAGAGCGCCGAGCAGAAGGAGCGGCAGGAAAAGGATCGGCTCCTCCACCGCTTCGAGCCTTAGGTACGGAATACCCCACAGCGCCGCCCATTCTCGCATCATGTTCCAGGTACGGCCGACCAGGTCGATGCCGAAGTGGGCCTTCGCGCCCACGGTCTGGGGCATCCAGTGCCCTCCGACCAGATGATTGAAGCCGAAGTACGCGAGCAGAACGGGAGCGGCGACGAGCGCGCGCTTCGCGGCCTCCTTCGGCGGCCCGATGAGTCCGAGCGCCACCAGGAAAAGCCCGTCCGGACGGGCCCATACACCGATGCTCCAGAGGAGCACGGCGATCCGGTGGCGCGAGCGCGCATAGAACGCGAGCCCCGCGCAGACGAGGAGGAGGTAGAGCGGAATCTCCATCCCCGAGAGCATTCCCCAGAGGAGCGGAGGCGATGTCACGACGAGGAGCGCCGCCAGGAGTGCCAGCAGTCGCCGCCCCGGGAGAAGCGCGATGGCCGTCAGATAGATGGCGATTCCCGAGCCGATCTGGCAGGCGATGCCGAAGATCTTCGCGCTCCAGATGACCTCGTGGAATAGGAAGTAGAAAATGGCGAGGATGAACGTGTAGAGCGGTCCGGTCGAACCGGCGACCGGCTGGTCTGGATTGAACGCGAATCCATGCCCCGTCGCGAGATTTCGGGCCATCGTGGCATAGATCCACGAGTCGTCCAGGGCGTAGCCCCACTCGCCCGCGATCTTCTTCTCGAGGGTCAGGAAGTAGCAGGCCGAGGCGATCGTCGCGATCGCGATCAACGCCGCCGCGGTGGGAAGATTGAGCGCGATGGGGCGGCGGGCGGCCGCCTTTCCCGGCTGGGACGGCATCCCCGCGCGTGAGCGCTTGGTCATCAGGTCCGAATGCTGCCCCTCGAGCTGCCCAAGAGTCCCTCCGATGGCCTCGGAGGTCTAGGGTACCACGCCCACGTCATCGATCATTCGTTGCACGTGGCCAATCTCATCTCGGTTGACGGTGTGCCCGAGCCCCGGGTAGATACGCAGCTCCACCTCTCCGTCGATTCGCTTGAGCTCGGCGGCCGATTCCTCCACCCTGCTTCGCGGTATGTGTGGGTCGGTATCGCTACAGCCGAGGAATACGTGAGTGTGAGCGAGGCTGCCCGTGAAGTTCCACTGCCGCCCCGGCGGCCCGATGAGACCCGCCGAGAGCCCGACCACTCCGCCCCGCCGCCGCGCGAATCGTCCGGCGAACTCCAAGGCCAGGCAGCCGCCCTGAGAGAAGCCGAGCAAGATCTGCCGCTCGGCTGGAATTCCCCGATCCCCGAGCTCGTCCACGATCGCCCCAAGCAGCGCGAGGGCGGATGAGAGATCGGGCTCATTGTTTCGGAGCGGCGCGAGGAACGAGTGGGGGTACCAAGTGAGCCCAGCGGCTTGCGGCGCGATGAATGTAACCCCGACGGCCCGCCATTGGCCCGCGAGAGCGAGGATGTCGTCGGCGGTGGCTCCGCGCCCATGCACGAGGATCATCGCCGCTCGTGCCTCACCTAGCGGCGAACCGGCGGTCACGATGCTCGCACCGCCGTGGGGCGGTGGAACATCGCGTTGGAGCGATAGGTACTCCGTGTCGCCAGTCACGTATCGAGGATCCGGTATGGAAGGTGGCCGGGCTACCCGCGCGCCATCAATCGCACATATTCCCGGTCCCAGGCCGCCGGAATGCTCTCTCGGGGCGAATAGGGGCCCGGCGCGTAGCGGCGGGACCCCACCCCGAGCTGACTCCGCTCGACGATGTCCCAATCTTGGCGGTTCGTGAGATCCCAGAACTCGATCGCGTCCTGGATGTTGTTCTTGGGGTCGGCGACGGTGTCGGGATGGAAGAGCCACTCCGACTCGACCCGCGTCCGATTGGGAGCGACGGGGTGGACCAGGTAGTAGTTCACGTAGTCGGGGTGGAGGCTCAACAGGAGATTCGGCATCAGGGTGTAGTAGTAGGCGCGGCGCCGGTCGGACTCCGGAATGTCCCCGCTCACGATCCGGCCGCACGCGCGGCCGCTCATCGTCGCGCTGACGTTCGGCGGCTTGATCTCCATGTAACCGCCGAGGAACGATCCCTCCGTGAGATCGTTCGCGCCGCTCTGATACGGCAACACCGTCGCGAGCTTCGGATGGATCGTCGGGCAGTGAAGGCACTCGGAATAGTTCTGGAAGACCAGCTTCCAGTTCGCTTGTACGTCGTACACGACCCGGTGTCCCACCTGAAGCCCGCTGAGACGGAAGCGATCGAGCCGCCCCCGCATCGGCGCCCAGACCTTCTCGAACGGCTCGGGGTCTCGAGCGATGTTCACGAACAGGAAACCCTCCCACTCCGCGAGCGCCGCGGGGTGAAGCGGATACTCCCCCTTCTCGAACCCATCGACCTCTTGCATGCCGGGAGCGCCGACGAGGGATCCATCGAGCGCGTAGGTCCAAGCGTGGTAAGGACACTGGATCGTCGCGGTGAAATGGCCCGAGTCCTCGCGGCAAATCCGCGTGCCCCTGTGCCGGCAGACGTTGAAGAAAGCGCGCGGCGTCCCCTTCCCGTCCCGCAAGACCACGATCGACTCCCCAGCGATCTCACGGAGGAAGTATTCTCCGGGCTTCACGAGCCGGGAGGCGCGGCCAACGCAATTCCACGACCTCGCGAAGAGGCGCTCCATTTCGTCGGCCAAGGTCGGCGTCGAGGTATAGAACGATCCGGGCAGGGTCTTCGAGCCTGCCCGGTACGTCGTGGCCGTAGGACGAAAATCGGTCATGAAGCCCCGTTCCTCCTGCGTCGATGGCCGAGAAGACGCCGCGCCGCGAGCAATCCCGGCCCCCCCAGAATCCCGGGCCCGGGGTGCGTTCCCGCTCCGCCGAGGTAAAGACCCGCGATCGGCGTGGCATGGCACCCCCATCCGGCGACGGGTCTCATAAAGAGTATCTGGTCGAGGCCCAGCTCTCCATGGGAGGCCGCGCCCTCCCGGAGTCCGAATTGCTTCTCGAGATCGAGCGGCGACCACACCGCCTGGTGAAGAATGGTGGAAGAGAACCCAGGCGCCACGCCCTCGATGGCGGCGGTTACCGACGCCGCAAGGGCGTCGCGGCGCGCCGTGTCCCAGCCGGCGCCGTTCGCCAATCGATAGGGAGCGTATTGAACGCGAGCCGCGAGAACGTGTTTGCCCGAGGGCGCCAGCTCGTGCCAGAGGAGCGTGGGCACGGTCACCTCGACATGCGGCCTCTCGGAGACGGTGCCGTACTTGGCCGCGTCCGCCGCGCGTTCCAGCAACTCCAGGCGCGGCGTGAGCGAGACGATGCCCGCGAGCGCCTCAGGCGTCGCGAGCCCCGGAACCCGAGGTAGCGCATCCAGCGCATAGAGCGCGACCGCGGTGCAGCCGCGGTACCGGATATTTCGAACGGCGTCGATGAAGTCCGGGTCGAGCCAGACCGGGTCGACCCAATCGAGGAGCGTGCGCGCGGGATCGGCGGTCGAGAGCACGTAGCCCGAGTCGATCTCGTCCCCATTCTCGAGCGCCACACCAACGACCGCGTCGTCCTTCACTCGCACGCGGGCGACGGGCGCGGCTGTGCGCACCGTGACGCCCGCCCTCTGCGCCGCTTCCTCCCCCGCCTCGGTGAACGCGTCGGGCCCCGCAACCCACGGCGCCCGTCCCCTCACCGAGCCAGCGGACGCGCCGACCAGGTAGTGGAGGAGGACGAAGCCGGTCCCGCCCGAGCGCGGGCCCTGCTGAAAATCCTGAATTCCACCCGCGGCGACAGCGGCCTTGAGCGGCGCGCTCTCGAACCAGTCGTCGAGAAGCTCCCAGACCGACATCGGGAGCGTGCGCAGGAACTCGATCATGTCGACTCGGCCCAAGGCCCGGAATTTTCCGCCGACGCCGAGCAGCGGGAGCAGATCGGCAAGCGACCGCGCATCGATGTCCGGCGCGGGAGTTTGGTAGAGGACCCCGAGGAATCCCGCCAGCTTCTTCAGCCGCGCCGTGAAGGCCGGCCACTTCACCGCGTCGCTGCCTGAGTAGGCGCGGATGGCGTCCGCGGCGCGGGAAACGTCCCTCGAAAGGGTGAGAAACTTCCCGGGCTCCACCGCGACCGATACGGGCGTGTCGGCGGCGACGCGGTCGAGCGTGTCGAGCCGAAGCGTTCTCGCTACCGCCGGGGGAACCCAGCCTGGATCGGAGCCGAGGGGAGCGGCCTTGAAGCCGGGAGCGAATTCCACGACCCCTCCCTGGCCACCCGCCGTCTTGCCCCGCTCGAGCAATAGAACGCGCAGGCCGGCCTTGCCCAGCGCCGTGGCGGCGGTGAGCCCGTTCGCGCCCGCTCCGATC
Organism: Candidatus Eiseniibacteriota bacterium; assembly: GCA_041486815.1. Classification (GTDB taxonomy): domain Bacteria; phylum Eisenbacteria; class RBG-16-71-46; order SZUA-252; family SZUA-252; genus WS-9. The sequence continues at coordinate 11,098 of JBGPMG010000001.1, read as the reverse complement.
ACAATCGCGTCGTACTTCGGCGCCGTCATCGCCCGTTCCTCAATATTTCGAGCGCCGCGAGCCTTCCCGACGCGCCCATGATCCCGCCGCCGGGGTGGGTCCCCGCCCCGCACTGCCAGTAGCCGTGGATCGGGGTGCGGTACTTCGCCCATTCCGGAACCGGCCGGAGGAAGAAGAGCTGCTGCAGCGCCAGCTCGCCCTGGAAGATGTTCCCTTCCGAGAGGCCAGTGATCCGCTCGATGTCCGCCGGCGTCAGGACCTGGCGGTGGAGAATCAACGACTTGATGTTCGGCGCGTAGCGCTCCAGGGTGTCGACCACCGCGTCGCCGAACGCTTCGCGCTTCGCGTCGGTCCAACCGCCGTTCAGGGCGTAGGGCGCGTACTGGACGAAGATGCTCATGACGTGTTTCCCGGGCGGCGCCATGCCGGGATCGATCATCGACGGGATTACGATGTCCATGTAGGGATTCCGTGAGAACTCGCCGTACTTGGCGTCGTCGTAGGCCCGCTCCAGGTATTCAATGCTGGGGCTGATGGAGACCGCGCCGCGCAGGTGCGGGCCCTTCCCGGGCAGGCAGGTGAAGTCGGGGAGCCCGGAGAGCGCGAGGTTCACCTTCCCCGAGGAGCCGCGGAACTTGTATCGGCGGACTCCCTCGAGCAGGTCGGAGGGCAGCGTCTGCGGCTCGACGAGCAGGGTGAACGTGAGCCGAGGATCGAGCCCCGAGACGACGAGGTCGGCGGCGATCTCTTCCCCGCTCGCGAGCGCGACGCCCGTCGCGCGTCCGTTTCGGACGAGCACGCGCTCGACGGCAGCGTCGGTGCGTATCTCCGCGCCGGCCGCGCGCGCCGCGCCGGCGATCGCGTTGCTGATTCCTCCGGTTCCTCCCTTCTGGAAGCCCCACGCCCGGAACGCGCCGTCGATTTCTCCCATGTAGTGATGGAGGAGCACGTATGCGGATCCGGGTGAGCGCGGCCCCAAGAAGGTTCCGATGATGCCGCTGGCCGATTTCGTGGCCTTGAGCGGCCCGAACTCGAACCACTCGTCGAGATAGTCGGCGCTGCTCATCGTCATGAGTTTGTGGAGCGCGTGGAACCGCTCGGCGCCGAGCGAACGGAAGTGCCTGCCCAGCTTGAGGAGGCCGCGCAGGTCCGACGGCGCGAGGGACGCCGGATCGGGCGGAACCATTCCGATGATCGGCTTGACCGCCATCGCCATGTGGTGCATGAGCCGGCCGAATACGGCCGCGGCGTCGGCGTCGCGCGTCGAGTGGCGCTCCAGCTCGCGGCGCGTCTCGTCCGGATCCGACCACGACCCCAGGTAGTCGCCGTTGTCGAGGGGGGTGATCGTGCTCTCGAGCGGCAGGATCTGAAGGCCGTGCCGTGGAAGGTCGAGATCCCGGATGATCTCCGGACGCAGGAGACTCACAACGTACGAGAAGACGGAGAATTTGAACCCTGGGAAGACCTCCTCGGTCACGGCGGCTCCACCCAGAAGCGGGCGCCGCTCCAGAACCAGCGTCTTCTTCCCCGCGCGGGCGAGGTAGGCGGCCGCGACCAATCCGTTGTGCCCGCCCCCGATCAGGACGGCATCGTAACGCTGGGGGCTCATGCCTTCTTGCGCTCGGGATCGTAAAAGGGGAGCTTGCGCACGACGGCGTCGGCCGTTTTCCGAGTGTGCTCGACCGTGATCTCCAGCTGGACCTGGGTGCCGGGCGTGAAATGCGGCGCTCTCAGGTGCGCGAGGGCCAATGGCTTCTTGAGGAGCGGCGACCAGGTTCCGCTGGTCGCGTAGCCTATCTGAACGCCGTCCCGATAGGTCGGAGCGCTGGCGCGCCAGGCGATGTTCGAAAGATGCGGCGGGAGATGATGCGTCCGGAAGAGTCGCTCGAATGAATCCCAATCCAGCTCGAGCCCCACGAATCCCCAGGCGGCGCCGCGGACGCGCTCGGCCGCGAGGGCCTTCCGGCCGTTGAATGGTCCCTTCCCCGCGCTCACCGTCCATCCGAGGTTGATCTCGTACGGTGAGGACTTCCGTTCTTCGATCAGCGCGTGGTGCGCAGAGAAGTAATCGACGTCGAGCATGATCAGCCCCGCCTCGATCCGCGCAATGTCGAGCGCCCAGACACCGGCGGGCGTGATCCCGTAGGGGGTTCCCGCTTCGACCAGAGCGTCCCACAGCGCCTCGGCACGCGCCGCCTCCACCCAGATCTCGTACCCCAGATCCCCGGTATAGCCGGTGCGGGAGACGGTCACCGGGATGCCGCCCACCGTCGTCTCGATGACGCGAAAGTACTTCAGCTTCGTAAAGTCTGCCGGGGAGAGTTGACTCAGGATCGCTCGGGAGAGGGGCCCTTGGAGCGCGAGCGTCCCGACCCGCTCCGATACGTCCTCGATCCGGACGTCCATGCCGACCGCGTTCATCTGGAGCCATCGGAGCGAGGAATCGGCGCTGGTGAGGCGGTAGGTGGAGTCGGCGAGCCGGCTCACGGTTCCGTCGTCGATCACCTTCCCCGCGGCATCGCACCACGGCGTGTAGTAGACCTGCCCCACCGTGCACTTGGTCATGTCGCGGGTGATCATCCGATCGAGGAGTCGGGCCGAATCCGGGCCGGTCAGCATGTACTTGTGGAGCGGCGAAACGTCGATCAGGGCGGCCGCGTTTCGGATCGAAGCGTATTCGCGATCGGGGTGCGGGTCGTACGCGCTCGCCATCTGGTAGCCCGCCCAGCGACGCCATGTCTGGGCACGCACCAGCGGCGCCGTGCGGGAATGAAAGGGGGAGGTTTTGAGCATGGGACGGAGATTCTAGGGGCCAGGCAGAGGTCTGGCAACGTGCCATCTTGCTTGGATTTCAGCGGGCGCCGCGTGCACGGCTTCCTATTTTCGCAGGAAACTCCCCAGGTAGTACGGCCAGACGATCAGGGCGAGAACTCCCTTCCAGAAGGCAAGACGGAGATACCCGATGGTGAACAGCCAGCCGATGAACCACAAGGGCCCCGTGATCGTTCCGGCATGGCCCGATCGATACCTGACCTTCCCTTCGTCACCCATCTCGAGACCCTCCCTCAGAATGTGCCGAGCCAGCCCGACCAGATGTCCGACCAAGCGTGAGCGATCATGCCCGGCCGGAGACTCCGACGCCAGAGTGCCAGAATGCCATAGACGACCCCAAAGAGGGTGATCTTGATCGTCGCGGCGACCCCTTGGTAGCCGTGCGATACGCCGAAGAGCAAGGCTTGTAATATCAGGCCGATGACGTTGCTTCGGGTGAGCGCCGAGAACTGCCGCTGCAAGTAGCCGCGAAAGACCAGCTCTTCGCAAAATCCGGCGCTGATCGAAAGCGCGATCCAGAGCGAGATCTCGACCACACCCTGAGGGAGGAGATTCTCGATGGTTCGCGGATGACCTGGGTGAAGCCACGTGTCCCAGCCGCGCTGGATTCCGACCCAGGCCAGCCAGGCCCCGATCGCGAGCGCGACGTCGCGCACGACATCTCGCGGTCGGCTCCACCGCCCACCGATCAGCTCCTTCATCTTCGCCGCGTCCCGCCCCAGCGCACCGCGCCAGATGAATAGGACGAGCCCCCACTCGAGTGCGAGAAGCGACACGTAGAGCGGCACCACGCTGGGGTGCCGCGCGGGCTCCGCCGGGCCCGCTCCCCGCCCCTGAAACAGCGCTCCGCCGATCGTCACGGCGATGAAGAGAAGCACGAGGATGGCGGTGTGCCTGTAAGGAGCGATCGGCTCGGGATAGGGAGACTTGCGTGGCGATTGGACCGGATCCGTCGTCATTGGGTTCTCCTTGCTCGGGGACGCGAGGGTTTCGCCCCGCGAAGGCGCGCGCTCAGTCGCCGAATGGCCTCGTCGCACCAGGCCACATGCGCCTCCAGCGAGAGAAGGCCCTTCCGAAGCGCGAGCTGAAGGTGCAGTTCCTCTGGTAAGAGGACGTCGGGGTAGTGAGGGTCCGCCTCGGCCCACTGGCGGTCGAGGGCGCGCAAGGCGTCGAGCTTCGAGGCGAAATGCTCCCGCATACGCCGGAAGAACAGGAGCGTGCTTCCCAGGTCCCCGAGCTCGTCCATGAAATAGACCTGGGCCAGATAGGAAAAGCGCTCATCCCCAAATTGGGGTTCGCCGCGAAGCCATTCGCGGAGCGCCCGCCGCCCGGAAGAGGTAATCGCGTAAACGCGACGCCCGGAACCCCGCTTGGACGCGGCGCGACGGCCCCGGATCCACCGGCGCCGTTCCATGCGCTCCAGCGTCGGGTAGATCTGGCTCAGCTCGGCGGCCCAGAAGTAGCCGATCCGCTCGTCGAAGACCTTCTTCAGGTCGTAGCCCGAGCCGGGCTCGCGCAAGAGACCGAGAAGGATGTGGTCGAGGCTCACGGGGTGAATATATAACAAGTTATATATTTGTCAACAAGAAAGCATTGGGAGGACGCTTGCGCCCCATTTGGTACCGTGGTACATTGGTACCATGAAGGCACGCGACTCCAAGGCCGCCCGGATCGTCGTTCAGCGGGTGCAGACGGGCGTCCGGATCGAGAAGCGGATCTTGAGGGTCCTGAAAGCCCTCGCGACCCACCATGAGATCACCCTCGGGGACCTCCTCGAAGGAGTCGTGCTCCACGCGTTCGAAGGAAAGCGCGCCTTCAGCCGGTCGACGCTTCGCAGAATCGCGAGCTTCCGCGCCCTCTACGGCCTCGATCTGAGAGCCTCGGCGAGCCACCACCTGACCGAGCGCCAAGCCTCTCGGACCACGCGGACCAGGCGCCGGAAGTAGCCGACGCACCCGGTTGATGGCGCCTCACTCGAACATGGAGGGAATGGTGACCACGCCCCTGCTTCGCCGGTCTTTCACCGCGTTTCACCTTGTCCTCGGCCTGGGGATCTTGTGGCTCAGCGTGCGGTCGGTGATCTGGGCGGTGCATCCGGGGGAAGGGGGCCACCACAATCCTCACGTCGCGGTGTTGGCAGCGGTGGAGGCGATCGGCGCCTTGCTGTTCTTGGTGCCTCAGACGCTCCGCCTGGGCGCCGCCTTGCTTCTCCTCACCATCGGCGTGGCCACTGTGGTGCACGCCTTCTCCGGCGAGTGGCGGATCGATCTCCTCATCTACGCGGCAGGCGTCTGGTTCGTCGCGGTGCAGGCCGCCGACCAGGCACCGGCGCGTGCGAAGCCCCTTGACGTGCCCTCGACTTAGGTCCCGGCTGCGACCCTATGGCGTTCTACTTCGCGGCCCCCGCGGAGTGCACCGCCGCGAGACGAGACCAGTCGGCCGGGGTCACTTGCGCCAGAATCTTGAACTTTCCCCCACCGAGCGGCCGGATGACCAACGCGTCGCCTTCCCGCAGCTCATCGCGATGGAGCCCACGAATGACCGGAATCATGGGATCCTGCTGGCCCACCAGGACTCGGTTCATCCCATGGGTCGGGGCCGTGCTCAACATCTTGGTCCGGGCGGCACGATACTGAGAGCGCAGTTCGGTGACATCCACGCTCCCCTTCTGCGGAACCTTGCCGAACAGCTCGATCCTCTTCTCGTAGCGCCCAAATGCGATCTGCGCCGTGTCTCTGCAGCGCCACATGGGACTCACGAGCACACTGTCGATCGGGATCCCCAAATCTTGAAATGCCTTCCCAATGCTCGCCGCGTCCGCCTTGCCAGCCTCACTAAGATTGCGCTGCCCTGCGCGATTCTCGAAGTCCTCGTACGAAACATCTAACTGGCTCCAGTCCGTCGCCGCGTGGCGGAAGAAGATAACCAGGCCACCCTTCCGAAGTTCATCGACAAGGGCCGGGGCACCGACCCCGGCGATGTCGTTCAGTCGCGGAATCAACGGATTCACGACCGTCGCCGGAGTGGAGATGAATTTTCCCTGGGCCATCGCAGGGCCGGGGGACGAGACCAAGGCTGCCAACAAGAGCGCCGCGGACAGATTCCAGACCACTTTCATCTTGTACCTCCGTGAACGGATCGGATTCGGACAGAGTCCAACCGCAGGCTACGCGTGGGCCATGAGAATCTCCAGCGGTACCAAGGTATGCCTCGCCGTGGTTCGGTCGTCCCGCCCCACCCAGCTCGAGCCGCCCTAGGCGCCTCTGAATCTCAAGAACTCCGTGCGACCCGCCGATAACCACCGGATAGCCCACAGACTCCGGAGGAGCTGTCGTGAAGCTGGTCGCCTGCCCCAACTGCCACGCCCAATACGATGTCGCCGACGTAGCCGACGAGACGGTCACCTGCCCCTGCGGCGCGACGATCTCAACGAAACCGCCGGCCGCGGTCGACGCCGCGGTGAAGCGGTGCGCGGCGTGCGGAGCGCTTGTGGCCGAAGGCGAGCAGGTCTGCTCCTACTGCCATGCCGCCATCGTTCGGGACTCCGCCCCCGCGGGCCCCGTCTGTCCCGAGTGCTACGCCCGAAATCCCGAGCGGGCTCGTCATTGCACGGCGTGCGGGGTCGCGTTCCTGCCGCAGCCCGTCCGCCGGACCGCGGATCCCCTCGAATGCCCGCTTTGCTCCGGCGTTCATCTCGTGGCGCGCAGCTTGGGCGGACTCTGGGTTGATGAGTGCCCGATGTGCCTCGGCCTTTGGGCGCCGGGCGACGTGATGGACCGCCTAGTCGATCGGGTGCGCGAGCGCCGGCGGCGCGAGGGACAACCCGCCGGCGGGGACGCTCCTCGGGAACGGCGCGCGGCATGGCAGGGCGCGGTCGCCTACCGCCACTGCCCCGTGTGCCGCGGAGCGATGCAGCGGAAGAACTTCGGGCACCGTTCCGGCGTCATCGTCGACTGGTGCGGGAGCCATGGCACCTGGCTCGACGCGCATGAGATGGAGGACATCGCGGCGTTCGTTCTCGGCGGCGGCCTCGAGAGAGTGCCGCAGCCGGAGAAGGAGGGTGGCTGGACGCTACCGGCCGACCCGTCCCGGACCGCGGCGATCGTGGCGGCGGAGCAGCTCCTCGCTGAGGAACGGGCCCGATCGGGTGCGCCGACTCAGTGGGGCCGATTCGGCTTCGGACGCCCCATCAAGAGCATCGGGGATCTGATCGCGGAGTTCCTGAAATGACGAGCGCACGGTCTAGACGCTTGCGATGACGTTCGACTGAGGAGGAACCGATGGGATTCGTGAACAAGCTCCGCGGCGAGTTGGTCGACATCATCGAATGGGTCGACGACAATCGAAACACGCTCGTCTGGCGGTTCCCGCGCTACCAGAACGAGATCAAGAACGGCGCGCGCCTCGTTGTGCGGCCGGGGCAATCCGCCATTTTCGTCGACCGCGGGCGCGTGGCCGACGTCTTCCAGCCGGGCACCTATGAGCTCGTGACCAAGAACATCCCGATTCTGACCACGCTCCGCGGGTGGGAGTTCGGGTTCAACAGCCCCTTCAAGGCCGAGGTTTACTTCGTCGCCACGCGCCAGGTCACCGATCTCAAGTGGGGCACGCCGCACCCTGTTCTCCTCCGCGATCCCGAGTTCGGGCCGCTCCGCGTGCGCGCGTTCGGGACGTATGCGCTCCGTGCTTCGAAGCCCGAAGCGCTGCTGGCCGAGCTGGTCGGCACCGACGGCTCGTTCGAGGCCGACGAGATTGAAGTTCTGCTCCGCTCGATTGTCGCCTCTGAATTCTCGAGCATGGTGTCCAAATCCGAGGTCTCGGTCGTCGATCTGGCTTCCAATTACGGCCGGCTTTCCGAGCAGCTGCGGAAGACGGTCTTGGCGAAGATCGACGACGAATACGGGCTCGATCTGCCGCAGCTCATCATCGTGAACATCTCGGTCCCGGAGCAGGTGGAGCAAGCGCTCGACGCCCGGTCGAGCATGGGCGTGATCGGAGACATGAACCGCTATCAGCAGTATCAGCTGGGCGCGTCGATCCCGACGGCGGCGGCGAATCCGGCCGGCGGGCTGGCCGGGGCTGGGGTCGGTCTGGGTATGGGCATGGCGATCGCGGGGCTCGGCACCGCGGCCGCCCCATCGAGGTCGCCGCTCCAACTGATCCCGCCGACGCCGGAGTCCGATCCCGGACTCTGGCACGTTGCTTCGGGGGGGCGGACGTTCGGGCCGTATTCGATGGCCCAGCTCGGCCAGGCGGTGTCGGCGGGACAGCTCACTGGGGAGAGCATGGTGTGGACGGCGGGAATGGACGCTTGGACCTCGATGGGGCGCGTCCCGCGGCTCGCGATCCTGTTCGCGCCGCCGCCGCCACCGTCAGGGGACTGATCGAGCGGCCGGCTAGGCGCGCTTCTAGGCGCGCTTCTAGGCGCTCTTCCGGGGTCGATTGATGGAGTCGCCGATGAGCTTCGCGGCCACCCGTCCCAGAGGTCCCGCCTTCTCGAGCTGATCGCGCAACTGCGTCATCTCGGCCTGCCGGGCCTCCGGAGATGTGCGGTCCACGATGGGAACGCCCGCGCTCCGGGAAAGCCACGCTCCGAGCAGTCGCGGAACGGTCGGCTCGTTGATCGCCGCGGTGACGCGCCGGCGGTCCTTCGAGATCCTTCGAACCCACACGACCGGTTCGGGCGGTTCGGTGGCGCCTTCTCGGAGGGCCTCCAGAGCGAACCATTCGTCCCCGTCGCTGTCTCTCGTAACGACCAGCTCGAGGCGCCGCGCTTCGAAAAGATCCCGCACCGAAGACCCGAAGCGCCGGCGGAGCGTCAAACTTCCGCTTCCGATCTTCCACTCCATGCGGCCCCGGGCAAGCCAGACCGCGACCCAGACCAGCCCCAACGCGCCGAGCAAGCCGAATACCGCGAAAGGAATCACGATGGCCCGCTCGAGCGCCTGCCTGAGGATCGCGAAGTCGACGGCGGCCACGCCCACCGCGAGCAACGCAGCGGCACGCGCTTGGACTCTCTGTGTCGTGGCGTCGACGGCAACCACCCGCTCACCCTCAGGGGTGATGACCTCGGCCCACCCTTTCGGCAGCGAGGTCGCTTCCACCTCGGGAGCTACGTCCTTGAGGCACAGCTCGGATCGAAGCGCGGCGGCCGCCTCTTCCCTCTCCGCGTGCGTCCCGAGACGAGAGAGCTCCACCCTCCCGCGCGGGGTCTCGGCGGCGAGGGCGTCGTTTCGTGGGACGAGGCTGATGCGCCGGATGACGTCCCGAGGAAGGTCGCGCGTCCGGCGGAACGGTCCCCGGGAGCGCACGATGGTGATACCTCCGGCATTCACGATCAGCCGATCCTCCGACCACAGGAGCCGGAGCACCTCGCCCAAGGCGGCCAGTCCCCCGAGGGTCCACAGGGAGAGCCAAAGGATCAGGAAGGCTCCGATCGCCATGGCGGGGCCGAATCCCAGAGGAGCGTGCCCCTCCTCGAACGGCGCGCCGTTCATCAGGGCGAGGATTCCCTTAGCGAGGACCCATAGGACGATCCCTTCTCCGACCGCCCAGCCGCAGAGCCAGAAGAGCAGAAAGGCCGCCGAGATGAACCGGGTGACCCCGCTCGGCTTGAGTCGAACCTGCCACCCCTCCGGTACCCGTTCTCCGATCATGCCGACAACTATCGGCAGGCGCGCGGCTCTTGCTGAGACGAAGATCCTGCTCGCTCAAGCGCGATCGACCCGGCAGCTGTAGCAGCCGGCCCGGGCGTTGTGGAGGTGCAGGTGGTCGACCCGGTCATCGGCGAAGAGCCGGGCGACACACTCCTCGAGCGCCCGGCCCTCGGTCACGTCGGCGACCACCAAGATTCCCTCTCGGTCGTAGCCGCGGACGGACAGGAGCCGGCTCCGAACCGATTCGGGGACTTCATTCACGCGCGGCTGCGCCTGCAGCGCGGTTTCGCGCGCGAAGACAGGCCCCGAGGCGCGGTACGGGCCCGGGCCGGGATGGTGCGGGTAGGGCAGGAGCAGTACGCGTTCGCCGACCTCGGCGTCGACGAGGCTCACCCGGCACGGATAGCCGGGCTTCGAGTCCGCGACCATCCGGCGCATACCCCGCGCGGTCAGGTCGGCGTCGCTCAGATCGAAGAGCGGCGCGAACGCATCCAAAGGAAGAGCGGAGATTTTGAACGGAACGAACGAGCCCATTGGGACCTCCTCTGATTGAGAGTCGCGTCCCCGATAGATTCCGCCGGGACGCCCGGCCCGGCTATCCGGTTCCTGCGCCGAACTTGAAAATCCTCTCAAAGACGGCCCCAGGAAGCCCGTCACCCGGTTGCAATGTATGATGTTACAAGGAGCGGGGCCGGTCTCCCGACCCCGATCCCATCCAGGCCGCCACACGGCGGGCGCTCTACAACCCGCGCCGGGCGGCCGATAGAAAGGAAGCATGCGCGAGATTCCTGAACATTTGCCGGTCGTGGTGCTGGAGGCCTACGGCGACATCGCCCGGCGGGTCGCGGGCCGGATAGCGGAGCTCATCCGCGCTCCGCGCGAAGTGGGTCCGAAGTTAGTCCTCGGCCTGGCGACCGGATCGACGCCGGTCGGCGTCTACCGGGAGCTGATCCGGCTCCACCGCGAGGACGGCCTCGACCTCTCCAACGTCGTGACGTTCAATCTCGACGAGTACTACCCCATGGCACCCGACAGCCTCCATAGCTACCACCGGTTCATGTGGGAGAACTTCTTCGAGCACGTCAACATCAGGCCGGAGAACGTCCACATTCCTCACGGGGACATTCCTCGCGACCAGGTCGAGGCGCACTGCGCCGACTATGAGCGCGCGATCGCCGACGCGGGCGGGATCGACTTCCAGATCCTCGGCATCGGCCAGACGGGTCACATCGGCTTCAACGAGCCGGGATCCGATGCTGGCTCGCGCACGCGACTCGTGGTCCTCGATGCGATCACGCGGCGCGTGGCCGCGGCGGACTTCTTCGGAACGGAGAACGTGCCGGTCGAGGCGATCACGATGGGCGTCGGGACGATCTTGGAGGCGAAGGAGATCGCGCTCGTCGCGGCTGGCGAGCACAAGGCGGCGATCGTGAAGCGGGCCGTCGAGGGCGACATCGACCGTTCCGTGGCGGCCACACATCTCCAGCAACACCCCAACGCGACCATCTATCTCGACGCCGCGGCCGCGGCAGAGCTGACCCGGAAGAAAACGCCGTGGCTGCTGGGCGAGATCGCGTGGACCCGGGCGCTCGAGATCGAAGCCGTGGTCT